>JBBIKM010000045.1:0-33725 GCA_037445455.1 bacterium | reverse complement strand
AAAGTTGGTGAACTTCTCGAAATCGTCTTCCAGCTCCTGTTCGTTGAAGGGAATCTTGGCGAGCTTGAGAAAGTAGTATTTGAAGTAATTCAAATCCCACATCATCGATTGCTTGTCGAAGCGGCCGCGCGGATAGCACACGGCATAATTCAGCGTTCGACCCGCGCGAATCTGAAATTGCGGCAGCCAGCGCACGACTTTGCGGTACAGCTCGACCACGGCCGGCGAAAAGCCGGCTTTGCTGCGCTCGCCGCTCAAGAAGGAAAAGAGCGTGGTGTCGCCCAAATCCTCTTCGAGATAGAGATTGCGCTCCAAATCCTCGAGGTAAATTTCCGGCACCGGCAGACCGCAGCGGCGGAAGTGGCGGGAGAATTCGAGAAAGGCGGTGTTTTCGGCACGGTCGGCGTTGTGCACGCCGATGATCGTGCGCTCGCCCTGGTGCAGCCGGAAGATTCTGCGGTCGGAGCCATGCGCCTTCAATTCGGTGAGGGCTTGCGCCGGCTTGCCGGTGAAGCGCTCAACCAGTTCCTGCAACAACACTTCAGGTTCCATGAGACCAGAGTTTGGGGTTAATCGAATGCCGTGGGCCGGCTGGGATTCTTGAGATGTTCGAAAGCCTCAACCAGATTGGCGTGGGTGGTGCGGCCTTCGGACAGCGGCGGCAGCTCATCCAAACTGAAAAAACCGGCGGCGAGCGTCTCGAGGTTGGCTTTGAATTCGCCGCCCAACAGGTCACATTGGATGAAAATCTTGTAGGTTTCGAACAAATGCGGGACCCTGGAATGCAGGCGACGATCATAAACCGCGAGAATCTTGCGTGCGACGCCCTCGAAGCCCGCTTCTTCGCGCAACTCTTTGATCGCGGCTTCGGAGGGCGCCAAGCCGGCATCCGCCCAGCCGCCGGGCAGCGACCATTTGCCGTCGTGCTTTTCCTGCACCAGCAAAACCTTCCCATCACGAAACGCCACGCAACGCACATCCACCTTGGGCGTGGCATAGCCTTTTTCCTGTGCGAGCGTCGCCGCGAGAAAATCGCGGGAACAATGCGCATGGTTGGCAATGATTTCCACCGCCAGCCGCTGCAGGGCCTGGTAGCGCTCGAGGTCGAAGGGATTGGTGCTGAAGGTCAAACCGTTTTGGGCGATCGTCTGAATTTGCTTGGCCCAGAGGAGCCATTGTGGTTCCGGAGTCATGAGCAGTCCGTGAGGCAGTGTGCGCGTTGTTTTTCGCCAAAATACAAGAGTCCGCGCAAAAAGCAAGGCCGGGTTTCCGAATTTCCAATTGACTTTGCCGTGCCCGGCTGCTATCTTCCGCGTGATTCCGTTAGGGGTGTCCCCAACATTCGGGACTGAGACTACACCCTTGGAACCTGATCCGGATGATACCGGCGTAGGGAAACGGTCGGCAATTTCGCTGTGTATGCGTGGCCCTGGCGCTCGCTGTTTCGTGGCCGCTTCCCTATGAAAAAATGGAAAGCGGCTTTTTCTTTTTCGAGGTGTGCCATGAAGTACCTGTTTGCTTTTTGGTGCGGCGTGATGGTCCTGCTGAGTGGAGCAAGCGCCGCACAGGAAAGCGCCGTCATTTCGGGCAGTGTTCGTGATCGTGAATCGCAGGCGGCGCTGCCCGGCTGCCATCTCCGCATCGAGGGCACGACGGTGCGCGCCCTTTCCGACGCACACGGCAATTTTCGCCTGCCCAATGTGCCGGCCGGCCGGGTGGTGCTGGTGGCGTCCTTCATCGGTTACGAAACGCTGCGCCAGTCCCTGGAGATCAAACAACCGGAAGTGCGCGTGATGCTCGCATTGCAACCACAGCCCCTCCTCAGCCCCACGGTAACGGTGGTCGCGACGCGCGCGCGCGAGCGACACAGCCCGGTGGCCTTTGCCACGCTGACGCGTGAAGCGATTGCCCAGCGCCATCCCGCGCAGGACATTCCCGTGCTGCTGAGCGAGCTGCCCTCGATCAAATTCTATTCCGAGAACGGCAACGGCCTGGGCTACAATTATCTGTCGATTCGCGGCTTTGATCAGCGGCGCATCGCGGTGTTGATCAACGGCGTGCCGCAAAACGATCCCGAAGACCACAACGTTTACTGGATCGATTTTCCCGACTTGCTCGCCAACGTGCAGGATATTCAGGTGCAGCGCGGCGCCGGCAGCGCGTTCTACGGCCCGCCGGCCATCGGCGGTTCGGTCAATCTCGTGACCTCGGAGTTTTCCCGCGCGCGCGGAGTGACGGCCACCCTTGGCGGCGGCACGTTCGATACGCGCAAGTATTCGCTGTCCGTCTCCAGCGGCTTGCTCGCGGAGAAATATTTGTTCTCCGGCCGGCTCTCGCGCATGCAGAGCGACGGCTACCGCGAGCAATCCTGGGTGGATCTCAAGAGCTACTTTGCCGGCGCTGCGCGCCTCGGCAAGAATTCCATCACCCGGTTGCATTTCTATGGCGGCCCGATCGCCGATCATCTCGCCTACTATGGCATCCCCAAAGCGCAGGCGCAAAACCGTGAAACGCGGCGCACCAACCCCATTCGCCGGCCGGATGAAATCGAAAACTTCAACCAACCGCATCTCGAACTGCTGCATGAACTCCGCCTGGGGGGGCAATGGCGAGTGAACAACACCCTGTTCGCCGTGCGCGGCTACGGCTTCTTTGATTATGATGGTTCCTGGGCGCCGCTTTCGTACTATCGCCTGACCCCGGATTACGGCTTCGCGGTCACCGGCAATCCCGAAGAAATCTACGTCGACAGCTTGTTGATTCGTGCCTATGTTGACAACGTGCAGTTGGGCTGGCTGCCGCAGCTCACCTGGCACCACAGCCGCGGCGCGCTCACCGTGGGCGCGGAACTGCGGCGCCATCGCTCGCTGCATTGGGGCCGCATTCAAAAAGGCGACACGGGCCTGCCGCAGGCCGTGGCCGGGGAATTTCGCGGCTGGAATTATATCGCCCGCCGGCGCTACTACGAATATCGCGGCGCGAAGGACGTGCTCTCGCCCTATCTGCACGCCCACTGGTTTCTGCTGCCCAGGCTGAATGTCACGTTCGATCTGCACTACGCCTATTCGCGCTACCGGCTCTATGATGAAAAATTCATCGGCACCGACTTTCACGTGCCATACCATTTTCTCAACCCGCGCGCGGGCGTCAATTACAACCTCACCTCCCACTTCAATCTCTTCGCCAGCTTTGCGCGCACCAGCCGCGAACCGCGGTTGAAGAACCTCTACGACGCCGCCGAGGCCAGCACGCCGGCAAGCTGGGGCGCGGTCACGCCGCAATTCGGCCTGCAACCCGACGGCCGCTTCGATTTCGATCAACCGCTGGTCAAACCGGAGCGGCTGCACGACTTCGAGTTCGGGCTGGGCTATCGCCGCGGCGAGGCGCACGCGGCTGCCAATTTCTTCTACATGAATTTCAAGGACGAGATCATCAAGAGCGGCCGCCTCGATCGCTTCGGCCAGCCGGTGACCGGCAATGCCGAACGCACGCTGCACGCCGGCCTCGAACTGGCCGCGAGCGCGCCGCTGTGGCCGCGCTGGCAGGCAGCGGCCAATCTCATGCTCAGCAACAACGAGTTGAAACGCCACGTGGCTTATGACAGCGAGGGCACGGCCACCAGGCTGGACGGTAATCCCATCGCCGGATTTCCGGATGTGCTCGCCAATGCCCGCTTGACCCATGCCGGCTCGCGCTGGCTGGCGTCACTCGCCGTGCAACACGTGGGCAAGCAGTACACCGACAATTTCAAGCGCGAAGAACACACGGTGCCGGCTTACACCGTGGTGCACGCGAGCGCGGGCTATCGCCTGCCCTTCGGCGCGGCCCAGTCGGGCTTGTCGTTGCAACTGCATGTGCAGAATCTGTTCGACCGGCTCTATATCGCGCATGGCGAAGGCGACGAATTCTTTCCGGCCGCCGGCCGCCAGGTGTTCGTGAATCTCAAGTATGAAATGAACCGTTGAGGCTGCGCCGCCGGTTCACGTGATACCCCGGGAAATCGTGATGACGCAATCAACTGCATTGATCATTGCCAACAGCGTGCTGCCGCAGGAGGCCATTCTGGCGGAATGCCGGCAGCGCGCCCAAGCTGTCATCTGCGCTGATGGCGGCGCGAATCGCGCGCGGGAGCGCGGCCTCCTTCCCGATTTCGTGGTCGGTGACCTCGATTCCGTGACGCCGGCCACGCGCGCCGCCTGTGCCAGCGCCGCCTTCATTCACTACCCCAGCCAGTACGCCACGGATTTGGAAAAGGCGCTCACTTTCGCGCTGGCACGCGGATTCCGCGCCGCCCTGCTGGTCGGCATCACCGGGCTGCGTTGCGATCATCAATTGGTCAATCTCAACATTGCGGAAAAATTCTGTGCGCGCATGGCCCTTGAGACCCACGATGATTTCGGCATCGGCAGCTTCATCCTGCCCGGGCCGGCGCCGGCGGTGTTTTCGAGTTTCGCCGGCCAGCAAATCTCGCTGATTGCCTTCCGCCGCGCCGGCGGCATCACCACCACGGGCTTGAAATATCCGCTCAACCACGAAGCGCTGGAATGGGCAGTGCGCGACGGATTGAGCAACGAAGCGCTGGCGGATTCGTTCTCCGTGGCGGTGGCAGAGGGCACTCTCTTCTGCTATCGCGTGCGCGGCGATTGAAGCCACGCGCCGCGGCTTGAACTGGATTCTGATTCACCAAGAAAGACACTTGCCATGGCTGCCGGCCGCCTGACGCTTCCCGATTACTTCATTCTCCTGCTCTACCTGCTCGTGCTGTTGATACTGGGATTCATCCGCTCACGGCAAAGCACGAGCACGCTGGAAGAGTACCTCGTCGCCGGCAGACGACTTTCGCTGCCGGCGTTCGTGGCCACGCTGGTCGCCACCTGGTATGGCGGTATTCTCGGCGTCGGCGAATTCTCTTATCAGCACGGCCTGTCGAACTGGTTGGTGTTTGGCGTGCCCTATTACTTGCATGCCTTTCTCTTTGCCGTGTTGCTGGCCGGCCGCGCGCGGCGGGCGCCGGTGCTCACCATTCCCGAACAATTGGAAGCGGCCTATGGCCGCCGCGCCGGACTGCTGGGCGCGTTCTTCGTAGCTCTGCTGGCAACGCCCGCGCCCTACGTGCTGATGCTCGGCGTGTTGTGTGAAATGATCTTCGGCTGGCCGCTGTGGCTGGGGGTCGTGGTGGGCACGTTCTTTTCGATCGTGTATTGCTTGCGCGGCGGCCTGCCGGCAGTGGTGCGCACGGAAATCCTGCAATTCCTCTTGATGTATGCCGGCTTCTTTTTGATTCTGGCGTTTGCGATCGCACAGCACGGCGGTTGGGAATTTCTCCAGCAGCATCTGCCGGCCTCGCATCTCACCTGGCACGGCGGCAACCGGCCGCAGTACCTGCTGGTGTGGTATTTCATCGCGATGAGCACGCTGGTGGATCCCAGCTTCTATCAGCGTTGCTTCGCTGCTCGCAGCGAGGCCGTGGCCCGCCGCGGCATCTTCATTGCCATTGGCTGCTGGCTGGTGTTCGATGGCATGACCACCGCAACCGGCTTGTATGCCCGCGCCTTGCTGCCTGATCTCTCCAATCCCGCGGCCTCCTATCCCGAGCTTGCCCTGCACCTGCTGCCGGCGGTGGCACGCGGCATTTTCTTTGTCGCGCTGCTCGCCACCATCATGTCCACCATCGACAGTTTTGCCTTTCTCTCCGCGATCTCGTTGGGCAGGGATATTTTCGGAAAGCTCGGGCGGCAAACCAGCGCAGCGCAGGCGACGCGCCTCACCCAACTCAGCATGGTGATCGTTTTCCTGGTGGCAGTGGCCATTGCGCTGTGGGCGCAATCGATCGTGGCGATTTGGTACCGTCTCGGCACGATCATTACGCCGGCGCTGTTGCTGCCGCTGGCCGCGAGTTTTTCTGCGAAATGGAAAATGTCGGCGCCGGCCGCGCTGAGTACGATGGTACTGAGCGCCGGCCTCACGAGTTGGTGGCTGGCAACCGCAGAGGCCGGCAGATATTGGCTGGGTCTCGAACCGATTTATGCCGGGCTGGCATTGGCAGCGGCCATTTTTTTCGCGGATCGATTCCGGCAGCGCCGGCGCAGTCCGGCGGGCAGGGAAGGCAAGTGAAACAGTGCTGCTGCCTCAGTTGGTGAGAAGAACTCTCGCTTCGCCGGCGGGGCTGGGATTCGTTCGCGCGGCGCGGCAGCAGGGCTTCTGTTTCACGGGTTGGAATACTCTCAGACGGACCCTATTTGATCACCGCGACTTTGGTGCGCGCCGTGCCGGCGTGGGTCTTGATGACGGCCAGATAGACGCCGTTCAACACTTTGCGGCCGCGATCGTTGAATCCATTCCACACGATATCATCCACGTGCGAGCCGCGCCGGCCCTGCGGCATGCTGGCGCTGAACTTGCGCTCCCACACCAGCTCACCGAGCAGCGTGAAAATCTTAAGCTCAACTTCCGAATCTTGCGCGAGATTGTAGATAAAGCGCGTGCCCTGGCTGGGATCATTGGTTTCCGGCGGCTGAAAGGGATTGGGATAATTATAAAAGGTGCTGTGATCGGCATCAAACAGCACCGAGACTTCGGAGTTGAGCTGAAATGCAGCGCCGGTGCGATTGTTTTCATCGACCACCTGCACCGGCTGCCGGGAATCTCTGTCGATGGCGGTTAAATCCGTGCTCTCATCAAAGGCAAGCAGGAAGGCCCTGGCGGTATCGGCATCGACGAGATCGGCGGTGAGCACCAAGCCCGGCGCGCGGCCAAAGCCGACTTCAACCGAATCCCTCAGCAGGGGCAATTGTACGGGATTGCTTTGATCGGCAGCGGTGAGGTGAATCTCGCCGTAGATTTGGGCGGCATTTTCTTGATGGACAAGCCGGAATGCCCGGAACAACAGACCCGGCGCGATATTTTTTCCCTGGCGATTGCGAATGTAAAAGCGCAGGCTGGTCAGCAGGATGTCACTCGTGGTCTGGCTGGCCCCGGGATCGGTCAGGCTGAACTGCAGCACCGGCACGTTGCTCTGCCCGCGCGCCACCGGCGGCCGGCGCGCCAACGCCGTGCTGGTGACGCTCAATTTGCGCGCCTCGGTGGCGATGTTCACGCGCTGCCGCAGATCTTGATCCACCACTTGGGCATCCGCGCCGGTGTTGGCATCATCGGGAGGATCGAGCAGCGTGATGGAGATGTCCTGCGTGGTTGACGCCTCGATGGGCGCCAATACTTGCCAGGTCGCCACGCGCATCCCGTTGACGGGAGTGGTTTGCTTCACCAACGCAGTATCCACTGCCGGATCGAGTTGATAGTTCGCCGGCAGCCGAATCTCCAGGCTGTCCGATCCCACCGCTTCCGCCTCTCCCAGGTTCTCAAGCAGCGCCGCCACCTGAAACGATTGCCCCACGCTCACCACGCCATCAGTGGCTGTTTCCGGGCTGGTGATCTTGGCGGTAAACAGCAAGTTGGCACGCTTGACCAGGCGAATCTTCAAAGAATCGATTTCCGGGCCGAGGTTGACGGATTGATCGCTCTCATCGCTGGCGGTGAGGAGGATTTTGAAAGTCGCGCTGTCCAGCGCGCTGGCGGGTGCCGTGAGATCCCAATAGAACTCCTGGCCCGGCGCGCCGCTCAAGAGTTTGGTGAGTTGATCTTCCGGCACAAAGCCGCCGCCCTCCGGCAGGACCAGCCGCGCCGCGATGTTGGTGGCGCGAAACCAGTCCGCTTTGGCGGCGAGGGTGAAGCGCTGCTCCGTGCTCAACCTGCGGTCTTGCGCGCCGGCGGGTGCGAAGATGCGAAAATCAGTGAGCGCAATCGTGCCGCGATCCAGGGTCTCGATCGACAAATTCGCGATGCCGTTGTTGCGCATCGGCGCCTGCTCACCGGCATTGAGATCAACCGGCACTTGCGTAACGGTGAAAGTCAACTCGCGGCTCGGCGTCGGCACCACAGGCGCCGTTGCCTGCCATTCCACGTAGCCCACGCGCGCCTCCTCGTCCATCACCAATTCCTGCTCAGCCGGCTGCTCCAGCACCAGCCCGGTTTCTCCCACCTGCAGAGTGACTCGGGCGAAATTGGAAGTGGGCGCACCAAGGTTGCGCAGGGTCGCGCGCATCGTGAAACTCTGGCCGACCGCCAACTTGCCGGTGCGGGCGCCGGCGGGAGACTGAATTTCCGGCGTCAGTTCGAGCAGGGCGCGCGGCTCGGCCTGCACGGTTATGGTGCCTGTCACCGGCGGCTCGGACTCACCTTTGGAATTTTTCGCAGTGAGTTTCACTTTGATCTCCCGCGGATTGCTGTGGCTGCCGACCGGCGCTTTGAGGCGCCAGCGCACCGAATCGCCGCTCACCGCCTTCACGCTCGCTTCGTTCGTCAGGAAGCTGTAGCCGGTGGGCAGCGTGATTTCGCCGTTGAGCTCGCTCAAATTGGGACTCGCGGCCACTTTGGCGGTCACGGTGAATTCCTGCTCGGTGGAAACGATGTGATCGCGCGCGCCCTCGGGTTCGCTGATCCCGAGCGAGGTCAGCGCGAGCGCCGAGGCATTGACATCCACAATAACCATGACAGTGCGGCTGGCGGCATCGGCGAGGCTGCCGTCATTGCGATCGAGCGGCAGCGCGACAATCTCCACCAGCAGCGTATCCTGCGCGGAGGCAAAATCCGGCGCCGTGATTTGCCATTCCACCGCGACACCGTCGCTGAACGGCCGCGGCGAGTTGTCCGCAATCACGAAACCGGCCGGCAGCGGTGGCACGATTTGCAGCCGGCCGCTGTCATCGAAAGGGGCCTGGCCGAGATTGTTGACCACGGCGCGCAGGGTGAAAGTCTGGCCGATGGTCAATTGGCGATTGGGCACGGCGGGTGTGCTGGCCTGGAGTTGCAGGTTCGCCGGCGTTTGCACGCGCACCGCGGCTGTCGAATCAAAGGCGGGATCGATGCGCGCGCGCGTCGTCGGTGTGAAGGCGGAATCGATGGTGGCTTCGAACAACTCGAACTCGCCGGCGGCGGTGGGTGTGCTGGGCGCCGTGACGGCAAACACGGCGGTGCCGGTGCTGCCGTTGTCGATCGGCCCGATGCGGCGTTGCTGTTGCTGTGGCGCTGACTGCCCCAGCGCTTTGAGCGTCACCCAAACACTGTCCAATCGCTCGAAGCCGATGTTATTGATGTCCGCGTTGAGGGTGAAGGTCTGATTGGTGTTGACGGTGCCCACGCCGCCGTCCGGCTGGTTGCTGACAACCGTCTTGGCGATGCGCACCCGCGTCAACGAGATGACCTGCACGGTATCGGTGCCGGTCACCGTCAGTTGGCGCCGGTCATTCACATCCGTGCCGCTCACTGTCGCGCGAATGGCCAGATCGCCGCCGTCACGGCCCACACGGCTGATGCGATACACGAGCGTGTCCGTTTGACCGCTGCGCAGCAACAGGCCGCCGCCTTGCAAGGCGGTGGGCGTCTCGACCACGTAGTCGGTCTTCACTTCATTATTGATGGCGAGCGTCAGGGGTTGGGGCGGATCGAGCTGCACATCGCCGGCCTCAGCGTCGGCGGCCAGGGCGACATACACGCGCCAGAATTCCGTCGAATTGGCTGCGATCTTCTTCAGGCGCAGAGAAGTGCTGACCCCCGCCAGCCGCAGCGCCGCCGGGCGGTCGATGGCAATCGCCGCCGTATCATCCGCCGCCGGATTGATCGTTGCCTGGGCCTTGGTGTTGGCGGCATAAGCCGCGGTAATACTGGCCGTGAACACTTCACGGCTGGTGGCCGCCGCGGCCGCCAGCACGTCAAAAACTGCGAGGCGATTGGGATTCTTGAGCGTGATGGTGTCGTTGACGATGATCGAGGCGCCGTCGGTCGCCAGCTTCACGCGCACGCTGTCCAGCGCCTCTTCGTTGGACGGCGTGTTGCGCAGGACCACCCGCACTTGAAACGGCTGGCCGGTGTTGACCCGATTGCGATTGAACACCTGCGCGAGCACGGTCGAATCGATCGCCGCAACCGCCGGAACCTGCATGGTGACCGAGGTGCCGCCGGCATCCCTGGTGTCGTCGACGATGATGCTGTCGCTGTTCACCTCGCGCGTGGTGAGCAGGCCGGTGATCTGATTGCCGCCGGAGGCCGTGCCGGTGGTGGCGATGACGAAATCCATGCGGCGGGTGGTGCCGCCCTTCACCGTGCTGTCACCCGCCACGCCCTCCAGGCTGGCGGGCGGCAGGATCTCGAAACCCTGCGGCCGGGCAAACGAGATGCTCGGCGGCGCGCCCTTGAACAACACGTGCACGTCGCTTTCGCCACTGTTCTCGACCGTCATGGTCACGCGCCAATCCTGTGTCTGGCGCTGCGTCACGGTGGTTTGCGAGGGCAGCAACGCAATGCGCAGTTTCGCCGGCGACTGCACCACAAAGCTGCCCTGTGTGCCGTTGGTGCTGGCTTCGAAGCGGGTGTCGCCGATGCGGGTGGTGACGGTGGCAAACACCAGCGCGATCCCGCGCGCGTTGCCGGTGCGGCGAATTTTGAATTCCAGAAAATCCGTGCTGTCTTTGCGCAGGATATTGTCGCCGGAATTGCGAAATGCCGGCGGCCGAACCACGTCGTAACCGGTCGCCGTGACGCCATTGACCTGAATCTCAAAAGTCGTGTTCTCCAGCCCCATGTCCGCGCTGCCGTTGTTGCGCAAGGCCATGGTGATGGTCCAGTCTTTCCCCATGCCTTGCGTCACGGTATTTTGGCTGGGCACCACGCTCACGATCTCCAATTCCGCGGCGTCCTGCACCAGCAGATTGTCGGTGCGCAGCGGCGCGGGCGAAAAGACCGAGCCGTTTTGCGTGCCGCGAATGGTCACCGACGGCGTGTAATTTCCCAGAAGCTGATTGGCGACCGTTTGGCGTTGAAAGGTGAGCCTGGTCACGCTGTTGCCCGGAATGCGCGTGGTCTGGTTGGCATCCAGCAGCGCGAGATAGGCGCCGCCGAATTCGAACTTCGTTTCGTTGGGAATGAGATTGACCGCGGCCCCGCCGCTGTTGCGCACGCTCACGCTGAATTGATAGGAATTGCCGCGCGTGACCGTGAGCGGATTCAACGTTCCGCTCACGATGCTCAGCTCCGGCGCCTTCTGCGCAATCCACTGATCCAGCGGAGGATCGGCGTTGTCATCCCGGATGTCGCCCGCGTCCACCACCGTACCCACCACTGCGCCATCGAGCGTGATGACGCCGGTGCGATCCTTGGCATTGACCGCAAACTCCAGCGTCACGGTTTGCAGGTTGCCGGGAATGGTGGCAGGCAGCGGCGTTTTCAACTGCACCTGAAAGCCCTGCGTCTGGCCGCCGAACAACAGGCTGGCCGAGTTCAACTGCACCGGGTCACGGCCGAGGTTCTGTACCACCATTTTCACCGCGAGGTCTTTTTGATCGGTGGAAATGGTGTCGCGGTCCGAGGTCACGCTCAGAATCCGCAGTTGATTGACGCTGACCGCCACGCTGCCAGTGGCGGCGCCATTGGCACCGCCGGCCGCATGAATCGTGGCGGTGCCGCCGGTTGTTTTCGCGCGGAATTGAAACGAGAGAATGCTGGCGCTGGTGGTGGCGACTTGAAACGAGGGCGAAGCGGGATCCGCGTCACTGCCGACGATTTCACCGAGATTGGGATCGCTCACCGAAATCGTAAACAGTCTGCCCGCGCCCACCTCATTACCGAAGGCATCTTTGATCGACCCCGATTGAATCGTGGTGGTTTTGAAGCCATTGGCCGGCAGCTTGGGCGGATCAGCCGTTAGCGTAATGGTGCCGGCAGGCTCGCCGGGCAGCACTTGCACGGCCGTGGAAACGCCGGTGATCGTGCCGCTCTGCACGGTGATGGTGGCGTTGCCCTCGCCCACCGTTTGAAAGGCAATACTCTGATTCAGCACGCCGTTGACAAAGGTGCCGGCTGCCGGCGCAAGCGTTCCGGTGCTGGGTTTGATCTCGGCCGGCCCGTTGAAGCTGGTGGCCGTGTTGGAGAATTGATCCTGGGCTGTGGCCGTGAGCAAAAACGCAACGCCTGCCGTCTGGGTCGCCGCCAGCGGTGCGATCACGATCTTGGTGGCGCTGCCCGCATTCACCGTGAACGGCGCAGACTCGCCGGTTTTGCCGCCGCCCGCAGCGCGGATGACGATGCCGGCCTGCGCTTTGGTGATGCGCGCAATGCTGGTCGATTGCTGGGATTGATTGTTGAATTCCAGCGTGGCGGGCGTGAGCGTGCCGGTGTTGTCCGTCAAGTTAACGGTGCCGGTGAAGCTGGTGTTGTTGTTGAATCCGTCTTTCGCGGTCACCGTCAACGTGAAGGAATCGCCGGCCAACGGAGCAGGTGTCGGCGAGGAGACTTCGAAGCGTTGCAGCGCACCGGGCGTGACGGCAAACGGCGGTGAGGAGGCCGGGCCGTCCAGGCGGACGCCGGCACTGTTCTGCGTTTCAATCGTCACACTATAGCTGCCGGCCGTGGTGTGATTGGTGATCAACGAGAAGATGACGCCCGTCGGCACGCCCACCGGTGTCGGATCGCCGGAGCCATCGCGCGTGAGCGTCAACACCTGGCCGGCTTTGGTCGGCGTGAGAAAGCCGCCATTCATTCCCGCCGTGCCGCTGGCAACACCAACCCCTGCAATGCTGAAGCCTGCAGGAAAGGTGATGACAATCTTGCCGTTGGCGGGCATGCCGCTTTGCGGGGTAAAGGCAACGGTACAGGTTGCGCGACTGCCGGCGCCGGCGTCATCGAGCGTCACCGCGATATTGGAGATGGTGCCGCGGCCAGAAGCAAGCGTGGCGTTCAACAGGATCATGGCCGCGAGTGTGCCGGTGACAGAGAGGCGGCGGCGTGAGCGCGCAGCGGCAGGTGGCTGGCGGACAGCAGAAGACAATGGCTGGAGGCAGTGCAAGGTTGAATAAAACATCGCCATCACTAATCAGGTTGTTCAATATCAATTTCGGTGGCCGGCAACTCAATTCGCCGTATCCGGCGCGCGTTCGAAGGCGACGGTTTGCGCCGCCAGATCGACGAACGCGGCTGAGGCCTGTGGCTTGACCTGCAAACGCACCGGAGGAACAGCAGTCAGGTCGCTGGGATTGACGATCGCGCTTACCCGCAGCGTAATGGCGGTGCCGGCGGCAACGCCTGGCCCGCGCCCCGCTCGCGTCAGGCGCAGCTTTTGTCGCTGCGCGGCGACAGTGAAGCCGCCCGGCAACTGCTCGGATCCGGCGATTTGGGCTTTGCTGAGATCAAAGCCGGCGGGAAACTCCAGCACGAACTCGGCGGTGGGGGTGAGAGGAACAGCGGTCGTGAATGACAATTCAAACACCGAGGGCTGTCCGGCTGCGGCGTGCAAGGCCCGCAGTTGAAATGCGGGTTGTGGTTTGACTTGCGCGATCGCGGGCGGGACAACGAAAACCATCCAACCCCAACATGCCAGCCGGCGTGCAGCCGGCAGGATGAGCTTACAATTCATGCATCCGCTCCTGTTGCGAAATTCGTGGTGGTGTGCGGCGGAACGGTACAAAATTACGACTTGGGAGACGCCTGCTTCAAATTGGTACAAGACGTCTGTTGTTTGCTCACAGTGACAAAATAATCATGAGCAACCGACATACTCACCGGTTGCGCGGTTGTGCTGTTTTTAGAGCTTTTGCGTGTCACACTGCCGGTGGTTCGACAGTATCGCCGGACAACTTCGCTACTGCCGGCATGGGGCACTGGGCCGCAAAGCGCAGCGCGAAGGGAACAAACAAAGTTCGTACCAGAGAGCAGCGGCGCAGGAATCGCTTTGCGCAGAGATCAAGCAGAGGAAGCAAGCCGGTGGGCGGGGTGGGTGTGCATCAAAACAAAAAAGGCCATGACGAGATGGCCTGCGGTGCTGACAATTGCGAGATTGAGATTGGAAATACCAATTTAGCGGAACATCGCCTTGATGCTGCCCCAGGTTGCGCGCGCGCTGGAGATCGTGGGGTTGACGTTGATGGTATTGGAATAAGTGTAGCTGCCGTCGCGATCGATGATCTTGAGACGATAGTAATAAACGCGCAGACTCGATTTGAACACGGTGTTATCTTCATAGACGTAATCGGTTTTCGAGGTCGCATTACCCTTGGCCTCCACGGTCGCAATGCGCTCAAACGTCTTGTCATCCAAGCCGCGCTCGATTTCAAAGCCTTTCAAATTGATCTCGGCTTCCGAAGTCCATTTTAGCGTGACTTTGTTGCGCTCAGGCTCGCCGCGGAACTCCGAGACCACGCTGCCGGCAAGCAACGCCACCGCGCCGCCGGCCATCATCAGCAGAACGAAAAGTATTGATTTTCTCATAAGGACACCTCGCTTCCATGCCGGCAAAAAGATAGCGGTTTATCCGCCAGAGTCAAGTTTTTTTTCGGACTCTTGCTTCTCTCACCAGATCTGCCATCTTGGCGACCGCATGCCGTGCAAGAATCAGTCCCAACAGCCAGGAACAGGAGGTGTTATGCGAATAACTGATCATTGCGGCTCTGCTCGCCACTTTTTCGATGGGCTGTTACACCATGAAAGCCGTGGCCCCCGTGGGCGAACAACCGGGCACGCTGGCGGAAACCGATGGCGCCAGCTTCAAAAAGAACGTCCGCGTCTGGTATGCGCTCTGGGGCCTGGTGCCGATCACCAATAATTCCTCGGCGCAAGTGATTCAGGAGCACCATCTGAAAAACCTGCGCATCACCACCAGGCACACTTTTATGGATGGCTTTATCAGTGTGTTCACGGGAATCGCGACCATCGTGCCGGCGACCATGGTGATTGAAGGCAATCAGCAGGAGCCGCGCCACTTCGTCTGCCGGCGACGACCTGCCGCCGGCAGATGCGCACCCTGGCCGCATCGCGGCAGGCAATTCTCCCTCCCGCCGGCAACGAAATCAGCCCGCTGCTTTTCCGCCCGACCTTCCCTTCCACTCACGCGGCGGCCTCGCCTTGCAGGACGTGCCTCAAGAGAGAATCTCATCCACGATTTTTTTCACTGAAAACAGCGCAGCATGATCGAAGCGGAAAGTCCGGTGCTGATAGTCGTCATTGGGCAACTGCGTGTAATGCTGCGCATAGAAGTCACGGCGGGTGCTGATATCGTGCAGCGCTGCAACCAGGGCGTCCACGTCCTGCCGGGTGTTGTAGAGACCAAAACTCGCGCGCACCATGCCTTTGTGCATTTCGGCGAGCACTTCCAGTTCCGCATCGGAAAGATTACCGTCTTCGGCGAGACTCCGGCGCACCATCTCACGCACGTAGGGATGGGCGCAGAAGCACTCGTTGCGCACCGAGATGTTGAAATAGTCATTCAACACCGCGGCGGTGAAGGCATGATGCAGCCCCTTCAGATTGAAGGAAATGGCGCCGGCGCGCTGGCACTGCACGGTGTCGGTCTCGCCGTAGATCACAATCTCCGGCACTTTTGCCAGGCGTTCGAGCGCATAGGCGATCAACTCGTTTTCTTCGGCGGCAAGATAATCCATCCCCACCTGCTGCAGGGCGTAGAGCGCGGCAGCCAGGCCGATCGCGCCGCTGATGTTGGGCGTGCCCGCTTCTTCGCGATGGGGAAAATGCGGGGAAACGGTGTAGCGATCGACATAGACCATGCCGACCATGCCGCCGCCCACTTCATCCGGCTCGATGCCGGTGAACACCTCCTGGCGCGCCACCACCACGCCGGGCGAACCGGGCGCATAGATCTTGTGCCCGGAGAAAGCCAGAATATCAAGATCATCGCGGGTCATGGCGATCGGCACATGCGCTGCCATCTGCGCGGCATCCACCACGATCAGCGCGCCGTGGCGGTGCGCCAGCTTCGCCACCTCCTGAATGGGATTGATGATGCCCGTGACGTTGGAGACGCCGGTGAGGGCCACGTAGTTCACGCGCTCGCCGTATTGCTGCAACGCCTCCTCCACCCGCCGCAGATCGACGCAACCCAGCGCGTGCGCCGCCACTTTCGCGGGCACGTGCACCACCTCGCGAAAATGCTTGCGATGCGGCAGATCGTTGGAGTGATGCTCCATGATCGAGGTGATCACCACATCGCGCTCCGGCCGCTTGGCGCGCAGTGTACGCGCCACCCGGTTGAGGCCGCCGGTGGCCCCGCTGCCGACAAAAAACGAAGTATAAATCGCGGGATCGGCCTGCACAAAATCCAGCACCATCTGATGCGCCCATTCATACTCATGCGTGGAAAGCTTGGCGCCAAAATGCAGCACGCTGTGGGTGTTGGAATAGTAGGGCTGAAACCGGTCCAGCACCTCCTGCACGACTTTCAGGCGCAGCGTGCTCGCCGTGCTGTCAAGATAGATGCGGCGGGTGCGCTCACCGGTCGCGAGCGTGTAACAAACGTCCAAACCGATTACTTCCTGCGCCAGCTTGCGCAGCCGCGCGGCGCGCGCCCGCGCCTCGTTTGCATGTGCCATTTCACCGCTCCCGTTGGTACGTGCCTTTCGTTTTTTGGATGGCGGGAATGTAAGCAAGCCAGGAATCACTCGCAAATTCTAGTTCCCGCCCTGTGTGCGCGGCCGGGGAGAAGCCCCGCTTGCATCTTGCGGCGCATCTTTGTACTTTGCGGCCGATTTTTTTTGGACAACCCGCATATCCGCGTCCACTTTCAAAAGAGAAAGATACCACGATGGAGAATCCCGCCCCCCTCGATTTGCTCTGTCTCAATACCATCCGCACGCTCGCCATTGACGCCATCCAAAAGGCCAACAGCGGCCATCCCGGCCTGCCCATGGGTGCCGCCGCCATGGCTTATGTGCTGTGGGATCGATTCCTCAAGCACAACCCGGCGAATCCCCGCTGGCCTGATCGCGACCGCTTCGTCTTGTCGGCGGGGCACGGCTCGATGCTGCTCTACAGCCTGCTCCATCTCACCGGCTATGACTTGCCGCTGGCCGAGCTGAAGAATTTCCGGCAGCTCGGCAGCAAAACGCCCGGCCATCCCGAGCACGGCCTCACGCCCGGCGTCGAGACGACCACCGGCCCGCTGGGCCAGGGCTTTGGCAACGGCGTGGGCATGGCCCTGGCAGAAGCCCATCTCGCAGCGGTGTTCAATCGCCCGGGGTTCGACATCGTGAATCACTTCACTTATGCCCTGGTCAGCGACGGCGACTTGATGGAAGGTGTGGCGGCAGAAGCCGCCTCACTGGCCGGCCACTTGCGCTTGGGCAAACTCATCTATCTTTACGATGACAACCGCATCTCCATCGAAGGCAGCACCGACCTCACCTTCACCGAGGATCGCGCCCTGCGCTTTGCCGCCTACGGCTGGCACGTGCAAACCGTGAAAGACGGCAATGATTTGCCCGCCATCGAAAAGGCCCTGACGGAGGCTCACGCCCGTCTTGACCAGCCTTCGCTGATCGTCGTGCGCACGCACATCGGCTACGGCAGCCCCAACAAGCAGGACACGGCTGCCGTGCACGGCGAGCCGTTGGGCAAGGAGGAGGTGGTGCTCACCAAGCGCGCTTATGGCTGGCCTGAAAATGAGCCTTTCTATTTACCCGAAGCCGCGGTGCAGCACTTCCGCGAGGCGCTCGCCCGCGGCCGGGAGGCTGAAAATGCCTGGCAGCAAAAATTCGCGGAGTATGAAAAGGCTTTTCCCGAGTTGGCGGCGCGCTTCAAGCGCATGGCCGCCGGCGAATTGCCTGCCGGCTGGGACCAGGACCTGCCAGTCTTTCCCGTGGACGCCAAGGGCATGGCGACACGAGTGGCCGGCGGCAAAGTGTTGAACGCCCTCGCCGGCCGTCTGCCGGAACTGATTGGCGGCTCGGCCGATCTCGCGCCCAGCACCAAGACTTTGATCAGTCAGGAGAAGGACTTTGGCCCGGAGCACCGCCTGGGCCGCAACCTGCGCTTCGGCGTGCGCGAGCATGCCATGGGCAGCGTGTGCAACGGTATTGCCCTGCACGGCGGCTTGCGGCCGTACGCCAGCACGTTTCTGGTCTTCTCCGATTACATGCGCCCGGCCATCCGCCTGGCGGCCCTTACCGAGCTGCCGGTGATTTATGTTTTCACCCATGACAGCATCGGCCTCGGCGAAGACGGCCCCACCCATCAACCTGTCGAACATTTTGCCGCGTTGCGCGCCATTCCCAAATTGATCTTCCTGCGGCCCGCCGATGCCAATGAAACCACCGAGGCCTGGCGCTTCGCGATTCAGCATCGCGAAGGCCCGGTCGCGCTTGCGCTCACGCGGCAGGACGTGCCCACGCTTGACCGCTCGCGCTGTTCCGCCGCTGCCGGCCTGCACCACGGAGCTTACATCTTGTGGGAATCGAAAATCGGCACGCCCCAGCTCATCTTGATCGCCTCCGGCAGCGAAGTCTGGCCCACTTGGCAGGCGGCGCAACAATTGAATGAGCGCGGACTGGCGGTGCGCGTGGTCAGCATGCCCTCGTGGGAGTTGTTCGAGGCGCAGCCACAAGCCTATCGTGACGAAGTGTTGCCGCCGGCCGTGCCCGCGCGGCTGGCCGTCGAGGCCGGCATTGCCCTGGGCTGGCACAAGTACGTCGGGCCGCACGGCGCCACCGTTACCGTCGACCACCGCTTTGGCGCCTCGGCACCGGTGGCGGAAGTCATGAAAGCCTACGGCTTCAGCGCGGAGAACATTGCGGCGCGCGCCCTGGCGCTGCTGGGCTGAGCGCATTCTCAGACAGCATGATCGGAATTTACCGGATACTTTGGGAGGGGAAAGTTTGCGGCAGGCCAGGCTGATCCGGCAGCAAGTGGCGATTGGGTTTGAGCCATCGGAAGCATACCTAAGTTGGGCATGCCGCTCAGTTGTGTGACCATGCCCGCTGCGACATCGCAACAAAAAAGCCGGCTCTCGTGAGAGAGACCGGCTTTTTGTTTGCGAGAGAATTGCCTGGCAGGCGCGCGCCTGCTGGGAATCAATACATGCCGCCACCCATGCCACCCGGAGGCATCGGCGGGGTTTTCTCCTTTTCGGGCTTCTCGACGACTGTGGCTTCGGTCATGAGCAGCAGGCCCGCCACCGAGGCCGCATTTTCCAGGGCGGTGCGCACCACTTTGGTCGGGTCAATCACACCGGCCTTGAAGAGATCGGTGAACTGCTCGTTGTCGGCGTCGAAGCCGAAATTCACGTCTTTGCTTTCTTTCACGCGTTGCACCACGATCGAGCCTTCCCAACCGGCGTTCTCGGCGATCTGGCGAATCGGCTCTTCGATGGCGCGCTTAACGATGTTGACGCCGGTTTGCTCGTCTTCATTGTCCAGCTTGAGTTTGTCGAGCGCGGGAATCGCGCGCACCAGGGCCACACCGCCGCCGGGCACGATGCCTTCCTCCACCGCCGCGCGGGTGGCATGCAACGCATCTTCCACGCGCGCCTTCTTCTCTTTCATCTCGACTTCGGTGGCCGCGCCGACGCGCAACACAGCGACGCCGCCGGCGAGTTTGGCCAGACGCTCCTGCAGTTTCTCTTTATCGTAGTCGGAAGTGGTGACTTCGATCTGCTTCTTGATCTGGTTGATCCGGCCCTTGATGTCTTCGGTCTTGCCGGCGCCTTCGACGATCGTGGTGTTGTCTTTGTCGATGGTGATCTTCTTGGCACGGCCGAGATCGGAAAGCGTGGTGTTCTCCAGCTTGAAGCCGGCTTCCTCGGAAATCACCCGGCCGCCGGTCAACACTGCGATGTCTTCCAGCATGGCCTTGCGGCGATCACCGAAGCCCGGCGCCTTCACCGCCGCGACTTTGAGCGTGCCGCGCAGCTTGTTCACTACCAGCGTCGCCAGCGCCTCACCTTCCACCTCTTCGGCGATGATCAACAGCGGCCGGCCCATCTGCGCCGTCTTTTCCAGAATCGGCAGCAGGTCCTTCATGGCGCTGATCTTCTTGTCATGGATCAAGATCATCGCATCTTCGAGCACCGCCTCCATGTTCTCGGGGTCGGTCACGAAGTAAGGCGAAATGTAGCCACGGTCAAATTGCATGCCCTCGACCACTTCCAGCAGGCTTTCGGTGGATTTCGCTTCTTCCACCGTGATCACACCGTCCTTGCCAACTTTCTCCATCGCTTCGGCGATGTCATTGCCGATGGACTTGTCGTTGTTCGCGGAAATCGAGCCGACTTGCGCAATCTCGGTCTTGCCAGACACCGGCCGGCTGATCTTCTTCACCTCATCGATGACCGTTTTCACGGCCTGCTCGATGCCGCGCTTCAGGTGCATGGGGCTGGCGCCGGCGGTGACGTTCTTCAAACCTTCCGCGAAAATCGCCTGGGCCAGCACCGTGGCAGTGGTGGTGCCGTCACCGGCATTGTCGCTGGTCTTGGAGGCGACTTCCTTGACCATCTGGGCGCCCATGTTCTCCACCGGGTCTTCCAGTTCGATTTCCTTGGCCACGGTCACACCGTCTTTGGTCACTGTCGGCGAGCCGAATTTCTTGTCGATGACGACGTTGCGGCCCTTGGGGCCGAGCGTGACCTTCACTGCATTGGCGAGCGCGTCCACGCCGCGCTTGAGCGCCGCGCGCGCATCCATGCTGTATGTGATGATCTTTGCCATAGTCCGAGTTCTCCTTAATCAAAATTTTGTGGGTTTCCTGCAGCAAATCACAACACGGCCAGAATATCGCTTTCGCGCATGATCAGATAATCCTTGCCATCGACCGATACTTCCGTGCCGGAGTATTTGCCGTACAGCACTTTGTCGCCCTTCTTCACTTCCATGGCCATCTTCTGGCCCGAGTCCGAGATTTTGCCCGGCCCAACTGCCACCACCTCACCCTGCATCGGCTTCTCTTTCGCGGTGTCGGGGATGATGATCCCACCCACCTTCTTCTCTTCTTGGTCAAGTGGCTTGATCACGACGCGATCAGCCAGCGGTTTGAGTGTCATTGCAGTACCTCCTTGCAAGTAAGGTCCAGTTGAAACGGTAGTTTTTCTGAATTCCTGTTAGCACTCACCAGTGGTGAGTGCCAAAAGCAGGCTCCAATTTAAAATTCTCGACTTAAATGTCAAGTGGATTGTTGGCAATCTATGTGACAAATTGTCAAGGTTTGGAGTGGAGGGGAGAGGAGAGGAATGAAGGAATGTCGAAAAGCCGGTTTTGGAGGAATAGGGGGCCGCAGCAAGTTACGGAGGCGGTATTTCAAATCAAAAAAAGACAAAATGTTCAGCCAAATACCCACCAGCGGGATTGCCTAAATTCCTGACAGACCCCGCGTCTGCGCAGTGAATCTGGCCTTGTCAAGTTAACTGGCCACTGCCAGCCGGCCGCGGCAGGCCTGAACCAACGCCGCCGCCCGCTGTGGATCAATGCGCTGATGAATCTGGCCGCCCAGTTTGATCGAACTGCCCACGATTGCACCCTCGGCATAACGCAGCAACTCGGCCGCGTTCGCGGCCTGCAAACCGCTGCCGATTAAGACCGGCCGCGGCCCGGCCGCCTGTTTGACCGCCCGCAGAAATTCCAGGTCCACCTCCCTGCCGCTGCCGCTGCCGGAAACGATCAGCGCCTCGCAGCCGGCGCGCTCATAAAATTCCGCCACCTCTTGCGCCACCTCGCGCGCCACCAGCGGCGCCGCGTGCTTCACGCGAATATCCGCGTAGATTTGAACCTGCTGCGCGCCCAGGCGCTGACGTTCACGCAACAACAGATGCGCTTTACCGGTGAGCAAGCCCTGATCAGTCACCGCGGTGCCGGCCAGTACGTTCACACGAATAAATTGCAGCCGCGCCGCCGCCGCAATCGCCAGCGCCGAGAGCGCATCGTTGCGTAACACATTCACGCCCACCGGCAAACCGCAACTCGCTTTGACGCGATCGGCGACAATCGCCATCGCTGCCACGGTTTCTGCCGGAACGTGATCAGGGAAATAGGGGAAATCGCCGAGATTTTCGATCATGAGCCCGGAGAAGCCGCAGGCTTGAAGGATTTTCGCATCATGCAGCGCAGCCGCAATCACCTCGTCGAAAGCAACGGCATGGGGGCTGCCCGGCAGGCCGGGGAGATGCACCATGCCGAGCAACACCGGCGATTGGGGGAAGAGAGATTGCAGAGTATTGTTGCTCACCGGTTGGCGTTTATAGTGATGCCTGCTGAGTTTTGGCCATCCAAATCGATAACCCCGATCTGTTCGGCGACGGCTTGGCCGTGGCCTTCTCTTTTGTCAAGCCACGGACAAGCCGTCGCCGAACATCACCGAACTTGAATGTCAAAACTCAGTCGGCATCCGGCTTGAAAAACCCTTCAGAGAATCCCCCTGCCCCACCTCACTCCACCAACTGCAGGATGCGTTTGCGCACCTCTTGCTTTCCCAGAATCTCGACGATGGTCGCCAAGTCCGGGCCGTGGAGATTGCCGGTGAGCGCTACGCGGATGGGCATCCACAAGTCCTTGCCCATCACGCCGGTTTCCTTGTTGACGACTTTCATGATCTTGCGAAAGCTGTCGGCGGTCAGGGTTTCCTGCAACTCGAGCTGCCGCAGAAAAGACCAAAACACCTTCTCGGAAGCCTCGGTTTGCGCCAGCGCGATGGCCGGGCCTTCGGTGATGCGCACGCGCTCGACAAAGAAGAACTCCAGCTTCTCCACCACCTGTTCGAGATAATCCAGGCTCTCCTGAATCAGCGCCAGCATGCGCTGCAGCACACCGGTTTCGGGCAGTTTGAAGCCGGCCTTTTGCAGGAACGGCATGCTGGCCGACAGCAACTGCTCCGGGCTGAGTTTGCGCAGATAGACGCCGTTCATCCAGTTCAACTTCACGGTGTCGAACACTGCCGGCGACTTGTTGATGCGGGTGAAATCGAATTCCCGCACCAACTGTTCAATCGAGAGGATTTCCTCGCCGGAGGGCGAAGACCAGCTCAGCAGACTGAGAAAATTGATCATCGCCGCGGGCAAATAGCCCTTGTTGGCGAACTGATCGAGGGAGGTCGCGCCGTGCCGCTTGGAGAGGCGGCTGCGATCCTCGCCGAGAATCATGGGGATGTGGCAAAATTGCGGCAGGCTCCAGGCAAAGGCTTCATAGAGCGCCACCTGCTTGGGCGTGTTGATGACGTGATCATCCCCGCGAATGACATGCGAGATCTGCATGAGATGATCATCGATCACGCACGCGAAGTTGTAAGTCGGCAACCCGCCGGAGCGCACGATCACAAAATCGCCGAAGGCATTTTCGGGGAATTGCAGCTCGCCGCGCGCCAAATCCACGAACGAAAACGGCCGCGCCGGCACGTGAAACCGGATAGCCGGGGCAATGCCGCGGTCGCGCAGTTCCTGCTGCTGCGCCGGCGTGAGTGAGCGGCACTTGCCGCTGTAGCGATATTGGCCGCCTTCGTTCTTCATGGCCTCGCGCTCGGCTTCGAGATCCTCCTCGCGGCAAAAGCAGTAGTAGGCTTTTTTCGCGGCGATGAGCTGTGCAGCATACTCTTGATAGAGCGCCAGCCGCTCCGACTGCCGGTAGGGCCCGAACGCGCCGCCGGTTTCCGGACCTTCGTCCCAATCCAGGCCGAGCCAGCGCAGGTCTTCGTAAATGGAATTCTCGGATTCGGTGGTCGAGCGCTCGGCATCGGTGTCTTCGATGCGCAGGATGAAACTGCCGCCGGTGTGCCGGGCGTAGAGCCAGTTCAAAATCGCGGCGCGGGCGTTGCCGATATGCAAATGCCCCGTGGGGCTGGGGGCGAATCTGACGCGAACGGATGATTTCATGTGGTCATGAAGGGAATTGCTTGATGCTCCAGCTCTGGTTTTCTGGCGCTGAAATTTAAGAGAGAATGGGAGAAAAGCAAGCTTGTAGTGGCGCCTTCAGGCGCGCAACGTCTGGGTGTCTGCCCAAACTTTGACTTTGGAGACTTGCACATCGCCTGCATGTGTGCTTGTTGCACAAGGCCCTGCCCCTGAAGGGGCCACGACCAACGTCACGACAAACGCATCGTTCTCCGCCCAAATTCCGCCTCGAACGTTTCATTGTCCGGATAAACATAACCAAGACTCTGCTCCCAAATCTCCGCCTTTTCCATGCACAAATAAAAAAACACCTGCTCATGCCAGGGCGCAAAGGCCTGGTACATCCGCCGAAACATCGCCACTTTAATCGCGTCCGGGTAGGTCAGCTTGCCATGCGGATCCGGCACCATTTCCATTTGGGTAATTTTGGTGGCGTGGCCCAGCGCCCGCATTTTCTGCAAAACCGGCTTGATCAGCGTCACCGAGCCAAAGGAAATGAAGCGGACTTCTGCCGGATCAAAGCGCTGCAGCAGCTCCGCCGCAATCGCCGGGTAATCTTCCTGCCACTTGTCGTAGTACACCATCGGGTGAAAATGAAACGCGACGCCGATGCCGCGCTCCGCCACCTGCCGCGCCGCCGCCAGCCGTTTCTCCAAACTCGCGGTGAAATGTTCCTCGTTGGCAATGATCGTCGGCGTGTTCAAGGACCAACTGATCACGAGGTTGGTTGGCACCTCATGCTCAAGAAAATAGCGAATGTTGTCGGACTTGGTTTTAAGTTCCAGCAAAATGCTGGGATGATCAGCAGCGAAGCGGCACAGGGCATCGAGAATGCCGTGGCGATTGCCCCATGCCAGCGAATCCGAAGACTGGCCGGTGCCGATGTGATAAAAACGGCCCGGCTCCAGCTCCAGCGCGGCGAGCTTTTCCGCAAAGCGCGCGTCGAACACGATTTCGTCGCTGTAGAAGGTTTGAATCGAGCAATAGGAGCAGCCGAAGATGCAGTTTTCCACCGCGTCGATCGTGTGCAGGTTGCAGCACACGGTTTTCTCCGAGGCCACCGGACACATGCCGAAAATGGTTTTGTCGGAAGCTTTGACCGCAATCAGGCTTTTCTCACGCTGTTTGGGCCGCGTCAGCGGAACGAGCGGATAGGTTTTGGGCGCCCGCCGCAGCGCAGCCAGCTCGGCCTGCAGTGCCGGCAGCAATTGTTTCTTGAGCTGGCCGTTGCGGCCGCCGGATTCAGCAGCCCGCTTCTGCCACCAGCTTGCGAAATCGCCTTCGCCCCACATGCTCAGGTCACGGCAAGCCTCCACCACCTGGCGGAATTCCTGAAAGGTAAAGCGCTGCTCGAACGCGAGCCTTTGCAAAAACTCCTGCTGGCGCGGCGGCAATTGTTCAAAGAGTGTTTTGCCGGCAAAGCTGGCAAACTTGGCGGCGTAGTCGAAACGCGTTGTAGTTGCAGACTTCATGCTTTGGTGATGATGTTTGTAGTAACGTTTGTAATAACGCCTTTAGGCGTCCACGCGTAATGTGGGCATTTAGTTCTATTTCTCAGAGATACTCTCAACTACTGTCATGTATACTCGTTGCGCAAGGCACGGCCCCAGAGGGGGGCTACTGCGAACCAGGACAACACCCTTCATTTCATCCGCACCACCACCAGGGTCAAATCATCCGCCTGCGGCATGTCGCCGGTGAATTGCAGCACGGCTTCGTAGATGCGGTTGCGCAAGCCCTCGGCGGAATCCCGGCGGCCAGCCTTGATCACTTCAAACAGGCGATCCTTGCCGAACTCCTGCAGGTTTTGATTCACCGCTTCACTGACGCCATCGGTGTAGAACACGATGGCATCGCCGGCCTCCAGCGCGATCGTGTGTTCGTGATAGTCGGCATCCTCGCACACGCCGACGATCAAATCCGACAGGCAGAATTCCACCAACAGGCCGTCGCGCCGCACCAGCACGGGATAGTTGTGTCCGGCGTTGGTGTAAGCCAACCGATTCTCCGCCGGCGAAAGCACGGCATAGCAAAAGATGGCATACTTCTCGGGCGTGGTGGCGCGCGTGATCTGGGCATTCAGATTCTCCACCACCTCGCCGGGATGAAAGCTGCGGCCGGCCGTGGCGCGAAACACCGCCAGCAGGTTCGACATCAGAATCGCGCCGGGCACGCCCTTGCCCGCCACATCCCCGATCGCCACGCCCAGGGCGCCGCCGGGCAGCGCGACGAAATCATACAAATCGCCGCCGACTTCGAGCGAGGGCAGGTTGATCGCGGAAATATCGAAGTGCGGCGAATCCGGCAACTGGCGCGGCAGCAGCATGCGCTGAATCTCGCGCGCCACGTTCAGCTCTTCATCGATGCGCTGCTTCGCCAATTTCTCCTGATACAGCCGGGCGTTCTCGATGGCGATGGTGGCCTGATTGGAGAGCAGGGTGAGCAGCGTCATGTCTTCATACGAAAACGGCTGCTGCGACTGCTTGGCGCCGACCGAGAGAATACCGACCAGCTCACCGTGATGCGCGAGCGGCAGCAGCAACTTGGGCCGCAGCCGGCCGAGCGCCTCCCGTTCGCGCGCGTCGGTCACCTGCGGCTGCACGTCTTCAGAATAAACCGGCGATTCCATGCGCGCCAGCAGCGGCACGAACTGGCCATCGCGGGGGAAACGCACCTCGGTGTGAATGACGTCGCTGCGGGTTTCATCGGGCCGGCCGTTGGCCGCAACCATGGTGGTGAAGGCAGCCCGCTGTTCGTCTTCCAAAAAAAGATACACGCTCTCCGCGCCCAGCGCCTGGCGCAGCGAGTGCGTGACCTTCTCCTGCAATTGCTTGAGGTTCATCACGCTCAACATCTCGCGGCTGAGGCGCTGCAGGAAGTTCTGATAATCGGGCGCGGCGCTGAGAAACCAGCGCTCCACCAGGCTCTCAATCAAACTGAGCAGCGGTTGAAACGCGATGACCGCGATCAACAGGAAGATGACTTCGACGAGCGGCAGGTTCAGCCCCAGCACCGAATTCACCGCGCTCTTGGCTTTGTTGTAAATCAACAAATAGGCGCCGACCAGCAAGCCGGAGGTGGCGGAATAGACGAAGCTGCGGCGGATGATGAAGCGGACATCGAGAAATTGATAACGAATGATGGCCCACGCCAGCGCGCCGGCGCCGATGAGCAGGCTGGCGATCGCCAGCACGTAGGTCAGCTCGCGTTCCACCCGAAACGGAAAAATTTTGGGCAGCAGAAACGCGATGGCATAAAGCGCCAGGCTGGCGAGAATGCCCCACATCACCCAGCGGGTTTGCGCGCGCACGCGCGGATTTTTCAGGCGCTGGAAGCTGTGCTGCATGAAGGCGACGGCGGCCAGCACGTAGAGAATGTTGAGCGCGGCGAAATGCGTTTCGTGGTGCGCCGCCGCCAGCTCCAGCAGGCTGAGCATGGCCTGCAGCAGAATCTTGAGCGGCTGCAGCAGCGCCGGCCAGCTCTGGGCCAGGCCCAACAGTTGGCGCAGCGCCGGCAGCCGGGAGGGATCGGGCAGCGCAAACGAAAGCAGCAAATGAAACGCATGCGGCACGAACAACAGCACCGGCAGCCGCGGATGCGCTTTGAGCACGTGATGCTCGACCGGAAACACCAGGCTGAACAGCACGAGCTGGGGGAAAAAGAACTCCCAGATATTGTACAGGCGATTCAGAAAGGTGAAATCAACCTCGGCCGGCGAGCCGGCTTGCTGCAGCAGCAAGCCGAAAGCGCCCAGGATCGGTCCCAGGCCGGCAAGGAACAGCATGGTGGCGGTGATGCGATTGAGCCGCCGCGTGCTGTCTTCGCGAAAGATGAGAAATCCCAGCAGGAACAAGACCGCGCCGCACACCAAATAGATGAGCTGGGCGAAAAAGGAGAGATTCATGCGCGCCTTCCCAGCCGGGCGTCATTGCTTTTTGCGTTTGATCATGGTGGTTTCCGTGCCGCCGCGGGTGAAATCGAAATGGACTTCGTCCATCAGCGAGCGCACGATGAACACGCCGCGGCCGCTTTCGCGCAGCAGGTTTTCGGGATCGAGCGGGTTGCTCAAGTGATCGGGGTTGAAGCCCGGACCTTCGTCGCGAATCACCACCCGCACCTCGCCGGCGCTGGCGGTGATGTCCACGAACACCCTTTTCCGGGGATCGCGCTTGTTGCCATGATTGATGGCGTTGTTGCCGATTTCAGTCACCGCAATCGCCAGGCTGTCACGCTCCTCCTCGGTAAAGCCGGCGATGCGCGAAGCCCTTTCGGCAAGCCGCTCGATCTCATGAATCAAATCCGGTTGATCACTGGTGGCCACCAGGTTGTAGGTGGTGTTCTTTCCGTGCGCCATGTTTGCTATCCAGATTGAGGTTCAAGGCAGACGGCTGTGCTGCACTGTTTCCTGCGATGGTCGACTTCTCGGCCTCCCATGATCGGGCCGGCGGCGCCGTGGCCGCCGTGAAGCAGGCACCCTTCCTGGCGATAGCAAACGGCCATTCCTGGCCTGCTGATTTGATTGATGAAGCGCGTGCCACCGGTTTCACGATCCGCGCGCGCCGCGCCTCACAAGGCCCATTGCAGCGTCAGGCTGAGCGTGTCGATGTGCTGATCCGGCGCCGGCGGCTGGTTGGCGCGCAGGCGGCGGCTGATTTGCCGGCGGGCGGTGAGCAGCACCAGCGTATGCGGCGGCCGCCAGTAACTGATCACCACGCCCGGCGTCACGATGATCTGGGCGTGGCTGAATTGTTGTTGATAGCCGCGGCCCTGGCTGCGCCGCCGGAACGTCCAGGCGTCTTCGCGATAGTAGCTCGCGCTTGGCGTGAAGGAAAAGCCGGGCGCCAGCTCGTGCCGGAAAGTAAGCAAGGCAAAGTGCCGATGCAAGCTCGTTTGCGGACTCTGCAGCCAGCGCTCCCAGTCCAGCGTGCCACGCTCCTCCAGGGTAAATTTGTATTGCAGCCCGAGTTGCGTGGCATGAGTGAGCGCGGCGGTGAGCGAATCGGCGATTACAAAATCGCGGAACACCAGGCTGCGGCGCCGCGCCACGGTTTCCGGAAAGTCGTAGTCGATGTACGTCGCGCGCACGCCAAAACCCTGATGCAGCGTCACACCCTCGACCGGCGCGATCACGAGCTGCGGCAGCAGTTGCAGAATGCGAATCCAGCGATTGTCCGCCGAAAGATTGCGCTTGAGATAGACTTGATGCTCGAGATAGCTGCGCGCCTCCCACCGCAGCCGCAAACCGGGATGAAAGCGGCGCTCGTACAACACATTCGCCTGAAACTGCACGCGGTCATAGTCATCCGGATTTTCGAGATTGGCGGTATCGTGCGCGTGCCGGGTGGCGCGGCCATACCAGCGCAACGAGTCGCGGCTGCTGATCCGCCACTGCAGCCGGTGGCCGAGCGCCAAATCCCAATCGTCCGCATCGAAGCCCTCGCGCGGAAAGCGCCGCAGAAACGGGCTGGCACGCAGCGAATCGGGAATCTCGAACGTGCGGTTGCGCGATTCGTACGCAAAGGTCAGCTCGTTCGCCAGGCCGTCGCGCTGCCACAAGAGCAGGCCTTGATGAACGGATTCAAAATTGCGCTCCTGAAAGCGGCCGTTGATCCGGCCGGCCAGTGCCACCGGCTCCACCCAGCGCCGCGTGCCGGTGAGGTCGGTTTCGCTAAGCTCCGTGCGCAACTGCAGCAGACCGCCGGCAAAACGGTACTGCAGGCGGTTCTCCAGACTGCGGCGGTTGCGGTCGAGGCCGTCGACCTGCAGCGTGGTGTCGGCGAAATAATTCTCGCGGCGCAGATGGCTGAAGCGCACGAACAGAGAATCGGAAGTCTGGCCTTCGAACTGGCGCGACACGCCGTAGACGAGATTCAAGTCATCGTTGCGGCGGTCGGGCGTGTCATCGCGCTGGCCGGCAGCCTCGAATTGGTGCACATAGTCATTCCAGGAAACCGGTGCCAGTGCAATCCTGGCTTCGACATGCGGGCCATATTCGCGGCGGTTGAGCAAATCTTCCCAGCGGTAGCCCGCCCCGGGGGTGAGGCGCAGGCGTTGCGCTAGCGTTAACTCGTTGCGCACGGTCAGGCGGTGCAGGCTGAAGTCATTGTTGCGGGAGGTGGCGGCGCGATTGGTAAAATCGTCGCGAAAGACGCGCGAGCTGGCCTCGGCCTCCAGCCGCCAAGCCGGCAGCAGCGGCCGCGACAGCCGCACACCGGCGAATTGATCGTCCTTCCAAATGTCCCCGCGCGCCTGCTGTTGCAGAGTTGAATTGAAATTTTCAAAGAGCTCGAGCTGCCAATGCGAGGCCAGCGTCTTCTGAAAGTTGAGCTGCGTCTGCCAGGTGTAGATTTCGATATCGTGCCCAAACTGGGTCAGGCTGGTGAGCGGCCGCGCGGCCGTGGGCGCCAGGCGTGAAAATCGCGCGGTGGCGGAATCCGGCTGCGTGGGCGTTTCCGGACCCGGCAGATCCTGGCCATATCCAGTGCCGCACCAGGACAGGCCACCGGCCAACAGCACGGCGCGGACAAAGATATTGTTTCGTGTCCGTCGCAAAACACCTCCGCCCGGGCGCTTCCTCAGGTACTGGAGCAACTTCATTCCGGCTTGTGCACGCTGCCAGGGCAAGCGCACGGGCGGTTGCTTCATTGTTAGACAGACACTTTTGGGAGGCCGTCTAAAAACACCTCCGCCCGGGCGCTTCCTCATATACTGGAGCAACTTCAATCCGCCTTGTGCACGCTGCCAGGGCAAGCGCCCGGGCGGTTGCTTCATTTTTGGACAGACACCTTTTGGTGGCCACATCACAATTGTCGCCTGCCAGGGAGAATGTCCTTCCTGCAGGTTGATCGCCTGCAAAACCCGGCCGGCGTGCTGCGCCTGCCGGTTGCCTGAGCCTGCCCCTTGAAACTGCCGCCGCGCGGCGATCGGCCTGGCCGCATGCGCCAACTCACTCCGGTTTGGGCGTCAGAGATTCCACGTGTTCGCGCGTCAGCATCATGTGCTTGGAGGTCCGGGCCTTGGGCGCCACCGTGCCGTAGGAAATCAACATGTGGATGGCATCTTCCACCGGCATTTCCAGCTCGATGACTTCGCTTTTGGGATAAAACATCAAGAAGCCGCCGGTGGGGTTGGGAGGGTTGGGAATGAACACGCACACGATCTCGCGCTGCAGTGCCTCCTGAATTTCCCCGCGAATCTCGCGAATGTAGAAGCCCAGCCGCCAGGTATTGGGGTTTGGGTAGGGCACCAACACGGTCTTTTTGAAAGACTGATGCTGCTCGCCAAAAAGCGCCTGGCTGAGCTGTTGCACCGTGCCGTAGATGCGGCGGATGATGGGAATGCGGGTGACGGCGCGATTGCCGAATTCCACCAGCTTGTTGCCGAAGTAGCTGCGCGCCGCCATGCCGGTACCCAAAATCAACAGCAGCAGCGCGATTATCCCGACGCCCGGGAAAGTGAACGTCACGCCGAACGTCCGGCGCAGAATCACGAAAATTTCGTCTTTGAGAATGCCGTCGATGGCCTTGAACAGCTCGAAAATGATGTAGACGGTCAGGCTGATCGGCACCAACACCAGCAGGCCGGTGAGAAAATAGGCCCGCAAGCGGGCGGCAATCTTGTGCTCGGGCGAGGGCAGCAACGAGGCGGTCATGGCTGCTTCTTGTCCTCCTTGGCCGCCGGCTGTTTCACGATGGTGTAGATGGTCTCTCCCGGTTTCCCCATCTGAAAGCGCTCGCGCGCGATTTTCTCGATGTAGGTGGTGTCATGCTGCAGGAGATGGATCACCTGTTTGAGGCTGTCCTGCGTGGCCTGCAGCGTGGTGAGGTCCTGCTGCAGAGCGTTGTGGCGCTGTTTCAGCCGCCAGAATTGAATCAGCCCGGAGCTGCCGCCGAAATAGGTGTAAGCGAGGTAAAGCAAGATGCCGCAGAGCAGCCAGGAGGCTTTGTGCCACAGCTTGCTGCGGCGGCCGGCGGTTTTGGCGAAAATGCGGGAGGTCATGTTCATGGCGTTCGATGGGGTTCTAATTCCGCAACAGCATTCTGGCATGACGCTGTCAGAGGCACTACTAAAACGCGGCAGCGGCCGGGAATTCTGCTTGATCACACGCTGCCAGTTCTGCGACGTGGTCGTGATTCTTCGGTTGTGACACCGCCAGACGAAGCTGCCGAGCTTCGAGGCAGAGCGGGAAAAATACACCGCCACCGCGGGCGGCGCAATCATCGCTGTCCTGTTACTGCAACACCGGCATGGCCAGCAACACCGCCAACACGCCGCACAGGGCGCAGATGCCGTTGACCACGTCGTTATCCACCCAATGCCAGCCCGAATGCGGTTGGCGTTCGGCACCGCAGCATTCGCCCCTCTTCTCGCTGATTTTGCCGCAGGTGGGGCAGATGCGCTGCGCCTGTATCGTCGCGCCCAGCAGGCTGTCGAAAAGATGCGCCAACACGCCCGCCAGCGTAATGAAAGCAATCCCGGAGAAACCAAACCGCTGCCCCGCCTCGCCGAACTGCAGCGCGGCGCCGAGCATGGCAATGGTGAAGGCGCCCAGGCCGGCGCCGAAAAGTCCCAGGCCGGAAACGGCACCCGAAGTGCCGGCGGTTACGGTTTGCAACGTGGTAATCAAGCGCGGCGGCTGGCGCGACAGCAGGCCGATCTCCGTGGCCCAGGTATCCGCGGTGACGGCAGCGACCGCGCCCAGAAACAGCGAGTACCACAGCGGTTGCGGATCAAGATACCACAGAACCACCAGCAGGCCGGGCACGCCGCCGTTGGCCACCACCTGGCCGAAATCGCGGCGATGGCCTTTTTGAAAAGCACGGCTGGCCGCGCGCTTGCGCCGGACGCCGAAACGCGAGAGCAGGCTGGACAACACGAAAAACACCAACAGCGGCAGACTGAAGGCCCATCCTCCCCAGCCGAACACCACCGCGCCGAGCACGAATGTGGCAAGGGCGCCGCTGAGATCCAAGAAGCGCACACGATAGGAGAGGGCGGCCACCGCCAGCGCCAAAATCTCGCCGGTAAAAAATTGCGTGATCGCAGCCCAGGGCGCGTGCAGATAGAAGTATGCCATCACTGCACCCAGCAGCGGCACGGTGAGATTATCCGAGCCGCGCCAGGACAGGGCCTCCGCGGCTGTGGCCAGCAGGCTGATGCCCACGGCCGCGAGCAGAGCGCGCGCCGACTCCGGCGCCGGGCCCAGCAGCGGTGCGATCCACTCGAAACCGGCCCACACCAGCAACAGGGAACTGCAGAACATCGTCAGCGAACCCTGCAAGCTCTTGCGGTCGCTGTTGAGGGGCAGCATGATCGGTTTGGCCACGGCCTCGCCGGCGAGCGCCGCGCAGAAATCCGCGATGCCGAGCAGGCTCATTCCCACCCACAGGGCAGTGACCTCGCGCTGCCAGAACAGCAAGATCAACAGAAAGAAAGAGAGTGGATAAAAAACGGTGCCGTAGGTTTTGCGCCCGGTGGCGTGAATGCCGGCAAAGCGGCCGGTCCGCAGCGCCAGCGCATTCAAGAGCACAAACAACGCCGCCATCACCAACAAAAGAATGGGCGTCGCAAAGAGGAATGGAGAAATGAGAACGGCAACCCCGCTGAGCACATGCACCAATTTGCGCGTGCGCTCCGCCGATACCGCGTGCGCCCGCTGCATCCAATTGGCGAAAGCGATCAAGCCGAACAGCGCAAGCAAAAAGAAGGCGAAGATCAGCCAATCACGTAGCGGGGGGAAGTGCAAGTCGGGCATGCGCTCTCATCAGGATTGAATTCAGTGGCCGCTATTTACCGATTTTTCGTTTGAAAGTCAAGAATAAGCTCCCCGGCTTTATCATGCCCTCAGTTATTGATTGGGCTGATCCGCCACGGCTGGGCCGTGGCCTCACGACACGCAGCGCGAGAAGCAACGGTGCAACCGTTGCTCAGCAAAACAACACCGCCGCCGCGGACTCAGTTGCTGAAAAGTGATGATCCGCCACGGCTGGGCCGTGGCCTCACGACACGCAGCGCGAGAAGCAACGGT
>JBBIKM010000044.1:5087-35224 GCA_037445455.1 bacterium | reverse complement strand
CCACGCTCAGTCTGCGTCCGGAGATTTCGACGGCGGTGCAAGATTCGCCCGCGGACCGCCGCATGCGCCTGAACGGCAGCGTGACGGCCGTCTCCCATTTTGCGGCGCAGGCACGGCGCGGCCTGAATTACGGTCCCCTCTTTCAATGCCTCAGCGAGTTATGGCAGGAAACCGGGGAAGTTTTGAGCCGGCTGCAACTGCCCGCCGATTTGTCCACGGAGACAGCGGCGTATCGCATCCATCCGGCGCTGTTGGATGCCTGCTTCCAAACGCTGCTGGCAGCCGCTGCCGACGATGCGAAAACCTACTTGCCGGTGCAACTCGCGAGTCTGCGCTGGCACCATGCACCCGCACCGGCCCAGCCGCTGTGGGCGCATGCGATTCGCGCCACCAATGGCAGGGCCGATGAAATCGCCGGCGACGTGTTCCTGCTCGATGAATCCGGCAGGGTGTTGCTCGAAGCGCGCGGCTTGCGGCTGCAGGGTTTGCAGAATGAAGCCCGGACCGTGCGCAGTGATTGGTTCCATCGCCTGGTTTGGCGCGAACTCCCGCCTGCCACCGCGCCTGCCAACAACGGCAATGTCGCAGGTTTGCAGTGGCTCCTGTTTGCGGATCAAGCCGGTGCGGGCCGGCGGCTGGCGGCGTTGCTGCAGGAGCGCGGCGCCGCGGTCACTCTGGTCACTGCCGGGCCGGCATACCGCCGGCGGAAACCGGATCACTACGAAATCGATCCGGCCTCGCGGGAAGATTACCGGCGGCTGCTCGGTGATGCCGCGGTGGACTGCCATGGCATCGTGCATCTGTGGAGTCTGGATTCGGCGGAAGCACCCGAGCCAATGGCCGCGCTCAACGTCGCGCAGGAAAAGGGATGCCTGAGTGTGATGTATCTGGTGCAGGCACTCGGCGAGGCCGGGTTGACGCGAAATCCCCGGCTGTGGCTGATCACTGCCGGCGCGCAAGCGGTCGCCGATGCGGCACAGCCGCCGGCCATTGCGCAAGCGCCGTTGTGGGGGCTCGGCGCGGTGATCGCCAACGAACATCCGGAATTCAAATGCACGCGCCTCGATCTCGAAGGGGTTCGCGCCGGCGCCGGTGAGGCGCAAACCGCTTTCGATCTCGCTCCGCTGTTGCAGGAACTGCTCGCCGGTGCTGCCGAAGATCAAGTCGCATTCCGCAACGGCAAGCGTTACGCCGGGCGTCTGGTGAAACTGGATTTGGCAACCGGGCCGGATTCGGCAGGTGACTCTGTTGCGGAAATCGAGAAAGTGCCGGCACAACCCGGGCAGGGTTTTCGCGTGGAAATCTCGCGGCCCGGCATTTTGGATCATCTGCTGCTGCGGGCTGCGCCCCGCCGTGCGCCCGGCCCCGGTGAGATTGAAATCCAAGTGCGGGCGGCCGGCCTCAATTTTCTTGATGTGATGAAGGCTTTGGGAGTCTATCCCGGACTGGATCCGAACGCGCCGGTTGCGCTGGGCGGCGAATGTGCGGGCATTGTCTGTACGGTGGGAGAAGGCGTTGCCGGCTTCGCCATCGGTGACGAAGTGATGGCGATTACACCGTCATTCAATCACACTTCGCTGCTCGCTTCGTTTGTGACGGTGCCAGCCCGGCTGGCAGTGGCCAAGCCGGCGCATTTGAGTTTTGCTGAAGCCGCGGCGATTCCTGCGGTGTTTCTCACGGCTTATTATGCTTTGCATCATCTCGGCCGCATGAGCGCCGGCGAGCGCGTGCTGATTCATTCCGCGGCCGGCGGCGTGGGTCTGGCGGCCCTGCAACTCGCGCAGGCTGCCGGCTGTGAAGTCTTTGCGACGGCCGGCACCGCCGAAAAACGCGCCTTTCTGCAGAGCCGCGGCGTTGCCCACGTGTTCGACTCACGCACGCTGGATTTCGCCGACGAGATCAGGCAGGTCACCGCGGCGGCGCCGGAGGGGGAGGGCGGTGCCGGCGTGGATCTCGTGCTGAACTCGCTGGCCGGCGAAGCCATTCCCCAGAGTTTGAATCTGCTGCGCGCCTACGGCCGCTTTCTGGAACTCGGCAAGCGCGACATCTATCAAAACAGCCGCCTCGGACTCGAACCGTTCAAGAACAATCTGGCCTACTTTGCCATCGATCTGGCGGCGGTGATTAGCGACCGGCCCAAGCTGATCGCAGCACTGCTGGCCGAGCTGGGCAACATGTTTGAAACCCGCCGTCTGCAGCCGCTGCCGGTGCAGGTGTTTTCGCTTGCGGCAGCAACGGAGGCGTTTCGCACGCTGGCGCAAGGCCGGCATATCGGCAAGATCGTCTTGTCCTTCGAAGACCAGGACGTGCTCATCGCGCCGGCAGCCGGCAAGCCGCGCTGGTTGGATGAGCAGGCCACCTATCTCATCACCGGCGGCTTGGGTGGCCTCGGCCTGACGCTGGCGCAGTGGCTGGTCGAGCAGGGCGCCCGTTCGTTGCTGCTGGTGGGAAGAAAAGCGCCCACGGCCGCAGCGCAAGCCGCACTTGGCGCGCTGGAGGCGGCCGGCGCGCGCGTGCACGTGGCGCAGGCCGACGTGAGTCAGGCTGAAGAAATCGCGCGCGTGCTCGCGCAGATTCGGCAAACGCTGCCGCCGCTCAAAGGGGTGTTTCACGCGGCCGGTCTGCTGGCAGACAGCACGCTGGCGCAAATGACGGCCGCGCGTTTCGCGGAAGCGTTGCGGCCCAAGGTGCAGGGCGCGTGGCTGCTGCATCAGCTCACGCTCGAGGAGAAGCTCGATCATTTCGTGCTGTTCTCCTCGGTGGCAGCGCTGTTGGGCACCACCGGGCAGGCCAACTACGCGGCTGCCAACGCGTTCCTGGACAGTCTGGCGCATTATCGCCGCAGCCTCGGCCTGCCGGCACTCAGCATCAACTGGGGGCCGTGGTCGCAAGTCGGCCTTGCGGCGGCGCAGACGAATCGCGGCGAGCGACTGGAGAGCCGCGGGCTGGGCAGCCTCGCGCCGGCGCAGGGTCTCGCGGCGCTGGCGGCCCTGCTCACCGCCAACCCGGCGCAAGCCGCGGTCATGCCGTTTGATTTCGCGCAATGGCGGCAGTCTTATCCGGCCGCTGATCAGACCTCGTTGCTGGCGGATTTCGCGCACGACCAGCCGGCTGAGCCGGCGCCGGAAGCCGCGAGCGCGAAGCCGGCGAATCTCAAAGAACAACTGCGCACTCTCGAACCCGGACGCAAGCGCCGCACGCTGCTGGAATCGCATCTGCAGGAACAGGTCGCGCAAGTGCTCAAACTCAAACCCGCAGTGGTGACGTTGAACAAGCCACTGCGCACGCTGGGCATGGATTCGCTCATGGCGCTCGAGCTGCGCAATCGCCTGGAGCGCAGCCTCGGCCTGACCCTGCCCGCCACCACCTTTTTCAATTACCCAACGATCGCAGCCCTGACCAGGCATCTGGCGGAGAAAATGGAAATTTCACTGGAGACCGACATGAAGTCGCAGGAAACCGAAAGCAAACCCTCCAAATCAGAAGCAAGTCCGCTCTCGTTCGAAGACACGCAAGACATCGGCAAAATTCTGGACGAATTGGAGCAGCTTTCGGAAGAGGAAGCCAGAAAGATTCTGACGAAGTGAACGCCGCGCCTGGTTGGAACTCAAGGATTCACAACTGCCCGGTTCGGTGGCCGTGCCGCCAGCCGCTGTCATCGCCTGACCCCACATCACGAACTGTAATGGGAACTTGTTGATGGAAGACCTCTCCACGCGCATTGCCAACCTGACGCCCGAAAAACGCGCTCTGCTGGAAAAGCGATTAAGAGAAAAGTCTGAGAAAAAAGAGCCGCCCGCGCCGGAGCCGCTGGCCGTGATCGGCATGAGCTGCCGTTTCCCCGGCGGCGCCAACGGCACCGCGGCCTTCTGGCAGTTGCTGAAGAACGGCGTCGACGCCATCCGGGAAGTGCCGGCAGAGCGCTGGCCGGCGGCGGCTCACTTCGATCCCACCCCTGCCACGCCTGCAAAGATGAACACCCGCTGGGGCGGTTTCATTGACGATGTCGATCAATTCGACGCCAATTTTTTCGGCATCTCCCCGCGGGAAGCCGCGCAAATGGATCCGCAACAGCGCCTGCTGCTGGAGGTGGCCTGGGAGGCGCTGGAACAGAGCGGTCAAACGCTGCCGGAGTTGCGCGGCAGCGCCACCGGCGTGTTCGTCGGCATTCACAGCCACAGCAGTGAGTACGCCATGATGCAACTTGCCGACCCGGCTGCGGTCGGCACGTACACCAGCACCGGCACCGCCCACAGCGTCGTGGCGAACCGCATTTCCTACTGGTTCGATTTGCGCGGGCCCAGCATTGCGCTGGACACCGCCTGCTCGTCCTCGCTGGTCGCCACCCATCTTGCCTGCCAGAGTTTGCGCCAGCACGAATGCCGCCTGGCACTGGCCGGCGGCGTGAATCTCATGCTCGCGCCTGAATTCACCATTGCGCTGTCGCAGATGAACATGATGGCCGCGGACGGCCGCTGCAAAACCTTCGATGCCAAAGCCGATGGTTTCGTGCGCGGTGAAGGCTGCGGGGTGGTCGTGCTCAAGCGGCTTTCCGATGCGCTCGCCGACGGCGATCCGATTCTGGCGTTGATCCGCGGCAGTGCGGTCAACCAGGACGGCAGCACCAACGGCATCACCGCGCCCAATGCCCTGTCGCAACAGGACGTGATTCGCGCCGCGTTGCAGAATGCCGGTGTGGCGCCTGAAGAGATCAGCTACGTCGAAACGCACGGCACCGGCACCATTCTCGGCGATCCCATCGAAATCGAGGCGCTCACCGCGGTGATCGGACGGCCGCGCCCGCAGCCATTGCCCTGTGTGCTCGGCTCCGTGAAGGCGAATCTCGGCCATCTGGAAGGCGCTGCCGGCATTGCCGGACTCATCAAGACCGTGCTATGTTTGCACCACGGCGAGATCCCGCCGCAGCTTCACTTCAATCAGCTCAACCCGCATATCACGCTGGCCAACACGCCCTTTGTCATCCACCGCAATGGCTGCCCCTGGCCCGCCGCGGAAAGAAAACTGGCAGGCGTCAGTTCCTTCGGCTTCGGCGGCACCAATGCGCATATCGTGCTGGAAGCATGGCGCGCCGCGCCGGAGGAGGAAAAAGGAAACGCTGCTCCTGATTCCGAAACGAGCCATTTGCTGCCGCTTTCCGCACGCAGCCCCGCAGCGCTGCGTGCGCTGGTGGAATCCTATTGTCGTTTCCTGCCCGGGGCAGATTGCGCGCTGGCGGATTTGGCCTACACGGCCGGCGCACGCCGCACGCATCATGAACATCGTCTGGGAGTTGCCGGCCGGTCCTTGCGCGAAATGGCGCAGAAGCTCGCGGCCCATGCCGCCGGCGAGGAGAGCGCCGGTGTGATGGCCGCGACGCGCAAGCCCGCCGATCGGCAGCCGCCGTTGGCATTCGTGTTTTCCGGACAAGGTCCGAATTGGTTCGGCGTGGGCCGGCAATTGCTCGCGCAGGAGCCGGTTTTTCGGGCCAGCATGGAAGCCTGCGACGCCGTGCTGCGCCAGCTCGCCGGCTGGTCGTTGCTGGAGGAATTGCAGCGCGAGGAATCCCATTCCCGCCTCGAAGACGCTGAGATTGCCCAGCCCGCGTTTTGCGCGATGCAGATCAGTCTGGCGGCCTTGTGGCAGTCGTGGGGCATCGTTCCTGAGGCGGTGATCGGCCACAGCGTTGGCGAAGTTGCGGCCGCACACGTGGCCGGCGCGCTCACGCTCGCAGAGGCGCTGACGGTGGTGCATCATCGCGGCCGGCTGTTGCAGCGCGAAACCGGCCGCGGCAAAATGGCCGCGGTGGAGTTGTCGCCGGAAGAGATGCAGAAAATGCTCGCCGGCTGCGAAGACCGCCTCGCGATCGCCTCGATCAACAGCCCCAATGCCGTGGTCATTTCGGGCGATGCCGCAGCGCTGGACGAAATGGCGCGCCTGCTGGCACAGCGTGAAATTTCCTGTCGCCAGCTCACGGTCAAGTTCGCCTCGCACAGCCCGCAGATGGAGCCTTACCGTTTTGAATTGACCAAGCTGCTGCAGGGATTGAAGCCGCAAGCGGCAACGATTCCGATGATTTCCACGGTGACGGCAGAGGCCATCAATGGCGACCTTCTCGATGCCGGCTACTGGGGCCGTAACGTACGCGCCACGGTGCGTTTCGCCGAGGGCATTGCCCGCCTGCTGCAGGATGGTTTCGGCACCTTTGTGGAGATCAGTCCGCATCCCGTCATCGCCGGCGCAATCAGCCAGTGCGCGCAGCATCGCCGGCAGGAGGTCGTGGTGGTGCATTCGCTGCGCCGCGGCCAGGACGATCGCGCCATGCTGCTGGCGTCACTGGGCACCCTTTACGTGCACGGTTACGAGGTGAATTGGAAAGCGCTGCACCCCGCGGCCGGCAAAGTCGTGGCACTGCCCGGCTATCCCTGGCAGCATCAGCGTTACTGGCTCGAAGCGCGCAAACCTTCCGGCCGCCGCACGAGCGCGCTGCCGAGTGGCAGCCCGTCGCGCGCCGCGCAGCCTGCGCCGCCGCTGCTGGGAGAACGCCTGCATTCGCCGCTTCCCATTTTCGAGGCAGTATTCAGTTTTGCTGCGCTGCCTTTTCTCGAGGACCATCGTGTGGCCGGCGCCGGCATTGTGCCGGCGGCGGTTTATTTGGAAATGGTGCGCGCTGCGGCCGCAGAGGTTTTGGGCGGAAGTCCGCATGCCATCACCGGCATGAGCATTCATGAAGCGCTGGTCTTGCCGGAGAACGGCGAGGTCACGCTGCAGCTCATTCTCACGCCGCAGCCGGCGGAGTCGTATTCGTTTCAAATTTTCAGTCTGGCCGGCGCAGCGCAGCCTGCCGCGCAGGCGTGGCAATTGCATGCCGCGGGCAGCATTGTGACGGTCACCGGGATGAAATCTGCCAACGCCGAACCGCTCATGCCGGCTGATTTGCAGACGCGTTTGGCGGAAGCCATTTCTGGCGAAGCCTTTTATGAGAAGTTGCAGGCGCAGGGCTTTCACTTTGGCCCGCGTTTTCGCGGCCTGCGCCAGCTTTGGCTGGGAAACCAGGAGGCGCTCGGACGCGTCGAGTTGCCGGAGGCGCTGTCACCGGAAACTGGTGATTATTTCATTCATCCGGCGCTGTTGGATGCCGGACTGCAAACGCTCGCGGCGCTGCTGCCCGACACCGGTCCGCTGGCGGAGCCGGTCTTGATGGTCAACCTTGGCCGGTTTCAAATGCTCCGCCGTCCCGGCGCTGCGTTGTGGAGCCATGCCGTGCTGCGGCCGGCGGACAGCCGGGCGGCCGGTGCCTTTCACGGCGAAGTCCATCTTTACTCCGAAACCGGCGAACTGATCGCTGCCGCCGAGGACTTGCTGCTGAAGCGTGTGCCGCGCGGTTTGCTGCGCCGTGAGCCGCCGGTCTTCAAATCCGACTGGCTTTATGAGATGAGCTGGCAACTCATGCCGCCTTCGTCGCCGCCGCCTGCCGGGGAAACTCCGGCGCCGATGCTCTCGCCGGCAGAGATCATCAACAGCCTGCGGCCCGTAGTGACGGAAACGGCAGCACAACACGGCCTCACACAATTTGCCGAGCTCGCGCCCCATCTCGAAAGCTTGAGTTTGATGTACGTGCTGCATGCCTTTCATCTGTTGGGGTGGGATTGCAGGGCCGGCGAGGAATTCACTGCGGCTGCGCTCTTCGAAAGGCTGAAGATTGCGCCGGCGCAGCAACGCCTGGCGAAGCGCATGCTGGATATGCTGGTCGAAGACGGCCTGCTCGCGCCGGCAAGCGGTGGCGGCTATCAAGTGGCGGCCACCATCACCGCCATGGATCCGCAATGGCATCTGCAGGAACTGCTGAAGGAGAATCCGGCGTGCGCCACTGAATTGAAGCTGCTGAGTCAGTGCGGCAGTCAGCTCGCCGGGGTCTTGCGCGGCAGCCTCGATCCGTTGACGCTGTTGTTTCCCGCTGCGGAAGAAGCCTCCGCGGAAAAACTGTATCGCGATTCCGCTTTCGCCAAGACCGCCAACGTGCTGGCGCATCAGATATTGGCGGCCGCCGTGGCGCAGTGGCCGGCAGACCGCAAGATTCGCGTGCTGGAGCTGGGCGCGGGCACCGGCGGCACCACCGCTTTTGTGCTGGGCGCGTTGCCGCCGGACCGAATCGAGTATGTGTTCACCGACGTTTCGCAGCTCTTTCTCAACGCGGCGGCGGAGAAGTTTCGCGGCCATGCGGGCCTGCGCTATCAGTTGCTGGATATTGAGAAGGAGCCGGCGGCGCAGGGTTTTGCCGGCCGGCAGTTTGACCTTATACTCGCGGCCAATGTGCTGCATGCCACCGCGGATCTGCGTCAAACCCTGCAGCACGTCAAGTCGCTGCTGGCCTCGCAGGGCTTGCTGCTCCTGCTGGAGGGCACGGTGCAACAGCGCTGGATCGATCTCATCTTCGGCATGACGGAAGGCTGGTGGCGTTTTCGCGATCATGATTTGCGGCCGGCGCATCCACTGCTGTCGGAATTTCAGTGGCAGGAGGTGCTGGCGCAATCCGGTTTTGAACAGACGGCGACCCTTGCTGAAGTCGACGGCCTGCACAAGCAGGCGGTGCTGCTGGCACGCGGCCCACGGGTCAAAGCGGAAGCAAGCTGGTTGATCTTCGCGGATACCGGCGGCGTGGGCCGGCAGCTCGCCGAATTTCTGGCCGCCCGCAATCAGGAAGCGCGGCTGGTGATGGCCGGCGCAGGCTTTGAGGCCCTGGGCGAAGCGGGCTTCCGCGTCAATCCCGCGGACGGCGCTGACTTCAAACGGCTTCTGCGTGAAGCACCGGCGCAACAACGCCGGGTGGTTTATCTCTGGGGAATGAATACCACGCCGCTTGCCACGGCCGCGCTCGAACAAGCGGAGGCTGAGCAAACCATGAGCTGTGGCGGTCTGCTGCATCTCGTGCAGGCTTTGGCGGAGGAACAACCGGCAGCCGTGGCGAAGCTGTGGGTGATCACCGCCGGCGCGCAACCGGCAGGCGAACTGACCAGCGGCCTCGCCGCGCAGCAGGCGCCCTTGTGGGGAATGAGCCGGGTGATTGCGCTCGAACATCCCGAGTTGTGGGGCGGGGCCATCGATGTCGATCCCGGGGCCGGCGCAGCGGCGATTGCACCGGTGCTTTGGCTGGAGATGAGCGCTCCCTCGGAGGAAGATCAGATTGCATGGCGCGGAGACCGGCGTTTCGTGGCACGTCTCACCCGCCGCTTGCGCGCGGCGGAGACCACAGCGAATGTCGCGGCCAGCGGTCGCAGCCAGCCGGTTATTCATCCGGATGCCAGCTACTTGATTACCGGCGGTTTTGGCGGCCTGGGTTTGCTGCTGGCCAAATGGCTGGTGGAACAAGGCGGCCGGCATTTGTTTCTCCTCAGCCGCCGCGGTTTGCCGGAGCGCGCAAGCTGGCCTGCTTTGACCAAAGACAGCGAAATGGCACAGCAGGTGGAAGCCATTCGTGAGCTGGAAGCCCTGGGCGCACAGGTGACACCGCTCGCCGCCGATGTCAGCGACCTGGCGCAGATGACCGCCCTGTTTGCCCGCTTCGGCACCGAAGCGCCGCCCTTGCGCGGCCTCCTGCATGCTGCTGCCGTCATTCATCTGCGATCGCTGCGCGAGACCACGCTCGAAGAATTCCAGGCCGCGCTGCGGCCCAAGCTCTACGGCACCTGGGTGCTGCATCACTTGACCCAAAAGCAGGCGCTGGATTTCTTCGTGCTGTTTTCCTCCACCACCGCGCTGCTCGGCTCCAGCGCCCTGGCGGATTACGCCGCCAACCAGTTCCTCGATGCCTTCGCGCATGAGCGTCGCAGGCTGGGATTGCCGGCGCTCAGCATCAACTGGGGCACGTGGGAGAAAATGCGCTTGTTCTCGGCCGCCGAGCAGGAGATGGCCGCGCGTTCCGGTTTGCGGCCCATGCCGGCGGAACAAGCGCTGGCGATGCTGCAGCACGCACTGGCGTTTGATCTGCCGCAAATCGCGATCGCCGATGTTGATTGGAGCACGCTCAAATCCGCGTACGAAGCCAGACGGCGGCGGCCGTTTCTCGAGGGCGTGGCAGACGCGGCGCCGGCGGTGGAGAGCAAACCGGCCACGGGCAAAATCGACATTCTCACGCAACTGCAGCACACGCCGCCCGATGATCGCCATGAGGTGCTGTTGCAATTCGTGCAAAGCCAGGCGGCACGCGTGCTGGGAATCGATGCCGCGCAAAGTCTCGACCCGGCGCGCGGTTTCTTCGAGATGGGGATGGACTCGCTCACCTCGGTGGAATTGCGCCGCCGCCTGGAGAGCAGCTTCGGCGCGTCGCTGCCGAGCACACTGACCTTCAACTATCCCAATGTCGCGGCGCTCACGGATTATCTGGCGCAGCGCGTGTTGCGCTGGGAGCACCCCGAGCCTGCCGCCGCAACCGCCACGCCGGCGAACGGCAGCGCAGCGGCACCGGCGAACGAGGCCAGGCAGGATGATCTCTCCGAAGAAGAGTTGGTGGCGATGCTGGCCGCCAAGCTGCAACAGGCATGATGATTCAAAAAGGATGATGTCGCAATGAGCAACGCTGCAACTCCGGATCGCAAGGCCATTCTCAAAGAGGCCTTGCATCGCATTCAAGAGCTGGAAGCCCGGCTCGCGGCCGCGGAACAGGCAAAGCGCGAGCCGCTGGCAGTGATCGGGTTGGGCTGCCGTTATCCCGGCGGGGTCAACAGCCCGCAAAGCTACTGGCAGCTTTTGCGCGATGGCGTGCATGCCGTCACCGAGATTCCGCCGGATCGGTTCGACATCAACGCCTACTATGATCCCGATCACAGCACGCCCGGCAAAGTCACCACGCGCTGGGGCGGCTACATGTCGGACATCGACAAGTTCGATCCGCACTTCTTCGGCATCTCGCCGCGCGAGGCGGTGCACATGGATCCCCAGCACCGGCTGCTGTTGCAGGTGGTGTGGGAGGCGCTGGAACATGCGGGCCAGGCGCCGGACAAGCTGCACGGCAGCAACACCGGCGTGTTCGTCGGCATCACCACCAACGAATACTTGCAACTTCATTACAAAGTCATCGATCCGGCCCAGATCAACGCCTATTTGGTTTCCAACAATGTGTTGAATGTCGCCTCCGGCCGCATTGCCTTTCATCTCGGCTTGCATGGCCCGGCGGTGTCGGTGGATACTGCTTGTTCGTCATCGCTGGTGGCGACCTACCTCGCCTGCCAAAGCTTGCGCATGGGTGACTGTGACATGGCAATCGTCGGCGGCGTGAATGTGATTCTTTCGCCGGAGACGCTCATCTCTTTTTCGAAGTGGGGCATGATGTCGCCCTCCGGCCGCTGCCGCACCTTCGACGCGGCGGCCGACGGCTTCGTGCGTTCGGAAGGCTGCGGCGCCGTGATCTTGAAACGCTTGTCCGACGCGCTCGCCAACAACGACAATATTCTCGCCGTCATTCGCGGCGTGGCGGCCAACCAGGATGGCCCGAGCAGCGGCATTTCGGTGCCGAACGGGCCGGCGCAGGAGGCGGTAATCCGCCGTGCGCTGGCGAATGCCGGCATCACGCCCGGCCTGGTCGGCTACGTGGAGACGCATGGCACCGGCACAACCCTCGGTGATCCCATCGAGGTCGAAGCGCTCGGCGCCGTTTACAGCGAAGGCCACAGCCGCGACAATCCCCTGCGCCTGGGCGCGGCCAAAACCAATCTCGGCCACATGGAATCAGCCTCGGGCCTGGCGGGATTGATCAAAACGGTTTTGGTGCTGCAGCATGAAGAGATTCCGCCCCATCTCCATTTGCAGCAACTCACCCCCCACATTCCGTGGGAGCGCCTGCCCATCGTCGTGCCGACGCAGCGCACGCCCTGGCCGCGTTCCGCCTCCGGCCCGGCGCGCTTTGCCGGCGTCAGCGGGTTCGGTTTCAGCGGCACCAATGTGCATGTGATTCTCGAAGAAGCACCGCTTGCCAATCATCAGCCGTCCGTGAACGGCGAGCCGTTGGCAGTTGGCGGAGAGCAGGCCCGGCCCTCTGCGCGCAGCACTGATCGTCGCAGCCTGATCAGCGCGGCAGAAAACCAGCGACCGTTGCATTTGCTCACGCTGTCGGCCAAAGACGGCAATGCGCTCAGGCAATTGGCAGAGCGCTATCAACAGCATTTTTCCTCTCATCCTGATTTGTCCCTGCCGGATGTGTGCTACACGGCGGGCCTCGGCCGCGCGCGCTTCGAGCAGCGTCTCGCCATCGTTGCCGGTTCTCTGGCGCAGGCGGGCAGCAAGCTGGCTGATTTTGTCGCGGGTCGTGAAGCGCCGGGCGTGATTCGCGGTGAAACCCACTCCGGCAAGCGCAAGAAATTGGCGTTTCTCTACTGCGGCCAGGGCTACCAGCACGCGGGCATGGGCCGCCAGCTTTTTGAAACGCAAGCGACTTTCCGCCAGGCGTTGGAAAAGTGTGATGAGTTGTTCCGGCCCTACATTCAGAAGTCCCTGCTGTCCATTCTCCATCCCGAGACGCCGGAGGGCGCGGCGCTGATTGATCAAACGATCTACACGCAGCCGGCGATGTTTTCCCTGCAATACGCGCTCACGCAGTTGTGGCTGTCGTGGGGCCTCGAGCCGGCCGTGGTGATGGGCCACAGCCTGGGTGAATTCATGGCGGCCCATTTGGCGGGAATGTACAGCCTGGAAGATGCAGTCAAGCTGGTGGCCACGCGCGGCTTGATCACCCAGGATTTGCCCGCCGTGGGGAAAATGGCTTCAGTGCAAACCAGCGCCGAACGCGTGCGCGAGGCGCTCGCGCCCCACGGCGACCAGGTCTGCATTGCCGCGATCAACGGGCCGGACAGTGTCGTGATTTCGGGCATCAAGGAGAAGGTCGAAACCGTGCTGCAGCAATTCGAGCGCGCAGGCGTCAATGTTCGCCGCCTCGCGATTTCGAATGCGTTTCATTCCCCCTTCATCGAGCCGGCGCTCGACCGGTTCACCCGCGTGGCCGCGGAAGTCAAATTCTCACCCGGCCGCATGCGCGTGGTTTCCACGCTCACCGGTCGCGAAATCACGCACGTGGTGGATGCCGACTACTGGCGCCGCCATTTGCGTGAGCCGGTGCAGTTCCATCAAGCCATGCAAACGCTCTACCACCTGGGCTGCGAGTACTTCGTCGAGTTGGGGCCCAACCCCACGTTGCTCGGCATGGCGCGCCGGTTCACGCCGGAGGACTTCGGGCACTGGTTTGCCTCGTTGCGCAAGGATCGCGAAGACTGGCAGCAGATGCTGGAAAGCGCCGGTGGACTGTTTGCCTGCGGCCTCGATTTGGATTGGCAGGGCTTCGACCGCGACTATGCCCGCCGCCGCGTGGAATTGCCGACTTATCCGTTCCAAAACAAACGCTATTGGATCGACCAGGGCGCGCGCCGCAACGGCCGGCACACGCCGCCGGTCTCGGACATTCATCCTTTGCTGCAGCGGCAAACGCGCTCACCGTTGTTGAAGGAAATCGTTTTCGAGTCGCAACTGAGCACCGCCCACTATCCCTATTTCACCGATCACCAGGTGCACGGCCTGGTGGTGCTGCCGCTCACCGGCTACCTCGAAATCGTGCTGGCGGGTGCCCAGGCCGCGTTTGCCGGCCAGAAGCATGTGCTTGAGGACATCACGCTGCGCGAGCCTCTGGTGCTCACGGAGCAGGAAGCACGCACCATGCAACTCCTCTTCACGCCGGAAGCGCCGGGCACCGCTTCGTTTCAACTGATCAGCCTGCCTCAAGAGGACAAAGCCGGCCACAAGGTTCACGTCACCGGCAGTGTGAGGACTGGCAGGGAGGTCGAGCCGGCAGAGGCGGCGACGCTCGCCGAGCAGACAATTCGCGCGCGCTGCACCGAAGCGCTCGCGATTGCGCCCTACTATCAACAACTGTGGCAGCGTGGTCTGCAATTCGGGCCGCAATTCCGCGGCCTGCAACAGCTCTGGCGCCGCGACGGCGAATCCCTTGCACAGGTGCAGGCGCCGGAAGAGGTGCAATCGCAATTGTCTGCCTATCAATTTCACCCGGCGCTGCTCGATGCCTGCTTGCAGGCCTTTGTTGCCGGCTGGCCGGCGGCGGACGGACACGACGATGAAACTTATCTGCCGCTGCGCGTCGAGAGCTATCGCTGGCACGGCCGTCCCACCACCCGGGTGGTGAGCCATATCCGCCTGCGCGAGGGCGAACAAAAAAATCGCGAGACCTACACCGGCGACGTGATCATTTATGCCGAGGCCGGCCGGCTCGTGGCCGAGTTGCGCGGCGTGCTGGTGAAGCGCACGAATGCGGAAGCATTGCAAAGTCTGGCTGCGGATGACGTCACCGGCTGGCTTTATGAGATTGCCTGGCGGACCAAACCGCTCGCCACGCAGAATGCGGCGCCGGCGCTCACCGGCCCCAGCGGCTCGTTGCCGCAGGTGCATTCGCTGTTGCCGCAATTGCGCGCCACGCCCGAACTGGCGGCTTACGAAGAATTGCTGCCGCAGCTCGATGCGCTGTGTCTGGCGTACGTCCAGCATGCGCTGCACCAATTTGGCTGCCAGTGGCAGCCGCAGCAACGCTTCACCACCGCGGCGCTGGCGCAGCAAACGGGTGTGGTCGAGCGGCATCGCCGCCTGCTGCACCGCCTGCTCGAGATGCTGGCGGAGGAAGGCGTGTTGCAGTGGCAGCAGGGCGAGTGGGTCGTGCAACGGCCGCCGGTCTATGCCAATCCCGAGACGCAATTCAAGACGCTGCTGGCAAAGTATCCGGCGAGCAACGCCGAGCTCGCGCTGACCGGCAAATGCGGCCAGCAGCTTGCCCGCACGCTGCGCGGCGAGCAGGATCCGCTGCACTTGCTTTTCCCGGGCGGATCCGTCGAGCTGTTGGAGAAGCTCTATCAAAATTCACCGATCACGCAGGCGATGAACCGGCTGGCGGCGCAGGCGGTGGCAGCGGCGCTCGCCGGCCTGCCGAATGATCGCAAGCTGCGCGTGCTCGAAATCGGCGCGGGCACCGGCGGCACCACGGCGTTTGTCCTGCCCCTGCTGCCGGCCGATCGCACCGAGTATTTTTTCACCGACGTTTCGCCGCTGTTCTTGAGCAAGGCGCAGGACAAGTTTCGCGCCTTTCCCTTCGTGCAATATCAAACATTGGATATCGAAGCCGCGCCGCCGGCGCAGGGTTTCGCTGCGCATGCCTTCGATCTCATCATTGCCGCCAATGTGGTGCATGCCACCGCCGACTTGCGGCAGACGCTCAAACACGTGCGGCAGCTTCTGGCCGCGCAGGGCTTGCTGCTTCTGCTCGAAGGCACCGAACGCGAGCGCTGGGTGGATTTGACCTTCGGCTTGACCGAAGGCTGGTGGAAGTTTCGCGACCACGATTTGCGCAGTTCCTACGCCCTGCTGGACAAGTCGAACTGGCTCAGCCTGCTGGCCGGGATGAGTTTCAGCGACGCCCAGGTTGTACCCGCCCCGGAAGAGCAGGCGCAGGTCGGTCGCGCGCTGGCGCAGCATGCGCTGATTCTGGCGCGCGGTCCGCAGGTCGAAGCGCCGGCGGCAGCCGCGGCCGTTGTGGCACCGCCCCGCAACTGGTTGATCCTGGCCGATCAAAGCGGCGTGGGCGAACGTCTCGCTGCTGCGTTGGCGCGCGATCGGCATCAGTGTGTGCTGGCCTATGCCGGCTCCGCCTTTGAACAAGTTGGAGAGCAGCGGTGGCAACTCGCGCCCGCCCAGCCCGGGGACTATCTCCGGCTGCTGCAGGAGGCCTTTACCGACAAGCAGATGGCCTGCAATGGTGTGATCCATCTCTGGTCGTTGGATGCGGCTGAGATGGAAGGCCTGACGCTGGAGAGTCTGCAGCACGCCAAGACGGCCAGCGTGGCCAGCGTGCTGCATCTCGTGCAGGCGATGATCAAGCAAACCGGTACCGAAACGCCGGCGCTGTGGCTGGTGACGCGCGGTGCACAGGCTGTGGGCAACGAGCAGACTGCAGTGGCATGCACGCAGGCACCGCTGTGGGGCTTGGGCAAGGTGATCGCGCTCGAGCATCCCGAATTGCGCTGCAAGCGCATCGATCTTGATCCGGAAATTCTGCGCCGTTCTGCCGGCACAAGCGCAGCCGGCACGGAAGAGCCGGTTTCAAAGGAGATTGCCGAGCTTTTGCAAGAGCTGTTTGCCGAAGATGGAGAAGAGCTGATTGCCTGGCGAGGCCATTTGCGCCATGCTGCCCGGCTGATTCGCCATGTGCCCGGCAAGACACCGGTGTTGGCAAAGCCGGTCACGCGGGAGATCGCGCCGGCGCTCGATCCCGCCACCACGGAAGAGGCGGTGCAATTGCAGGCCACGGTCCCGGGCGTGCTCGATGGCCTGGCATATCGCCGCGTCGAACGCCGGCCGCCCGGTGCCGGTGAAGTGGAAATCCGTGTGCGCGCCACGGGATTGAATTTCAGGGATGTGCTGAATGCGCTTGGCATGTATCCCGGTGAGGCCGGCCCGCTTGGCGGTGAATGCGCCGGTGAAATCGTGGCGTTGGGCGAGGGCGTCAGAGGATTCCAGCCCGGCCAGGAAGTGATGGGCATTGCGGCCGGCAGCTTCGGCAACTATGTCACCACCGCCGCGGAATTGATCGTTGCCAAACCGGAAGCGCTCAGCTTCGAGGAAGCCTGCACCATTCCAAGCGCGTTCATGACCGCCTACTACACGCTCATTCATCTCGGCAAACTCTCGCGCGGCGAACGCGTGCTGATTCATTCGGCGGGCGGCGGGGTCGGCCTGGCCGCGGTGCAGCTTGCGCAACGCGCCGGCGCCATCATCTTCGCCACCGCCGGCAGCGGCGAAAAACGCGAGCGCCTGCGCGAACTCGGCGTGCGTTACGTCATGGACTCGCGCTCGCTGGACTTTGCCCACGAGATCATGCAGTTCACCGACGAAGAAGGCGTGGACGTGGTGCTCAATTCGCTCAGCGGCGAATTCATTCCCACCAGCCTGTCCGTGTTGAAGGATGACGGCCGTTTTCTCGAGATCGGCAAGCGCGGCATCTGGAGCGCCGCGCAGGTCAATGACTTCAAGCGCGTCGGTGCCTATCACGTCATCGATCTTGCGGCTGCGGCCGCCGGGAATCCCGGCTTGATCAAGGAAATGCTCGAACACGTGATGGTGGGTTTTCAAGACGGCCACCTGCGGCCGCTGCCCCTGCAGGTTTTCTCCAGCCGTGCAGTGATCAAAGCGTTTCGCTTCATGCAAAGCGGCCGCCACTTTGGCAAGATCGTGGTGAGCCAGCAAGTGGCAGAGGGCATTGAACAAGAGGCAATGGACAAGGGGCCGGAAGCAGAAGGCGAAAGGCAGGAGGCCGGTGGCAATGAGCAAGGCGTAATGAGCGTGAAGGATCAAACCGCCGGCCGGCAGGAAGCGCCAGCAGCCAGCATCGAGATACAGGCCGGCGCCACCTATTTGATCACCGGCGGCCTGGCAGGCTTGGGATTGTTGACGGCGCAATGGCTGGTCGGGCGCGGCGCGCGCCATTTGGTGTTGCTGGGCCGCAGCGGTGCGACGGAATTTGCCCGGGAAAAGATTGCGGAAATGGAGCAGGCCGGTGCCCGCCTCACGATTGTGCAGGGTGACGTCACGCGCGAAACCGATGTGCGGCAGGTGCTGGCGCTGATCCGGGAAAAGTTGCCGCCGTTGCGCGGCGTGATTCATTCCGTCGGCGTGCTTGATGACGGCGCGTTGTTGCAGCAGAATTGGCAGCGCTTCACCAGCGTGCTCGGCCCGAAAATCGACGGCGCCTGGCTGCTGCACCGGCACACGGTGGGAATGGCGCTCGATTTCTTCATCCTGTATTCCTCGATGTCGTCAGTGTTGGGCCAGCGCGGCCAGGGCAATCACGCCGCCGCCAACGCCTTTCTCGACAGCTTGGCGCAACATCGCCGGCGACAGGGACTCGCGGGCACCAGCATTCACTGGGGCGCGTGGTCGGAAATCGGCGCCGCGGCAGCGCGGCAGGTTGGTGAAAAAGTCGCGACTCAGGGCATCGGCGTCATCGCGCCGCAAAAGGGCCTGGAAGTGCTGGCACTCATCCTGGCGGAGCAAGCGGTGGAAGTCGGCGTGCTGCCGGTGAACTGGCAGGTGTTTGCGCGGCAATTCGCCGTGCTGCCGGCGTTCTATTCGGAGCTGGTGAGTGCGCCGCCGCCCCTGCCCGCGACAACCGCCGCCGCCACGCCACTGCCGCCCGCGATCCTGCAGCAACTCGCAACGGCGCCGGCCAACAAGCGCCGCGGCCTGCTGGCAGGATATGTGAAGGAGCAGGCTGCCAAAGTGCTGGGTCTGGAGGCCTCGCATCCCATTGACAAGGAACAACCGTTGCAGAAGCTCGGTCTGGATTCTCTCATGGCGGTGGAGTTGCGCAATCTCATCGGTTCGGGTTTGGGATTGCAGCGCTCGTTGCCGGCCACGCTGCTGTTTGACTATCCCAGCATCACAGCGGTGGCCGACTATCTCGCGAGCGACGTGCTCAAGTTGGAAGCTGCACCCGAGCCGGAAAAGGGCAACGGCCGGCAGGAGGCGGCGCTGGCCGAGTTGCAGCAAATGACCGATGCCGATGCCGAGGCGCTGTTGTTGAAAGAGCTTGAGGGCGCGTGAGGCAAGCGGCACCAGCCGTTTTTTTCCCATTTCGGACAAATACCAATTCGAAGGATTCTCTCATGGCAAATGTTGCCGAACCAGCAGACCAACTCTCCCCCATCAAACGTGCCCTCGTCGAGATTCGCGAGTTGAAAGCCAAACTCGCCGAGGCTGAGGCGGCCAGGAATGAGCCGATCGCCCTCATCGGCATGGGCCTGCGCTTTCCGGGCGGGGCACATGATCCCGATTCCGCCTGGCGCCTGTTGCGTGACGGGGTGGACGGCATTCGCGAAGTGCCGCCCGACCGCTGGAACATCGATTCCTTCTACGATCCCGATCCCGACAAGCCCGGCAAGATGTCGACCCGTTGGGGCGGCTTCCTCGATCACATTGATCACTTCGACGCCGATTTCTTCGGCATCTCGCCGCGCGAAGCCATGACCATGGATCCGCAGCAGCGGCTGCTGCTCACCGTGGCCTGGGAAGCGCTGGAGAATGCCGGTCAGGCGCCCGATCGTCTCATGGGCAGCCGCACCGGCGTGTTCATCGGCATCGCCGCCTTCGACTATCCGGCCATGCAGATGCAGTTCCTCGAGCACAACCAGATCGATGCCTACTATGCCAGCGGCTCTTCGCACAGCATCGCCTCGGGACGGCTCTCCTATTTTTTTGGCTTGCAAGGCCCGAGCATTTCGCTGGACACCGCCTGCTCCTCGTCGCTGGTGTGCGTGCATCTTGCCTGCAACAGCCTGCGCCAGCGCGAGTGCGATCTCGCACTGGCCGGTGGCGTGAATTTGATTATCGCACCCGAGCTGTTGATCAACTTTTCCAAAGCGCACATGATGGCCGGCGACGGCCGCTGCAAAACCTTCGATGCCGCCGCTGACGGCTTCGTGCGCGGCGAAGGCGCGGCGTTGGTGGTGCTCAAACGGCTTTCCGATGCCCTCGCTGATCGCGACAACATTCTGGCGGTGATTCGCGGCTCGGCGGTGAATCAGGATGGCCGCAGCAGCGGCATTACCGCGCCCAACGGCCCGGCGCAGAAGGCGGTGATCCGCCAGGCGCTGCACAATGCGGGCGTCTCCGCCGCGGAGATCGGCTACGTTGAAACCCACGGTACCGGCACCTCGCTGGGCGATCCCATCGAGGCGCAGGCGCTCGGCGCCGTGATGGCGGAGGCGCGCCGCCTCGATCAGCCGGTGGCGATTGGCTCGATCAAAACCAACATTGGACATCTTGAAACCGCTGCCGGCGTGGCGGGCTTGATCAAAGTTGTGCTCGCCATGCAGCACGGCCAGATTCCGCCGCATTTGAATCTGCGCACCATGAGTCCGCATATTCCGTGGCACGAACTGCCGTTGACGGTTCCCACACAGCTCACGCCGTGGCCCGCGGTTGACGGCCGGCGGCTGGGCGCGGTGAGTTCCTTCGGCTTCAGCGGCACCAACGCGCATGTTATCGTTGAAGGCCGCGACCATGCCGCGCCTGCCGGCGATCATCCCGAGCGCTCGCGCCACGTGCTCTGTCTTTCGGCGCGCAGCACGGCGAATTTGCAGGAGCTGGCCGGCCGCTATGCCAGGCACCTGGCGGAACATCCCACCCTGCCGGCCGCCGACATCTGCTTCACCGCCAATGCCGGCCGCGCGCATTTCGATCACCGGCTGGCGCTCGTGGCAGAAGACACGGCGCAAATGCAGCAGAAGCTTGCTGCTTTTCTCGCCAAAAAGGAAACGCCCGGCCTGACGCTCGGCCGCTGTGATCTCACCAACCGGCCGGAAGTGGTTTTTCTCTTCACCGGCCAGGGCGGGCAATATGCCAACATGGGCCGCCGGCTTTTTGAAACGCAACCGGTCTTTCGCGCCGCGCTCGAGCGCTGCGACGCGATCCTGCGTGCGCACCTCGACCGGCCGCTGTTGTCCGTGCTTTATCCCCAGCCCGGCGATGAAGCGCTGCTCGACCAGACGAACTACACCCAGCCGGCAACTTTTGCCCTGCAGTACGCGCTGGCGGAGCTGTGGCGTTCCTGGGGAATTGTGCCCGGTTTGATCATGGGGCACAGCGTTGGTGAAATTGTGGCCGCCACGGTGGCCGGCATGATCAGTCTCGCAGACGGCTTGATGATCGTGAGCGAGCGCGGCCGCCTGATGCACAGCCTGCCGCACAACGGCCTGATGGCCTCGATTCTCGCGGACGAAAAGCGCGTGGCCGAAATGGTGGGGCCTTACAGCGACCGTGTCGCGATTGCCGCGATCAACGGGCCGGAAAGCACGGTGATCTCCGGTGAGCGCGGGGCGGTGCAGGAAATTCTGCGCCAGCTCGAAGCGCAGGGCATCAAGACCAAACCGCTGCAGGTTTCCAACTCATTTCATTCGCCGCTGGTGGAGCCGGTGCTGGACGAGTTCGAAGCCTCGTGCCGCCGCGCCACCTACCGCCCTCCCACCACCGCGCTGTTTTCCAGCATGCGGCTGGAGCTCGTCGGCGAAAACAACCTGCTCGATGCGGCCTATTGGCGCCATAACCTGCGTTACACCGTGCGTTACGCTGACGCCATGCAGGCGCTCCACCGCCAGGGGTATCGCATTTTTGTGGAGCTGGGGCCGGCGCCGATTTTGGTGGTGATGGGACAAAAGTGTTATCCCGAAGGCGAAGGCGTTTGGCTGCCCTCCTTGCGCAACGGCCGCGACGATTGGGAGCAGATGCTCGACAGCCTTGCCAGCTTGTACGTCAATGGCGTTGAGGTCGATTGGGCGGGTTTCGATCAGCCTTATCGCCGGCGGCGGGTGGCGCTGCCGGTTTCGCCGATGTCGCCCAAGAGTTACTGGCTCGAAGAGTTGAAAGTCTGGCAGCAGGGCTTCACGCCGAAGACGGCGAGCCGCTGGGAGGAAGTGGAGGAGGCCGGTCGCCATCAAGCGCGGCAGGTGCCGATGGATTTGGGATTGCACACCTATCCCGCGAAATGGGAATGTCTCGACCGTTTGACCAGCGCGTACCTCATCGCGGCGTTGCAGAATCTCGGCCTCTTCGCAAAAACCGGCGCTGCCGTCACGGCGGCGGAGTGCCTGGCGCAAGCTCAGATCCTGCCGACGTATCGCAATTTGCTGCGGCGTTGGTTCGAGAAACTTGTGGCCGAAGGCGTGCTCGCACGCACCACCGCAGGCTTCGTGCGCACCCAACCCTGGCCGGTCCTGACCGCCGAATCCATCCTGGCGAAGGAGGGTTCTCTCTTTGCGGATATCCCGGCTTTTCTGGAATACCTGCAACGCTGCGGCCGCATGCTGGCGCCCATTCTCACCGGCAAGGAAAGCCCGCTGGAAACGCTTTTCCCCGGCGGCACCAACACAACCTCGGATTTCATGTATCACGAATGGGCATTGTCGCGCTACTACACCGGCATTGCCCGCAGCCTGGCGGAAGCCATGGTGCGCACCCTGCCCTCGACGCGGCCGCTGCGCGTGCTCGAAATCGGCGCCGGCACCGGTGGCACCACCGCGGCGATTCTGCCGGTGCTGCCGCCGGAACGCACGCTTTACTATTTCACCGACATGTCGGAGTATTTCTTCACGCAGGCAGCCGAGCGCTTTCGCGCTTACCCGTTCTTGCGCTACGGCATTCTCAACATCGAAAACCCGCCGCAGGAACAGGGCTTTGGCGCACACGATTTCGACGTGGTGGTGGCGGCGAATGTGCTGCATGCGACCAGGAACTTGCATGCCACGGTGGAGAATACCAAGGCATTGCTCAAGCCCGGCGGCCGGTTGATTCTCTACGAGACCACGCACCATCCCCACTGGTTCGACATTTCGATTGGGTTGATCGAGGGCTGGCAGTTGTTCGAAGACGAGCTGCGCAGCGACAATCCGCTGATCGCAACGGACAAGTGGCTGGCGCTGCTGCGCGAGCACGGCTTCGAGAAAGTTGCGGCATTCCCCGAGGCCGGCTCAGCCGCGGAAATTCTAAACCAGCACGTTTTTCTCGCCCAGATGCCGCTGGCCGGTGACGGCGTGCAGATTCATGCTGCCGCGGATCAAGAAAGCATGCACGCTGCCCCTCTGCCCGCGGCAGGCGAGGCGGCTGCCGCCGAAGCCGGCCTGGCGCTGGTACAGCAGATGCAAAGCCTGCCGGAGGCCGAGCGCTTCGAGCAGTTGATTGAATATGTGCGCCGGCACGTGGTGAAAGTGCTGCGCCGTGATCCCGATCAGACACTGGGGCGGCGGCAGCGTTTGATGGACGTGGGCATCGATTCGTTGATGGCCGTCGAGCTGCGCAATTTGCTGGCGCGCGGTCTGGGCATGGCCAATTCTCTGCCCGCGACCTTGATTTTCGATTATCCCAACATCGAGGCGATTGCCCGGCTGCTGGAGAAGATGGTGTTTGCCGCCGGGGAGTTGCCGGCGCCGCATGCCGCCGCTCCTGCCAGCGAGGGCAACGGCAAGACGGTGACGGCTGAGGAAATCGAAGGCCTGTCCGATGAAGAAGTGGCGGCGATGCTGGAGCGCAAGCTGGAAGCCATTTGAAGACTGTCTTCGGTGATGTTCGTAATGATGTTCGTAGTGATGCCTTCAGGCATCAAGCGTTGTGTTGGAAATAAGCGGCTCGTGGTGATGCCTTCAGGCATCGAGCGTTGGGTTGGAAGACAAGCGGCTCATAGTGATGTCTTCAGGCATCGAGCGCTGTGTGGGAAAACAAGCGGCTCGTCGTGATGCCTTCAGGCATCGAGCGCTGGGTGGGATATCCAAGTTGGTTCCTGGTGCAATCCCATGCGAAAGGCCCGGCGCCCGAGGGCCTAACTACAAGCGTCCGCCTAAAGGCGTTACTCCAAGCGGTTAGTACAAGCGACTGCATACAATTGTCTTGTTCATTTCAACAATCTCCGCGCCTCACTCCGCTGGATCGCTGCTTTGCTGATACTTACTTGGCTGTAGATTGGTGTGCGCCTCGCAAATCACTTCACGATCCCGGCACTCCAACGAACCGCCGGCCACGGCCAAAATCCGGAAAACCTGTTTGGCGAGCCTGGCAACATTCATGGGCATTCTTCCCTGCGAAGGTAATCTGATGAGCAGCACTCCCAAGGATTCCAAAGAACTCTCCCCGCTCAAACGCGCCTTTCTCAAAATCGAAGAAATGCAAGCCAGGCTGGCTGCCGTCGAGGCGGCCAGGCGTGAACCGATTGCCATTGTCGGCATCGGCTGCCGGCTGCCGGGCGGCGCGCATGATCCTGAAGCCTTCTGGCAACTGCTGGCCAACGGCGTCGATGCCGTGCAGGAAATGCCCCGCGACCGTTGGGACGTCGACGCTTTCTACGATCCCAATCCGGACACGCCCGGCAAGACCATCTGCAAGTGGGGCGCGTTCTTGCCGGAGGTCGACAAGTTCGATCCCGCCTTCTTCGGCATCTCGCCGCGCGAAGCCATGAGCATGGATCCCCAGCAGCGCCTGCTGCTCGAAGTGGTTTGGGAAGCCCTGGAAAATGCGGGCCAGGCACCGGACCAGCTCATGGCCAGCCGCACCGGCGTATTCCTCGCCATGTGCAAAGTCGACTATGCGCAGTTGCTGCTGCGGCAGAACGACCCCAGCCAACTCGACACGTACTACGCCTCCGGCAACGCCTACAGCACAGCCGCCGGCCGCATCGCTTATCTGCTCGGTTTGCAGGGGCCGTGCCTGACGGTGGACACAGCCTGTTCGTCCTCGCTCGTGGCCGTGCATCTCGCCTGCCAGAGCCTGCGCGCAGGCGAAAGCCGGATGGCGATCGCAGGCGGCGTGAATCTCATCCTGTCGCTGGACAACACCATCAGTTTCTCACGCTCGAACATGCTGGCAGCGGACGGCCGCTGCAAGACGTTCGATGCCTCCGCCGATGGTTTCGTGCAGGGTGAAGGCTGCGTGATGATTGTGCTCAAGCGCCTCGCCGACGCCCTCGCCGAGGGCGACCGCATTTACGCCCTGATTCGCGGCAGCGCCATCAACCAGGACGGCGCCAGCAGCGGGCTGACCGCGCCCAACGGACCGGCGCAGGAGGCAGTGATTCGTGACGCGCTCCACAATGCCGGCTTGCAGCCCGGCGCGGTCGGATATCTCGAAACGCATGGCACCGGCACCGCACTGGGCGATCCCATCGAAGTGCAGGCCATCGGCGCGGCGCTGGCGGCCGGCCACTCGCCAGAGAATCCCGTGCTGCTCGGCGCGGTGAAAACCAATCTGGGCCATCTCGAAGGCGCGGCGGGTGTGACCGGCCTGGTGAAGGCGGCGCTCGCCCTGCAGCACCGGCTGATTCCGCCGACGCTGCATTTCAACACCCCGAATCCCTTGATTGCCTGGGAAAACCTGCCGGTCAAAGTCGTGACGGCACCGACGCCATTCCCGGCAGCCAACGGCAGGCGGGTGGCGGGTGTGAGCGCGTTTGGCTTCAGCGGTACCAATGCCCACATCGTGCTGGAAGAGTTCAGCGAGGTTTGGCAAGCCGGCGCTGACCAATCCCAGCCGGTGATTTCGGCCGCGTCTTCGCGGCCGCGCCACCTGCTCGCGCTTTCCGCCAAAAGCGAGCAGGCCTTGCAGGAGTTGGCCAGGCGTTATGCCGCTCATCTCGCCGACCATCCCGAGCTGGAATTGGCCGCGGTGTGCCGCAGCGCCAACACCGGCCGGGCTCATCTCTCGCACCGCCTGGCGCTCACCGCCGCGAGCAGCGCAGAACTGCGCGCCAAGCTTGAGGAATTTGCCAACGGCCAACTGCCGGCCGGCAGCCAGCGCGGCGAGGTGGTGGTGGACGAACAGCCGAAGATCGCGTTTCTCTTCACCGGCCAGGGCGCGCAGTACGTGGACATGGGCCGCCGCCTCCATGAAACCCAGCCGGTCTTTCGCCAGGCGCTCGAGCAATGCGAGGAACTGCTGCGGCCGCATTTGGATAAACCGCTGCTTTCGGTCTTGTTCAGTGATCCGTCCTCAGGGGCCGCTGCGCACCGCTCACCGGTCACTGAACCCTGGCTGCATCAAACCGCTTACACCCAACCGGCGCTGTTTGCCCTCGAGTATGCCCTGGCGCAGTTGTGGCGCGCCTGGGGTGTGCAGCCCTCGGCCGTGCTCGGCCACAGCGTGGGCGAATATGCCGCCGCCTGCGTTGCCGGTGTTTTCGATCTGGCCGATGCGCTCAAGCTGATCGCAGCGCGCGGCCGTTTGATGCAGGAAAAATGTGAGCCGGGCGCAATGGCAGCGATTGCCGCGACCGGCGCAGAAGTGGAGCAAGTCCTGGCCTCCACCGGTGGTGCGGTTACGATTGCCGCGCTCAATGGCCCGCAAAACACAGTGATCTCCGGCCCCGCCGAAGCCGTCAATGCGCTGTGCCGGCAGTTCGAAGCCGAAGGCCGCAAGACCAAACGCCTGACGGTTTCACATGCCTTTCATTCGCCGTTGATGGATCCGATGTTGGATGAGTTCGAAGCGATTGCCGCGACGGTCAAATATGCACCGCCGCGCCTGGGCCTGGTTTCCAATGTAACCGGGAATTTTGAATCCGGCGCCTGCTTCAGCAACGCCGGTTACTGGCGCCGCCACGTGCGCAGCGCCGTGCGGTTTGCGCAATGCATGCAGGCTTTGCATGAGAAAGGCTATCACATTTTTCTGGAAGTGGGTCCGCATCCCACGCTGCTCGGCATGGGGGCAAAATGCTTCGCTGCCGATGCCAATGCCGCCGAACCGGATCTCTGGCTGCCGTCGCTGCGCCAGGGCCGCGATGACTGGCAGCAAATGCTCGACAGCCTGGCGGCACTTTACGTCAATGGCGTTGCCGTTGACTGGCCCGGCTTCGAGCGGGATGCTCCGCGCGGCAAAGTGACGCTGCCGACCTATCCCTTTCAGCGCCGGCGCTTCTGGTTCGAACAGCGCAAGAGCAGCCCGCAAACAGCGCCAGCGGACAGCAGCCGGCATCCCCTGCTCGGCCGGCGCGTGCAATCTCCGCTGCTGAAGGAGATTTTGTTCGAAGCGCACTTGAGCGTTGAGGCCGTGCCGTTTCTCGGCGATCACGTTGTGCATGGCCTGGTGGTGATGCCGACCACCGCTTATCTCGAGATGATCCTGGCCGCGGCTGCGGCCCTCTGGGGAGACGGCGTGCACACCTTGCAGGACATGGACATTCGCGAGGCCATGACCTTCGAAGCCGGCGAGGCCCGCACCGTCCAAATGTTGCTCTCGCCCGCTGCTGACGGCGCCCTGGAGTTTCAGATCATCAGCTTTCCCGCCGCCAGCGCCAATGGCGCGGATTCCTACAAGGTTCACGCGGCCGGCAAAATTCAACCCGCCAAATCGAACGGCCATCTGCCTGCGGCCGCCAATCTTGAAGAGTTGCGGCAGCGGTTGCACGCGGCGGTGCCGGTGCCGGAGTTTTACGAGCATTTGCGCGCCACCGGACTGCAATTCGGGCCGGGCTTCATCGGGATCGAGCAGCTCTGGCGCCGGGACGGCGAAGTGCTGGGACAAATCCGCCGCAACGAGGCGCTGGCCGGCGAGGCCAACCGCTTCCGCATTCATCCTGCTCTGCTGGACGCCTGCTTGCAGATCTCGGGCGCGTTGCTGGCCGGTGATCAAAACCGGCTGGCGGCAGACGAAATTTTCATGCCCATCGGCCTAGAAGTCTTTCGCCTGTTTGCGCCGGCGCCGGCGCAGCTTTTCTCGCATGCCGTGCTGCGGCCGCACACCGCACCCGCGCCTGCCGCGCGGCAGACTCATGTGATCGATTTTCACATTTATGATGCGGCGGGCAATCTCGCGGCCGAACTGCTGGGCTTGCAGGTGAAGCGCGCCGATCCCGCACTGCTGCAGCGCGCCGCCACTGCAGGGTTGAGTGATTGGTTGTATGAAGTGAAGTGGCAGCCGAAACCGCTCCCCCGCCACGCTGCCGTCGCCGCGCCGCCCGATTATCTCCCTGCCACCGCGCAAATCGTGGCGCAATTGCAGCCCGCGTTGCCGCAATTGAGCGCCCGCCACAACTTCGCGCTCTATGATGAATTGCTGCCCCGGCTGGACGGGCTGAGCACGGCCTACATTGTGAAAGCGCTGCACGAGCTGGGTTGGGATTTTGCCGCCGGCCAGCGCTTTGCGACCGCCGATCTCGCCGCACAGTTGGGCGTGGTGCAACAGCACCACCGTTTGTTTCACCGCCTGCTCGAAATTCTGGCGGAAGACGGCCTCCTCAGCCGCAGCGATTCGGTCTGGGAAGTGCGCCGCAGGCCGGTGCCGGTTGATCCCGCCGCGCTGGCGGCATCATTCACCACCGAGCACGCCGAGCTGACGCTGCTGCGGCGCGGCGGCGAGAATCTCGCCGAAGTCTTGCGCGGCCGGTTCGATCCGCTGCAGGTTCTGTTTCCGGGAGGATCGTTCGACATCGCCGAGAAGCTCTATCGCGAATCGGCGGCCGCCAGGGTTTACAATGGTCTGGCGCGGCGGACGATCGCGCAAATCACCGCCGGGCTGCCGGCCGATCGCACGCTGCGCGTTTTGGAAGTCGGCGCCGGCACCGGCGGCACCACCTCATTCATTTTGCCGGAATTTCCGCCGGAGCGGACGGCATACACTTTCACCGATCTGTCGCCGTTGTTCATGGCGCGCGCCAAAGAAGACTTCGCCGCCCATCGCTTCCTGCGCTATGAGCTGCTGGACATCGAGCAGGAGCCGGAGCGGCAAGGCTTCCGGCCGCACGAGTATGATCTCATCATTGCCGCCAACGTCGTGCATGCCACGCGCGATCTGCGGCAAACGCTGCGGCACGTGCAACGGTTGCTCGCGCCCGGCGGGATGCTGTTGCTGCTGGAAGGCATGCAACCGCAGCGCTGGATCGACTTGACCTTCGGCATGACCGAGGGCTGGTGGCGCTTCACCGACCTCGAGCTGCGGCCAGGCTATCCCTTGCTTTCGCCCGCCGCGTGGTTCAGCTTACTCGCCGAGTTGGGCTTTGGGCAAATCGAGGCCGTGCCGGCGGAACAGAATAGCCGGGCCTGGTCGCAGAACGCCTTGATCCTGGCGCGTGCGCCCCAAGCGGATCCGCGCGAGCAAAGCGGAATTCAAATCTCCGGCCAGCCGCAAGCCTGGCTGCTGCTGGCGGATCAAAACGGCCTGGCGCAGCACCTTGCGCAGCATTTGCAGGCGCAGGGCGAGCGCTGTGTTCTCGTCAGCCCGGGCGACTCTTTCGCCGCGCAGGCAAGCGGGCACTTTTGCGTGTCGCCCGGCAGCCGCGAAGACTATCAACGCTTGCTGCAGGAGGCGTTCGTTGCGCCGCGCCTCGCCTGTCGCGGGGTCGTGCATCTCTGGCCGTCTGATGACCGCGCCGGCGATTCGTTTGATTTGAAGACGCTCACCGCCGCGCAGGATCTCGGCAGCCGCAGTCTGCTCGCGCTCACGCAGGCGCTGCTGACGACCCCGGGATTTGAATCGCCCGGCGTGTGGGTGGTAACGCGCGCCGCACAGCCGGTGGCGCAAACGGCGCAACCCGTGGCCCTCGCGCATGCGCCAATTTGGGGCTTTGGCCGCGCCCTGGCTCTGGAGCATCCGGAGCTGCACTGTGTGCGCGTCGATCTCGAAGCACCGGCGCAAACTGCGGGAGAGATACAGCAAATGCCGGAGGCGCAACTGCTTCTGGCTGAGCTGCTCACGCCGGATGGCGAAGATCAAGTGGCCTATCGCAACGGGCAGCGGTATGTCGCGCGGCTGGCACGGCGGGCGCCGGCTGAAGGTGAGTCTTCTTCAAGGTCCTCCACGACGCCGATCACCGATGAGGCGGCGCCGGTGCAGTTGGAAATTGTGCAACCGGGTGTGCTGGAAGGTCTGGCGCTCAAGCCGGTCACGCGCCGGCCGCCGGGGCCGAATGAAATCGAGCTGCGCGTGGCTGCCACCGGACTGAACTTCCGCGATGTGTTGAACGCGCTGGGCATGCGCAGCGACAATGATCCGCTCGGCGGCGAGGTTGCGGGCACGGTGGTGCGTGTCGGCGAGGCAGTGAAGGACTTCAAAGTCGGCGATGAAGTCATTGCCGTCACGGTCGGCGGATTCAGCACCTATCTCACGACATTCACCGAGCTGACGGTGAAAAAGCCGGCCCCTCTCGATTTTGCCGCCGCGGCCACGATTCCGCTGGCCTATTTGACCGCCGCGTATGCGCTGCACGATCTCGGCAAACTGCAGCGGGGCGAGCGCGTGCTCATCCACGCCGCAGCCGGCGGCGTGGGCATGGCCGCGGTGCAGCTCGCGCAGCGCGCCGGCGCCGAGATTTTCGCCACTGCCGGCAGCGCGGAGAAACGTGAGTATTTGAAAGCACTCGGCATTGCGCATGTGTTCAATTCGCGCACGCTGGATTTCGCTGCAGAAATTCGGGAGCGCACTGCCGGTGCAGGCCTCGACCTGGTGCTGAATTCTCTCACCGGCGAGTTCATTCCGCAAAGCCTGCGATTGTTGCGTGCCAATGGCCGCTTCCTGGAAATCGGCAAGAAGGAGATTTGGACAACGGCGCAGGCCGCGGCGGTGAACCAGCC
>JBBIKM010000044.1:0-5077 GCA_037445455.1 bacterium | reverse complement strand
GATTTGGCCGAAAAGATCAAGAGCAATCCGGCTGCGGTGCGGCCGCGCTTGTTGGACATCATGCAAGCCATCGACGCCGGCGAATTGCAGCCGTTGCCACACACGGCCTTTGCGCTCGAACAGGCGGCCTCCGCGTTTCGCCATATGGCGCAGGCGAAGCACATTGGCAAAGTCGTCGTCACGCAGCAGGGAGCTGCGGGCAAGGGGCAGGAGACAAGGGGCAGGAGGCCGGGGGCGGGTATTCCGTTGCACGCCGATGCCAGCTATCTCATCACCGGCGGTTTGCGCGGCCTGGGATTGCTGACTGCCGAGTGGCTGGTCGAGCGGGGCTGTCGCCATCTTGCTTTGCTGGGCCGCAGCGCGCCCACCGAGGCCACGCTGGCAGTGACTCGCAAGCTGGAGCAATCCGGCAGCCGGGTGTTGCTGCTGCAGGGCGACGTGGCAAATCCTGCGGAGGTCGCGCGTTGCCTCGAACAGATTCGCCAATCGCTGCCGCCGTTGCGCGGCGTGATTCACTCCGCCGGCGTGCTCGCCGATGGCGTGTTGCTGCAGCAATCGTGGGAACGGTTTCTCACCGTCATGGCGCCGAAGGTTTTCGGGGCGTGGAACCTGCATGTGCAGACGCGCGAGCTGCCGCTCGACTTTTTTGTGATCTACTCTTCCGTGTCGGCGCTGCTCGGCACGCTGGCGCAGGCCAATCACTCCTCGGCCAACGCGTTTCTCGATGCGCTGGCGCATCAGCGCGCCGCGCTCGGCCTGCCGGCGATGAGCATCAACTGGGGCGCGTGGTCGGAGATCGGCGCCGCCGCGCGGCACAATGTCGGCGACCGCATCGTCACGCGCGGCATCAGCTCCTTCACCCCGCAGCAGGGGCTGCAGGTCCTGGCGATGCTGTTCGAGCGGCCCGTTACCCAGGTGGGTGTGATGCCGGTAAATTGGAGCACGTTTGCCGGACAATTCACCGGTCGCCGGCTGCCCGCCTATTTCTCTGAACTGGTGGCCGAGGCGCAAACGCGCACGCTCGCGCCGCCAGCCTCGCCGCCGGCGCAGCGCAATTTGATGCAGGAATTACAGCAGGCCCCGCCTGCCAAGCGCCGGCAAATGCTGCAGGCTTTCGTGGAAGCACAAGCGCTGAAGGTGCTGAGCATGGAGGCCACGCAAACCATCCATGAAAAGCAACCGCTCACTGATCTTGGCCTGGATTCGTTGATGGCGGTGGAGCTGCGCAACTTGTTGGGCGCGGGTTTGGGGCTGCAGCGCGCGCTGCCCGCAACGCTGGTGTTTGATTATCCCACCACCGCCGCGTTGACGAATTATTTCATGCGCTCGCTGTTCGAAGAGGACATGCCGGCGGCCGCGGCCGCATCCGCGCCTGCCGCCACCCTGGAAAACCTCGAGCAGCTTTCGGATGAGGAGATCGACCGGTTGTTTGCGGAGAAGATGGCCGGTGGTGATTGAGGATAGTTGACTCCGCTGCCACCGCCCTGTCAGCCGTGGGAACCTTGTTTGTGATGAGGGCTGCACCGAGCTCAAATCAGCGCAGGTTTCCTGCAGCCTGCCAGGCGGAGTCTCACCCGTCAAATTGATTCCTGAAGGAAGACGATGTCGGACTTTTTGCAACGCATTTCCCAGCTCTCCCCCAAGCGGCTTGCACTGCTGGCGATGGAGCTGCAAGCCAGGCTCGAGCGCGTCGAGCAGGAACAGCAGGAGCCAGTCGCGATCATTGGCATGGGCTGCCGTTTTCCCGGCGGCGCGAATGATCCTGAATCTTACTGGCGCCTGCTGCGCGACGGCGTGGATGCCATTCGCGAGGTGCCGGCCGATCGTTGGGATATCAATGCCTACTATGATCCCGATCCCGACGCGCCCGGCAAAATGAGCACACGCTTCGGCGGCTTTCTGGACCGGGTCGATCATTTCGATCCGCATTTCTTCGGCATTTCACCGCGCGAGGCCGCGAGCATGGATCCGCAGCAGCGGCTGCTCCTGGAAGTGACCTGGGAAGCGCTCGAACATGCCGGCCTGGCCGCTGACCGCCTGGAAGGCAGCGCCACCGGCGTGTTCCTCGGCATCTGCAGCTCGGATTATCCGCAGCTTTTGCTCGGCCAGGGACCGGAGACTTTTGATGCCTACCTCGCCACCGGCGCCTCGCATGCCATTGCCTCCGGCCGTTTGTCCTATGTGCTCGGTGTGCATGGTCCGAGCCTTTCCATCGACACCGCGTGCTCCTCCTCGCTGGTGGCGGTGCATCTCGCCTGTCTGCATCTGCGCAGCCGCAGTTGCCGCCTGGCGCTGGCCGGCGGGGTGAATGTGATGCTCACGCCTGATACCACCATCACGCTCTCGAAAGCGCGCATGATGTCGCCCGAGGGCCGCTGCAAAACATTCGATGCCTCCGCCAACGGCTTCGTGCGCGGCGAAGGCTGCGGCATGATCGTGCTCAAACGCCTGCGTGACGCGCTCGCCGACGGCGACAACATTCTCGCGCTGATTCTGGCGTCGGCGTGCAATCAGGACGGCCGCAGCAGCGGCATTACCGCGCCCAACGGTCCGGCGCAGGAAGCCGTGATGCGCGAAGCCCTGCGCCTGGCGCGCCTGGCGCCGCGCCAGATCGGCTACGTCGAAACTCACGGCACCGGCACTTCGCTGGGCGATCCCATCGAAGTCAACGCGCTCGCCGCGGTGCTGGGCCAGGGACGCGAGCCGGGCAATCGCCTGCTGCTCGGTTCAGTCAAAACCAATTTCGGCCACCTCGAAGGCGCCGCCGGCATTGCGGGCCTGCTCAAACTCGTGCTGGCGCTGCAGCACAAACAAATCCCGCCGCATCTGCATTTGCAGAAGCGCAATCCCTACATTCCGTGGGAAGACTATCCACTCGACATCCCGACTGGGATGACGCCCTGGCCGGTGATCGACGGCCGGCGCATCGGCGCCACCAGTTCGTTTGGCTTCAGCGGCACCAATGCCCATCTGGTGGTGGCGGAATGGGACAGCAACACTGCACGTGAGTGGATGAATGACGTCGCACCGGATTCTGCCGCGGGCCTGACACGCAGCGCTGCGATCCCGTACGAGCGGCCACTGCATTTGCTCACGCTTTCTGCAAAGAGTAAAGCGGCATTGCAAGAGCTGGCGCAGCGCCACGCCCGCCATCTGGCTGCTCACCCTGAAGCCGGGCTCGCAGATGTGTGCTTCACCGCGAATACCGGCCGCTCGCATTTCACCCACCGCGCCGTTCTTCTGGCAGACACCGCCGCCGCCCTGCAGGAAAAACTGGCCGCTCTGGCAGCGGGACATTTGGCCGAGGGCGTGATGCTCGGCGAGCTGGCCACCACCAAACGCCCGGAGGTGGTTTTTCTTTTCACCGGCCAGGGTGCGCAATACCCCGGCATGGCGCACCGGCTTTATGAAACCCAACCGGTGTTTCGCGCTGCGCTGGAAAAATGTGATGCGCTGTTGCGGCCTCACTTGGAAAGGCCGCTGCTTTCGGTTCTGTTCAGTGATCAGTCACCAGGTGCCGGTGATCAGTCATCACTGCCGGCTGACCACCGCGCACCGTTCACTGAGCACTGGCTTCATCAAACCGCTTATACCCAGCCGGCCTTGTTTGCGGTTGAATATGCGCTGGCGGAATTATGGCGCTCGTGGGGCGTCGAGCCGGCGGTGGTGCTGGGCCACAGCGTGGGCGAGTATGTCGCGGCCTGCATCGCCGGCATGTTCAGCCTGGAAGATGGCTTGAAACTCATCGCCAATCGCGCCCGCTTAATGCAGGCGCTGCCGGCCAACGGTGCGATGACGGCCGTGTTCGCCACCGAAGCGCGCGTGCGGCGGGCTCTCGCCGCCTACCGCGATCGCGTCGATCTCGCGGCGATCAACGGGCCGGAAAACCTCGTCATTTCAGGCGATGCCGCTGCCGTGGCTGAAATCGTCACGCGCCTGGCCGGCGAGGGCATCAAGAGCAAGCCGCTGCAGGTCTCTCACGCATTCCATTCGCCCTTAATGGAGCCAATGCTCGATGCGTTCGAGAAGATCGCCGCCGAAGTGAACTGCGCCGCGCCGCGCATTCCACTGATTTCCAATCTCACCGCTGCGCCGCTCGATTTTGAGAACGAGATCGGCAAGCTCAGCAGTGCCTCCTCGCCACCGGCGGCGGGCAAAGCGATGGCAGCCTACTGGCGCCGGCACGTGCGCCAGGCGGTGCGCTTTTCGGATTCGATCATTCGTCTGCATCGCGAGGGCTATCGTGTCTTTCTCGAGATCGGCCCGCATCCGGTCCTGCTTGGCATGGCCGGCAAATGCCTGGAGGAACAAGCCCCGCAACGGCCGGCGCCGCTTTGGCTGCCTTCCTTGCGCCAGGGCCGCGATGACTGGCAGCAGATGCTGCAGAGTCTGGCTGCGCTTTATCTGCAGAATGTGAATCTCGATTGGAACGGTTTCGATCGTGCTTACCCGCGCCGCCGGCTGGCGCTGCCGGCCTATCCGTTTCAGCGCGAGCGCTACTGGCTGGATCAAACCGTGGCGCGCAAAACCCAGCCGGCCGCCGTCCAGCAACGGCACGCCGGTGATGCGCAACCTGCCCGCCATCCGCTGCTGGGCCACAAGCTGGCTGGCCCACTGCCTGTCTTCGAGACGCAACTCAGCCTGGCCGCGCTGCAGATGATGGATGAACATCGCGCATTCGGCCTCGCCGTGGTTCCGGGCGTGGTTGTGTTGGAACTGGCTTTGGGCGCGGCGGCCGAGGCCCTGGGAGCGGCAACTGTGGCGTTGGAAGATGTTGTGATGCACGAGGCCCTGGTCCTGCCGGAGCACGGCAGCCGCACCGTGCAGGTGATTTTGACACCGGAAAACGCGGAGCTTGCCACGTTTCAACTCTTCAGTCGCGACGCGGCCGGTGCCGATCAACGCGCAATCTGGCAGCGGCATGCTTCCGGCAGAATTCTCTTGCATCAGCCCGCTGCTTATGCGCCGGCAAAAATCAACCTCGCTGAAATTTGTGCGCGCGGCAGTGAAGGCGCCGGCAAGGCCCAGCGCGTAATGCGTCATGTCGTATTTCCACACACTGGCGTAGAATTCCGGC
>JBBIKM010000043.1:15905-35372 GCA_037445455.1 bacterium | reverse complement strand
GCGGTCGGCGCCCCCGTCGATCCTGATCGAGCAGGTCCGGAGCGGGAACAGCTCCCGGACCAGCCGCAGTGTTTCCCGCAAGGCGGTCGCCGGGTAGAAGGGCCCGTAGTAGGTGGCGCCGTCCTTCGCGACCCGCCGGGCAAAGCTGCAGAGACGGTGCTCGAGCCGGATTGTGCGCCAAGCCTGGCCCAGGGTGTTGTCAATCTTATCGTGTTTGGCGAAGTTTGGATCACCGATCGACAGCGTCTGGCCACTGAGACCGTCGATCATGCGGCGGCCGGAATAAGGGTTGAGGAGCGCCTCGTCGTATTCCAGCTTCAAAAACTCGCAAATGCCTGCGGTGATGCGTTCGGGCTCCGCCACCATCTCTTCATAGCGCACGTGATGAAAGCGCTCGCGGCCCACCAGCTCACCGAAATCGATGGCGTTACTGTTGCCGTTCGCCCATATCAACTCGGCGTGCAACTGGCGGTCGCCGGCGGTGTCCAGGCTGAGAGTACCCATTTCGTTGCGCAAATACGACTCAACCATGGCATAGGGATGGCGATACAGGAAAAGATAGCGGGGTTGCTCGAACATCTGCTCTGCACGCCGCAAGGCCTGGAAGTCGGAGACGTAGGTGGGCGACTTGTCAACCAGAATGCGCGGGTGCGCCAACTCCTGCAGCATGGCATACACCTGCTGCGTCGTCACGTTCCGGGCGACCAAATCGGCGATCAGCGCTTTGGCTTCGTCCGCCTCGATGTTTTTCAGCTCCATGAAAGCGCGCTGCAGGCCTTCGCCCAGGACCGTGAGGCGCAGGGCCTCGTGCCATTCGCCCATCGTGCCAAACAAGAGCAGGTGCAGCTCGGGCGGCGCAAACAGCCGGGGATGGCCGGCGAGCATGACGCGAAGCAGGGTCGAACCGGAGCGCGGGCAGGAGAGCAAAAAAACCATGCTGGCATTGCGCCGGGTTATCTCCGGGGAGGACGCTGCGCGACGCGGCCGCAAAATCTCGAGCAAGGGCTGGCTGGAGGTGTTGGCGGTTCCCGCCGCCAGGCCTTCGCGTTGATTTATCGCGAGGGTCAGATAATCGATCATCGCGCCAATCGTGGGACGCCGGTGGACTTCGCGCACGGAGAGTTTGTAGTTGAAATCGCGCTGAAGATAGTTGGCCAGCTCCATCGCCATGAGCGAATCAACGCCCAGCTCGAAGATGCTGCGCTCCGGGGTGATCTCAGCGGGGTTCATACTGAGAATATGACCGAGCGTGTTGCGCAGGTATTCCGCCATGAAACCGGCGCGTTGCTCAGGCGCCCGGGCTTTGAATCCTTCCAGCGGCCTGCGCGGCTCGCGTTCGCTGCTGTCACCGGCTGTCGCAGGCGAGATAACCGCCGCCAGCTCGGAGAGAAAGGGCGGCAGCCGGCGCTGGGCGAACTGCCTGCCGAGCTTGTCCCAATTCATGCGAAACACCGCCACCTGGGTGGTGCGAGCTTCCGACAACAGCAGTTCGAGTGCCTGCAAGCCCTGGCGTGGGCGCAGGCTCTGCAGTCCGATGGCATTGCGCTGACGCTCACGTTTTTCGCCGCCTGCGGCCGCCATGCCGGCTTCGCTCCACGGCCCCCAATTGATCGCCAGGGCCGGCAAGCCCTGGCTGCGGCGATAGTGCGCGAGATGATCCATGAAAGCATTGGCAGCGGCGTAGTTCGCCTGCCCGGCAGCAGGCAGCAGCGCGGCCGCGGAGGAAAACAGCACAAAGAAATCGAGCTGCATACCGGCGGTGAGCACATGCAGATTCCAGGCGCCCTTCACCTTGGGCGCCAGCACATGGCTAAAGCGCGACCAATCCAACTGCAAAACCACTCCGTCATCAAGCACGCCGGCGGCGTGCACCAAGCCACGCAAAGGTGGCAACTCATGCCTGATCTGATCGAGTAGAATCGCGAGTTGCACTTCTTCTGCGACATCCACAGTGGCGACCGTGACTTTCACCCCCTGGGCTTCCAGCTCAGTAATCACCTTCTGCGCCGCGACCGTGGGCGGCCGGCGGCCGGCGAGCACAAGGCTCATTGCGCCGCGGCCGGCAAGCCATTGTGCCACCTGCAGCCCCAAGCTGCCGAGGCCACCGGTGATCAAAATCGTACCGGCCTCGCGGCTGACGGTGTCCGCGACCGCGAAGCCAGCGGCGGCGGCTGATTTACGCACCAAGCGGGAGACGAAACGCGCTCCCTGGCGGAAGGCGATTTCCTCCTCACCATCCGCATGCGCGATCTCGGCGAGTAAGGTGGCGGCTTCATCGCCGGAGGCGATAAAATCCAAATCGATCATTCCGCCCCACCAGCCGGGCAGTTCCGCGCTCATCGCTTTCGCCATGCCGAACAGCGTCGCCGGCTGCAACTGCAGCGCATTGCCATTCATCTCCACCGGTTGGGCACCGCGGGTGATGAGCCAAAGTTTTGCCTGCTCGACTCCGGTTCGGCCGGCGAGCTTTTGCGTGAGCGTCAACACGCTGCCCCAAGTGAGCGCATAGGTCTCATCCAGCGTCGTCGTATCGAAATGCTGTGTGGCCACGGTATCGAGACTCCACAAATGCACCACCTGCGCCAGCCCTTCCGGGTGTGAGCGGCGGATGGCTTCGTACAGCCGCTCCAGATCATCGCCCTGAATGGGGTTGATGATGTAATTGTGCTCATCGATACGGTGAAAACTCTGGCCGTGAGCGACGAGGGTGCAGTGCAGGCCCTGTTCCTGCAAGCTTTTCGCCATGGCGGCGCCCAGGTGACTGCGATCGGCGAAGATCAACCAGCCCCCGCGTGACACCGGCCGCCCAGCCGCCGCCACAATCGGTTGATGGCGCCAATCCGTCTCGTAAAGCCACTCCTCCGGCTGCTCCTGTGGCAGCGCCTGGCGGTCGATCCAGTAGCGCTCACGCTGAAAAGCATAGGTTGGCAGCAAAAGCCGGCGGTGCGGCTGGCCGCTGGCAAAACGTTCCCAATTGATGCTGGCGCCATTGACGTAGAGCGTGGCGAGAGCGGTCAACATCTGGTGCATCTCGTCGCGACCCTTTTGCAGGGAAGTCAGCCATTGGTTCTCGCTCTGGTCGAGGGTGGTGCGGCCGAGATTGATGAGGGTGGGGCTCGGCCCGAGTTCGAGAAAGTGCCGAAATCCCAACTTGTACGCCGTAAGCAAGGAGTCGGAGAAACGCACGCTGGCGCGAATATGGCGGCGCCAATAGCTGGCATCCGGAATCTCCTGCGCGCTGATTGGCTCGGCGCTCAGATTGGAGATCAACACCACTTCCGGCGGCCGGAAAGTCACCTCGCGGGCCACCGCTTCGAAGGCGTCGAGCATGGGTTCCATCAAGGGGGAGTGAAAAGCATGCGACACGCTTAGCCGTTTGGCTTTGATAGCCCTGTCCTCCAGTTGCACCAGCACCTGATCAAGCGCTTCGCGCCGGCCGGAAATCACAACGTTCTCCGGGCCGTTGAGCGCGGCAATCGCCAGGCTGCCGGCATGCGGGGCGATCGCCGCCTTCACCGCAGCTTCATCGGCGAACACGGCCGCCATCGCGCCGTCCTGCGGCAGTGCCTGCATCAAGCGGCCGCGGGCGGCGATAAGCTTCAATCCGTCTTCAAGACGGAAAACGCCGGCGACACACGCTGCAACATATTCGCCCACGCTGTGGCCCATCACCGCGGCGGGTTCGATGCCCCAGGAGCGCCACAATTCGGCCAGCGCATACTCCAGGGCAAACAAGGCGGGCTGGGTGTAGTTGGTTTGATCGAGCAGATGACTGCCTGCTGCTTTCTGCCCGTCGTCGCCAAAGAGTACTGTAAGCAGCGGCAGTTCGAGATACGGCCGTAACAGCGCCTCGCATTTGTCGAGCGCTTCACGAAAGATCGGCTGGGTTTCATACAGCCGGCGGCCCATGCCTGCATATTGCGATCCCTGGCCGGTAAAAAGAAAAACCAATGGCGGGGGAGTGCTGCTCTTGAGACGACCACTGACGGCCGCCGCAGGCATGCGGCCAGCAGCAAATTCCGACAGCGCCGCACGGCTGGCGGCCAGGGAGTCCGCCACGATGGCCAGCCGATGCTCGAAGTGCGCGCGGCCCACGTGACTGGTGTGACAGAGATCGGCGAACGCGTGTTCCGGCTGGTTGGCGAAATGCGCGGCGTAGCGATCTGCCAGTGCGTGCAGCGCCGTCTCACTCTTGGCGGAAAGCGTTAACACTTGGGGAGCCGTCGGCGGCGCTGCGAACGGTTTCTCCACCGGGCGCGGGGCCTCCTCCAGGACCGCGTGCGCAATTGTACCACTGAAGCCGAAGGAACTGACGGCGGCGAACCGCGGCCGCTCGCTCTTCGGCCAGGGCTGGCGTTGCGCCGCCACCACCACTGGCACACCGGCAAGGTCAATGTGCGGGTTCAATTTCTTGAAGTGTAGATGCGGGGGAATCTCCTCGTTTTGCAGCGCCAGGACGGTCTTAATCAGACCGGCGACGCCGGCTGCCGGCTCCAAATGGCCGAGGTTGGTTTTGACCGAACCGACGTAAAGCGGATGATCAGGACTGCGGCCGGGCGTCATCACTTCCACGATGGAACGCATCTCGATGGGGTCACCAAGCGCGGTGCCGGTGCCGTGCGCTTCAAGATAGTCGACCTGCGCAGGCGCAACGCCTGCCAGGTCAAACGCGCGCCGCATCATCGCCACTTGCGCGCGGCCATTGGGCGCGGTCAAGCCATTGCTGCGGCCGTCTTGATTGACCGCCGAGCCGCGAATGAGCGCGAGAATGTTGTCGCCGTCTGCCAGGGCGTCGCTCAGCCGCTTGAGCACCACCATGCCGCAGCCTTCGCCGCGTACGTAGCCGTCGGCAGCGGCATCGAACGTCTTGCACCGGCCATCAGGCGCGAGCATGCGCGCCTTGCAAAGATTGATGTTGATCTCGGGCGTAAGAATCACGCTCACGCCGCCGGCCACTGCGAGGCGGCATTCCCCATCGCGCAAGGCCTGGCAGGCGAGATGCACGGTTACCAGCGAAGAGGAGCACGCCGTGTCCACCGCGAGACTGGGACCATGCAGGCCGAAAAAATAGGACAGCCGGCCGGAGGCGATGCTCAAGGCACTGCCGGTGGCGGAGTGCGAATCGATCTCTTCGAGCGTGCCAGCCTTGGCGTGCAGTTGGGCGTAGTCGTTCGCGCTGATGCCGACGAATACGCCGGTGGCGCTGCCATTGAGTTTGTCGGGCGCGAGGCCGGCATGCTCAAACGCCTCCCACGTGGTTTCGAGCAGGAGACGCTGTTGCGGATCCAGGCTCATGGCCTCGCGCGGGGAGATGCCGAAAAAGCGCGCGTCGAACTTGTCGATGTCGTCGAGAAACGAGCCGTGACGGCAGTACATTTTGCCGGGCGCTTCGGGATCGGGGTCGTAGTACGCTTCCAGATCCCAGCGCTCGGGCGGCACTTCCTGAATGGCATCCACGCCATTCTGCAGCAACCGCCAAAACGACTCGGGATCATGGGCGCCGCCGGGGAAACGGCAGCCGATCCCGATAATCGCAATCGGCTCGGTGCGTTCGCGTTCCACAGCTTCCAACCGCCGGCGCAGCTCGCGAATGGCCAGCAACGCCCGCTGGGAGGGGGAGAGGTTGTCAAGCTCTTTCGCGGGCACAGCGACATCCTTTCGTGCTAATCGCTTGTCGCGATGTGTGAGTTTTCACAGGATCCGTTCCAGATGACAACAGCAGTGCCGGCACTTTTCAAGACAACAGCTTGGACGGTGCCGTTGCCGCTGCAACAGCCGCGCTATTTCAACAACCCTTCCAACTCGCGCAACTCCGCCGCAAGCGCGTCATCCACTTCCTGCTGCGACAGGCTTTGAATCTCCTGGAGCGCAGCCGGCCCGGGCTGTTCCGCGGGCACGCCATTGCCGGAACTCGCAGCCGGGGCCAGCACCTGATTGGTGAGAAACTCAGCGAGACTGGCAATCGTGGGGTACTCGAACAGCAAAGTCGGGGGCAAGGCTTGACCGAGCGCCGCCGCCAGGGCGTTGCGCAGCTCGACCGCCATCAATGAATCCAACCCCAATTCTTGCAGCGGCTGGTGCGGGTCGGGCGCCTCCGCCGGGTCAATTCCCAAAACTCTACATGCTTCCGCCAGGACATGCGCAAACACCACCTGGCTGCGATTCTTCGCCGCGGTTTTGGCAAGTTTCTCCAACAATTCCGGCCGCGGCTGCGCCGCGGCAGTGAGCGGCCGGCCGCGCATTTCCTGCAGCAGCGGCGCCAGCAGGGGCGGCTCGCTGCCGGCGGGAAGATTGGCCAGCAAGGTTTGCCATTGCAGCGGCAACACCGCAATCTGCGGCCGGGTTTCCGCCAGCAAGCGACCGAACAAGCGCAGCCCCTCCGCCAATGGAATCGGTTTGATGCCCTGGCTGGCAAAACGGTTTTGGTGGGCCTCGCCGAGTGCGGCGGCCATGCCCGCCTCCGCCCACGGCCCCCAGTTGATGCTCAAGGCCGGCAGGCCCAGGCCGCGGCGATGATGCGCGAGACTATCCATGAAGGCATTGGCGGCGGCGTAGTTGCTTTGCCCGGGCGAGCCCAACAGCGCAGCCGCGGAAGAGAACATCACGAAAAACGCCAGCGGCAATTCCTGGGTGAGCACGTGCAAATTCCACGCGCCGGAGATTTTGGGCGCCATGACTTTGGCGAAGCTCGGCCAATCCTGCGCGAGCAAGGGCCGGTCGTCGAGCACGCCGGCGGCGTGAATCACGCCGCGCAAGGGCGGCAGCTTCTGCTGAATCTCCGCCAGCACTTCGGCCAGTTGATCGGCGTTGGCGACGTCCGCCTGCTTTACCAGCACGGTCGCGCCCTGCTGTTCGAGTGCAGCAATGGCTTGCGCCGCGGCTGCGGCAGGAGGTCTGCGGCTGAGGAGAACGAGCTGCCGGCTGCCTTGTTCGACCAGCCATTGGGCAAGCTGTAAACCCAGACCGGCCGTGCCGCCGGTGATCAGAATCGCGCCAGGTGATGCAGCAAGCGCCGGGCTGGGCGCACACTCCGCCGCGGCTGCCGGCCATGTCACGCGCGCCAGCCGCGCCACGTAGCGCTGCCCGGCACGAAACGCGACTTGATCGTCGCGATCAGCGTGACGGAGTTCTTCAAAAAGTGATTGCGCGGCGCCGGCGGTGTCAGCGTTCGGATCCAAGTCGACGCGCAGGCAGCGCAGCTCGGGATGCTCCAGCGCCAGCGCGCGACCCAATCCCCACAGGGCAGCGGGCGTGAGCGCCAGCGGGCCGCTCGCGGCTGGCACGGCCAGGGCGCCGCGCGTGATCAGACAGAGGCGCGGCGGCGCGGACATTCTTGCCAGGCTTTGCGCGAGAAACAGCGCGCTGCCGCAAACCCGCTGCTGGCCAGCCTCAAGTTGCACCGAAAAGTTCTCGATCAGCCGTTCATCATCCAGACTCCACAGGTGAATCACGGCGCGCAACGGCGCGGCTGCGGCTGCCGAGGCTTCCTGCAAGAGTTGCTGGTACTGGCCGCCATCCTGCGGCGCCAGCCGAAACACACCGGCCGCGCTGCGCTCATATTTTTCGCCCGGCAGAACCACCAGGCATGATTCACCGGCCTGCTCCAAGGCCGCCTGCAAGGCAAAGCCCAGCCCGGCCTGATCCGCAAAGATGAGCCAGGCGCCCGCTTGAGCCGGCGGCTGTGGTGCAGGCGGTTGCGGCTGCCAGGCAAGCTCGAAGAGCCAGTCGTCACTTTGCGGCCGCACCTCGCCCGCGGCTTTCGGCGTGCTCTTGGCGGGCGTGCCCGACGGCACCAGCCAAAAACGTTCGTGTTGAAAGGGATAGGTGGGCAGCACGACACGGCGGCGTGACGTCCTGGGATGGAAGTCCTCCCAGTTGATCTCAACGCCATTGACGAACAGCAGCGCGAGACTCTTGAACATTTGCTGCATGTCGTCGTGGCCCCTGCGCAAAGAGGGAACCCAGACCGCGGCCTCGGGCGGCAGGCATTGGCTGGCCATGCCGAGCAAGGTCGGATGCGGCCCGATTTCGAGGAAGAGGCGGCAGCCCATTTCGTGCAAAGTCCGCAGGGAATCCGCGAAGCGCACGGCCTCGCGCACATGCCGGCGCCAATAGCGGCGGGGATCAAGCTCGGCCGTGAAGTGCAGCGGCTTCGCCGTCAGATTCGAAATCAATGGTATTTTGGCCGGTTGAAACTCCAGGCTGCCGGCGACCATCTCGAACTCGTCGAGCATCGGCTCCATCAGCGGCGAATGAAAGGCGTGCGAAACCACCAGCTTTTTCCACTTCACGCCCTCGGCGTCGCAGCGCGCCAGCACCGCATTGACCGCTGCGGCCTCGCCTGAGATGACCACGTTGGCCGGGCCGTTGATCGCCGCGAGGCTCACGCGCTCGCGAAAATCCGCCAGGGCGGCGGCGACGCGTTCCTCCTCCGCAAAGATCGCTGCCATTTCGCCGTTCTGCGGCAGGGCTTGCATCAAACGGCCGCGGCTGGCAATCAGCTTCAAGCCGTCTTCCAGACTCAGCATGCCCGCCACGCAGGCCGCCACGTACTCACCGACGCTGTGTCCCATCACCGCCGCAGGCTTCACGCCCCACGCGCGCCACAATTCGGCGAGCGCGTATTCAATCGCGAACAACGCCGGCTGCGTGTAGGCGGTTTGATGAAGCCAGTGATCAGTAATCAGTGAGTGGTGATCAGTGGGCAGTGAGGACGGATCACTGAACAAGACCGAGAGCAGCGGCTGTTCCAAATGCGGCCGCAGCAGCGCGTCACATTTCTCCAAAGCGGCGCGGAACACCGGCTGGGTTTCGTAAAGCCGACGGCCCATGGCCGGGTATTGCGCGCCCTGGCCGGTGAAAAGAAAGGCGACTTTGGGCCGGCTGTTCTCCTTCGCCTGGCCGGTGACCATCTCCGGCACGGCCTGCTTTTCCGCAAAGGCGGCGAGTTTCTCGCGCAGCGCCGGCAGCGTATCGGCCACCACGCCCAGACGGTGCGCAAAAGCGGAGCGGGTGGTATTGGCGGAATAACACACTTCCGCCAGCGCCGGCACTGCCGGCTGATCGAGAAATTCCACATAGCGCCGGGCGAGATCACGCAGCGCCTTCTCCGTTTTGGCGGACAGCGTCAGCAACTGCATTCCGTCCGCCACGGGCGCAGCCTCCGCCTGTGCCCTGGCCGCTGGTGCCTCCTGCAGGATGATGTGCGCATTGGTGCCGCTGAAGCCGAATGAGCTGACACCCGCGAAGCGGGGACGCTCGCGGCGAGGCCAGGCTCTGCCTGCAGTGACGATCTCCAGCGGCGCGCCACCGGGTGTGATGTGCGGATTGAGCTGCTGAAAATGCAAATGCGGGGGCAGGTATTCATGATGCAGCGCCAGAACGACTTTGATCAAACCGGCAACGCCAGCCGCCGCTTCGAGATGGCCGATGTTGGTCTTGGCTGAGCCAACAAGCAGCGGCTGATCGGGCGGGCGTTCACGGCACATGGTGTTGGCGAGCGCGTGCAGTTCGATGGGATCGCCGAGCGCGGTGCCGGTGCCGTGCGCTTCGACGTAATCCACTTCCTGCGGCATCACACCGGCCTGGCTGAGCGCGGCGCGCAGCACCGCCTCCTGTGCCGGGCCGTTGGGTGCGGTCAAACCGTTGCTGCGACCATCCTGGTTGATTGCCGAGCCGCGAATCAGGGCGAAGATGTTGTCGCCGTCGGCCAGCGCATCGCTCAGCCGCTTGAGCACGACCATGCCGCAGCCTTCACCGCGCACGTAGCCGTCAGCCGCGGCATCGAAAGTCTTGCAGCGGCCGTCGGGCGCCAGCATGCGCGCGCGGCAGAAGTTGATGGTGGTGTCCGGCGAAAGAATCGCATTGACGCCGCCGGCCAGCGCCAGGCGGCATTCCCCCAGCCGCAAACTTTGGCAGGCGAGATGAATCGTGACCAGCGAAGAGGAGCAGGCGGTGTCCACCGCCAGGTTGGGACCTTGCAGCCCGAGCACATAAGAAAGCCGGCCTGCTGCGACGCTGAAGGCATTTCCAGTGCCGCCATAGGCTTCCATTTGCGTGAGATCGGCGTGGCGCATCTGCAAATGCGCATAGTCGCTGGTGCTGATGCCGACGAACACGCCGGCGTTGGTGCCGAACAGCCGCTCCGGCACGAGGCCGGCATGTTCGAGCGCCTCCCAGGTTACTTCGAGCAGCAGGCGCTGTTGCGGATCCATGCTGAGCGCTTCACGCGGGGCAATGCCGAAAAAGCGCGGGTCGAACTGCTCGACGCCCTCGATGAATCCGCTGCGCCGCGTGTACATTTTGCCGGGCGCGTCAGGATTGGGATCATAGTACTCTTCGAGGCTCCAGCGCTCGGGCGGCACCTCGCTGATGCCGTCACGGCCGGCGGCGAGCAACTGCCAAAAGGCCTCCGCGCTGTTGGCTTGCCCGGGAAAGCGGCAGGCCATGCCGACGATCGCGATCGGCTCGCTGCGGCTGCGCTCGAGCGCGTCGAATTTCGTGCGCAGCTCTTTCAGGGCCAGCAGCGCGCGCTGCAAAGGAGTGAGTTGTTCGAGTCCTTCTTGCGACACGGCGATTCCTTCGGTATAAAAGTCCGGCTCACTTCAGGAGGTTTTCCAATTCCGCGATTTCGGCGTCGATCGAGGCCGCCAGCTCATCATCGGAGAGCTGCTTTATCTGCTCGACCACGGCAGCGGGTTGACCGCCGGCAGCCGGCTGCCTGCCGTCCGGCGATTTGAGCTCGAGCGCCAGCACTTCGCGGCCGAGGTAGTTCGTCAACGCCTCGAGATTCGGGTGATCATACAGCAACGTCGCGGGCAGCGTGCGGCCCACCATCGCGCTCAAGGCATTGCGCAACTCGACGGCCATCAACGAATCCATGCCCAGTTCGTTGAGCGACTGCCGGCGGTTGAGCGGCTCGGCGGGATTGAGGCCGAGCACGCGAATGATCTGCTCGTGAATGTGCCCGGCGAGCAGTTCCTCTCTCTCTGCCACCGCCGTCTCAGCGAGGCGGCGCAACAGCTCCGGCTCGCCTGCTGCTGCCGAAGTGCCGCCGGATTTCTGGGCAAGCAGCGCCAGCAACGGCGGGACATGGCCGCCGGGCATCTTTTGCAGAAAAAGTCGCCAATCCATCGCCAGGACGAGGCGCTGGCCGCCCTGGCTGAACAGCAGGCTCTCCAAAATCTGCAGGCCCTGCACCGGCGCGATCAGGCTGAGGCCTTGCGCTGCCATGCGCTCCTGCTCGGCGTTGCTCAAGTTCGCGGCCATACCGATTTCCGCCCACGGCCCCCAGTTGAGGCTCAGCGCGGGCAGGCCGAGCTTGCGGCGATGATGCGCGAGTCCATCGAGAAAGGCATTGGCCGCGGCGTAGTTGCTTTGTCCCGGTGAACCGAGCACCGCGGCAGTCGAGGAGAAGAGCACGAAGAAATCCAATTGCAGATGGGCGGTGCCGCGATGCAGATTCCATGCGCCTGCCACTTTCGGCATCATGACCTTCTCGAAGCGCGGCCAACTCTGCTGCGATATCACGGCATCGTCCAGCACGCCGGCAGCGTGAATGAGGCCGCGCAGCGGCGGCAAACCGGCCTGCGCCGTCTCCGCGAGCAGGCGTTGCAGGTCTTCCGGCAAGGCCACGTCGCCGAGCAGGGGCAGCACGCGCGCGCCGCGCTCTTCCAACCTTGTGATGACAGCGGCGGCCTCGGCGGTCGGGCTGCGCCGCCCAACCAACACCAGATGGCGGGCGCCCTTTTCCACCAACCATTCCGCGACTTTCAATCCCAGCGCGCCCATACCGCCGGTAACGAGGTAACTGGCTTGCGCCGTGATTGCGCCCTGCGCCCTGTCCCTTGCTTCATGCTCCCTGCCTTTTGTCCCCTGCTCGACCACGACCTTGCCAATGTGCCTGGCCTGCGCCATGTAGCGAAAGGCGGCCACCGCTTCCTCGCGGCCGAAGGTTTTCACCGGCAGCGGTTTGAGCGACCCGTCGCGAAAACCGGCGAGCAGGTCACGATACATGGCCTGAATCAAATCCGGCTGCGTGAGCATCACTTCGCCGAGATCATAGGCCCAGTAGGAAACGTCCGGCCTGGCTTGCGCGGCTTGCTCCGGACTCCAGATGCCGCGCTTGCCAATCTCCAAAAACCGGCCATTGGCGGCCAGCACTGCGAAACTCTTGGGAATGAAATCATCGGCCAGCGAATTCAAAACAACATCGACGCCTCGTCCGGCAGTGGCAGCCGGCACTTGTTCGGCAAATTCGAGCGTGCGCGAATTCATCACCTGCGCCACGCCGAGCGCTTTGAGAAAATCCCACTTGCCGGTGCTGGCGGTGCCGAAGACTTGCGCACCTGCGCGCAACGCGAGCTGCACCGCGGCCACGCCCACGCCGCCGGCAGCAGAATGAATGAGCACGCGTTCGCCCGCTTTGATTTTGGCGAGGTGATGCAGGCCGTAGTAGGCCGTCAAAAACACCAGCGGAATGGTGGCGGCCTCGACAAAACTCAGACCTGCGGGCTTGGCTGCCACCCACACCGCGCGCGTCGTGGTGAACGTGCCGAAACAGCCGGAACTGAGGGCGATCACTTCATCACCGGGCTTGAATTCACCCACGCCCTCGCCCACCGCAGTGATGACGCCGGCGCACTCGAAGCCGATGGGCGCCGAGGCGCCGGGATACATGCCCAGCACGATCAACACATCGCGGAAATTCAACCCGGTGGCCTGAATGCGAATCTCGACTTCGCCGGGCTGCGGCGGCCGGCGCAGCACCGGCTGATAACGCAGGCCATCGAGAATGCCGGGCATGGTGACCTGGAGCTGTTCCGCAGTCTCGACCTCCGGCAGAGAACTGGCCGGGCTGGCGGCAACAGGCGGTGGGATGCGCTCTTCACGCTGCGCCAACCGCGCCACATAGCGTTCGCCGCTGCGATAAGCGACTTGATCTTCCTCGCCATTGGCGGCCAACTCGCGGCTGAGTGCCTGCATGGCGGAGGCAGCGCTCTGCGCGCCGGCCGGCGGCTGCGACTGCCCAGCAGGAATTGGATCAAGGTCGACACAGACACTGCGCAATTCCGGATGCTCTGCTGCCAGCGCGCGCCGGAAGCCCCACAGCGCGGACGCGGCGCAGTCGACAGAATCCTCCTCGCGTACCGGTTGCGCGCCGAACGTCACAAACCACAAGCGCGTGCGTCCGGCCTCGTGGTGTTTGAGCACGGCCTGGGTGAGATGCAACGCGCTGCCGCAAAGCACGCGCTGCGCCGCCATCACCTGCGCGGGCGTTGCTTCGGGGGCAAGTCCGGCCTCCCGGCTCCAGAGATGCACGATGCCGTCGCACGGCCTACCGTGCAGCAGGCGCTCAAACTCCTCAACGCGCGACGGGTCGAGAGGCAACTGGCCGTTGCGGGCCAGCGCGAGACCCGTGTCAATGAAAGCGAGTTCGCAATTCGCGCCCTGCTCCCGAAGCTGGGCAGCGAGCGCCGCACCGGCGCCTTGGCGGTCGGCCAGGATCAACCAGTGCGTTCCAGCGAGTTGGCCGGGTGTGCCGCCGGACAGCGGCTGCGGCTGCCAGCGCAATTCATAAAGCAGAGGCGCCGTGTGCTGGGGCTGCAACCGTGCCAACGCCGCACGCTTGACGCGCTTGAGTTCGAGGGCGCCGAGCACCGCGATCACCTCACCGCTGGCGTCGAGCCATTGCACTTCACCCTGCAGACCGTCGGTGCCGGCCGCCGGTGAGATTTGAATCCTGGCGTGCGTCCATTGCGGCACTGCACCGGGCCGCAACACACGGTACTGGCCCAGGGTCACCGGCAGAAAACTTTCGCCCTCGCTGGTTTGCGCTTGCTCGGCCAGGGCCGCGCCCAACAACTGCAGACCGCCGTCCAACAGCGCGGGATGCAAGTGATATTCTCCCTCCAACTTCTCCGGCAAAGCGAGGCGGCCCAGCGCTTCATTCTCGCCGCGCAGGATTTGCTCCAGGCAGAGAAAACTTCCGCCGTACTGCATGCCATTGTGCTGCAACCGGCGGTAGAATTCCGGTGCTGCCAGCGGCGTCGTGCAGGCCGACTGCACGTCCGGCAGCGCGCGTTGCGGTGCGGCCGTGTCCGGCAGCGCCCGCTTGATGGAACCGGAGGCGTGCAGCCGCCAAGCCCCGGCCGTGTTTTGCTGCGCCACCGGCAAACTGAAAACCTGGAAGGTGAAGCCGCCGGCTTCCCCAGCTTGCAGCGCCACTTGCAATGCGGTTTCCTCGTTCTCGGACAAGACCAACGGCTCATGAATCGTCATGTGCTCGAGCAGCGGCGGATCGAGTTGCACCTGCCGGGCAGCGGCGATGATCATCTCCAAATAAGCCGTCGCGGGAAACACCACCGTGCCATAAACGCGATGCCCATCCAGGAACGGCAGGTGCGCCAGGCTTACGACCGACTCGAAGACAGGTTCTTTGAGCAGCGGCGAACGCAGGCGCTGGCCGAGCAGCGGATGTGCTCCGGCAGCAGGCAAAGGCCGGGCGCTGGCCGGCGGCTTTTTGCGCTCGTCACACCAATACCGTTCACGCTGAAAGGGATAGGTCGGCAACGCCAGCCGGGGTCGCGGCCGGTCGCCAAACAGACCCTGCCAATTCACATTGCAGCCGATTACAAAGAGCTGGCCGAGACTCTTGAGCATCTGTGCCTTCTCCGGCTGGCCCTTGCGCAGGGAGGGAGTCCACGTGGCGGCGGCAGCCTGAGCCTCGGGCAGGCATTTCGCGGCCATGCCCAGCAGCACGGGCGCAGGCCCAATTTCGACAAAATGCCTGATGCCGAGGTCGTGCAGCGTTTGCACGGAAGGGAGGAATCGCACCGCCTCGCGGACGTGCCGGCACCAGTAGACTTCCGGGGTCATCGCCGCGGCGGGGTGCCCGTCCGTGCCGCCGGCCGGTTGCTCACGGCGCAAATCAAGCTGCAGCGGCTGCGCTGTGAGGTTGGAGATCACCGGAATCTGCGCCTGATGAAATTCGATTTCCGCAATCACTTGCGCAAAGGCCTCGAGCATCGGCTCCATCAACGGCGAATGAAAGGCATGCGAAACCGCCAAAGCCCTGGTCTTGATGCCTGCAGCTTCGAACGAGGAGACGAGGGCAGCCACTGCTTCCCGTTCACCGGAGATCACGAGGTTCTGCGGCCCGTTGACCGCGGCGATTGCGACTTTGTCGGCTGCGGATGCCACGGCCTCGGCCACGCGCGCTTCCTCCGCAAAGACCGCGACCATCGCGCCGTTGTGCGGCAGGGCCTGCATCAATCGCCCGCGCGCCGCAATCAACTTCAAGCCATCAGCGAGACTGAACATGCCGGCCACGCACGCGGCAACGTACTCGCCCACGCTGTGGCCCATCACCACCGCCGGCGTAATGCCCCAGGATTTCCACAACTCGGCCAGCGCATACTCCAGCGCAAACAGTGCCGGCTGGGTGTAGACGGTTTGATGAAGCCGGTGATCAGTACTCAGTGAGTGGTGATCAGTGGGCAGTGAGGACGGATCACTGAACAGAACCGGGAGCAGCGGCTGCTCCAAATGCGGCCGCAGCAGTTCATCACATTTGTCCAATGCCGCGCGAAACACCGGCTGGGTTTCGTAAAGCTCGCGCCCCATGGCGGGGTATTGTGAACCCTGGCCGGTAAACAGGAAGGCAAGTTTGGGTGTCTCCTGGGCGCGGCCGGTGATCACGTGCGGTGCGGACTTGCCGTTAGCCAGGCTCGCCAACTGCGGCTGCATTTGTTCGTGACTGCCGGCGACCAGGGCGGCGCGATACTCGAACGCCGTGCGGGTCCTGGCTGCCGCCTGACACACGTCCGGCAGGCTGAGCTCGCGGTGCCGCTCCAGGAAGTCTGCATACCGCTGGGCCAACTGCCGCAGCGCGCCTTCGTTCTTTGCCGAAATCGTCAACAGGTGCGAATCATTCGCATCCGCCGGAGATTCCGGCGACGCAACGATCGCTGCCCCAGCCTCTTGCTCTCCCGACCTCACCGCCGCCCACTCCTGCAAAACCACATGCGCATTGGTGCCGCTGAAGCCGAACGAGCTGACGCCCGCCAGGCGCACGCCGCCGTTGGGTTTCCACGCTTGCGACGTCACCGGGATCACCGCGGGAATCTCCTCGAGCGCGATGAGAGGATTCAATTTGGTAAAATGCAGGTGTGGCGGAATCTCGCCGTGCTGCAGGGCCAGCACGACCTTGATCAACCCGGCAATGCCGGCCGCGGCCTCGAGATGGCCGAAGTTGGTCTTGACCGAGCCGAGCACGAGGGGATGACCGGCGTCCCGGCCCTCGCGCAACACGTTGCCGAGCGCGCGCACTTCGATGGGATCACCCAGCGCGGTGCCGGTGCCGTGCGCTTCGAGATACTGCACTTCGTGTGGAGCCACGCCGGCGTTGGCCAGCGCCGCGCGAATCACCGCCTCCTGCGCCGGCCCGTTGGGCGCGGTCAAACCGTTGCTGCGGCCGTCTTGATTCACCGCCGAGCCGCGAATGATGGCGAGAATGTTGTCGCCGTCGGCCTGCGCCTGTGACAGGCGCTTGAGCACGATCATGCCGCAGCCTTCCCCGCGCACGTAGCCGTCCGCGGCGGCATCGAAAGTCTTGCAGCGGCCGTCCGGCGCCAGCATGCGCGCGCGCGAAAAATTGATGGTGGCCTCGGGCGTGAGAATGAGATTCACCCCGCCTGCCAGCGCAAGATCACATTCACCGCGGCGCAGGCTGTTGCAGGCGAGGTGCACGGAGACCAGCGAGGAGGAACAGGCCGTGTCCACCGCCAGGCTGGGCCCCTGCAGACCGAAGGTGTAGGACAACCGTCCCGAGGCCACGCTGAAGGCATTGCCGGTGCCGGCATAGGCATCAATGCTGGCGGCATCGAGGCGCTTGAGCAAAAGCTGGGAATAATCCGTGCCGCTGATGCCGACGAACACGCCGGTCAGGCTGCCCATCAGGGTTTCCGGCACCAGGCCCGCATGTTCGAGCGCCTCCCATGTCACCTCGAGCAGCAGGCGCTGCTGCGGATCCATGCTGACGGCTTCGCGCGGTGTGATGCTGAAGAAACGCGCATCGAATTTGTCCACCTCGCGCAGGAAGCCGCCTTTGCGCACATACATTTTTCCGGGTGCCTCGGGATTGGGATCGTAGTATTCGTCGATGTTCCAGCGTTCGGGCGGCACTTCGCTCACGCCTTCGCGGCCCTCCTGCAGCAGTTGCCAAAACGAGGCCGCATCGTCCACGCCGCCGGGAAAGCGACACCCCAAACCGATGATCGCAATGGGTTCGTCGGCAGCCGCGGCTTTGCTTTCCACTTTGGCCGGTGCCGGCGCCGCACGGAATACGAAAACTTTCTCCAGCAGAAAATCCGCCAGCGCCTTGACCGTGGGATAATCATAAAGCAGCGTCGCGGGCAGCTCACGGCCCACGGCATTGCCGATGGCATTACGCAGCTCGACCGCCATGAGGGAATCCATGCCCAGTTCCTGCAGCGGTTGTTGCAAACCGATGGCTTCAGGGGAATGCAGGCCGAGCACGCGGCCGACTAAAGCGCGCACATGTGCCACCATGAGCCCCGGCCGTTCGGCAGGCTGCGCCGCTTGCAAGCGCTGTTGGAATTCATTGGTGGCAACCGGCGCGGCCGCCTTTTCCACCGGCCGGCTCGCGGTTTCGCCGGCGATCGCACGCAACACCGGCGGGATCTTGCCGGGAGCAAACTGCGCCAGAAATTTGCGCCAGTGCACCGGCAAAACGCCGATCTGGGCCTCGTCGCGGCCGAGCAGCTCCTCGAGAATCCGCAAGCCCTGGCTGGGCGCAATCGTGCCCATGCCCTGACTCGCGAGACGCTGTTGCTCTTTGCTGCCGAGGCTGGCAGCCATTCCGACTTCCGCCCAGGGTCCCCAAGCGACACTCATGGCCGGCAGGCCGAGAGCGCGGCGATAGTGCGCCAGGCCGTCGAGAAAGGCGTTGGCGGCAGCGTAATTGCCCTGTCCGGCGGCGCCGAGCAAAGCCGAAGTGGAGGAGAACAGCACGAAGAAATCGAGCGTCATTCCGAGCGTGGCCGTGTGCAGATTCCACGCGCCGGAGACCTTGGGCGCGAAAACTTTCGCAAAGCGCGGCCAGTTCTGCTGCAATAACACGCCGTCTTCCAGCACACCGGCGGCATGAATGAGGCCGCGCAATGGCGGCAGCCCGGCCTGGCGAATTTCCTGCAGCATGCGTTGCACGTCCTCCGCCGACGCGACATCAGCGGCAACGGTCAAGATGCGGGCGCCTTCCGCTTCCAGTTTTTGAATCACAGCCGCGGTTGCAGCGCCGGGCGCGCGCCGGCCCACCAACACGAGATGGCGGGCGCCCTTCTCCACCAACCACTCCGCGACTTTCAACCCCAAAGCTCCCATGCCCCCTGTGATGAGATAACTGGCCTCTGCATCAATTGTCCCCTGCCCTTTGCCCTCTGCCGCCTGCGCCCTGCCTCTTGCTCCTTGCTCCACCACCACCTTGCCCACGTGCTTCGCCTGCGCCATGTAGCGAAAGGCGGCCAGCGTTTCTTCGTGGGAAAAGACTTTGACCGGCGGCGGCTTGAGCGTGCCCGTCTCGAATCCGGCAAGCAGCTCGCGATACATTTTCTGCAGCAGCGCCGGGTCTTCCAGCATCACCACGCCGAGATCATAGACCCAGTACGAAACATCACGGCGCAGCGCCGCCACCTGCTCGCTGCTCCACACGCCGCGCTTGCCGATTTCCAGAAACCGGCCGTGCGGCGCGAGAATCGCCAGACTTTTGGGAATGAACTCGTCCGCCAGGGAATTGAGAACGATATCAACGCCCGCGCCCTGAGTGGCTTGCAGCACTTGCCCGGCAAACTCCAGTGTGCGGGAATTCATGACGTGCGCCACGCCCTGCGCTTTCAGAAAATCCCATTTGCCCGGACTGGCGGTGCCGAACACTTCAGCGCCGGCACGCCGGGCCAACTGCACCGCTGCCTGGCCCACGCCACCGGCCGCGGCATGAATCAAGACGCGCTCGCCAGCCTTGATTTGTGCGAGGTGATGCAAGCCGTAGTAGGCCGTGAGAAAGGTGATGGGGAGGGCGGCGGCTTCGGCGAAACTCAAAGCGGCAGGCTTGGGCGCAATCCAATCCGCGCGGGTGGTGAGATGGGTGGTGAAACAACCGGCGCCCAGCGCAATGACGGCGTCGCCGATCGCATTATTCTTCACGCCTTCGCCCACGGCCACAATGAGGCCGGAACATTCGCCGCCCACCGGGCCGGGATCACCGGGGTACATGCCAAGCGCATTGAGCACATCGCGAAAATTCAGACCCGTGGCCCGCACCTCGATCTCAACCTCGCCGGGGCCGGGTTTGCGCCGCGCCACCGGTTGATAACTGAGGTTGTCGAGCACGCCCCGCTTGCTGATCAACAACTGCAGGGCCTGTCCCGGCGCAATTGCCGGAGGTGTTGG
>JBBIKM010000043.1:0-15845 GCA_037445455.1 bacterium | reverse complement strand
GGCGCACGTTTCCGCGATAAGCAATCTGATCCTCGTCGTCGTCGCGCAAAAGTTCCTGCACCAACAACGGCACATTCTCTTCATGGGGAAAGTCTTCGGCCGGCGCCTCATCGCTGGCGGCAGCGCGATCGCCTGCCATGCCGGGATCGAGATCCACGCGTTTGCAGCGCAGTTCGGGATGCTCGGCAGCGATCGTGCGGCCGAGTCCCCACAACGCTGATTGCACCACGGCCACGGCTGCGTTGCCTGCGCCCACCGGCTGGCCGCCACCGGTCACCAGCCATAATTGCGGCTGCGGCGCTGCGTGGAGGCGGGCCAGCGCCTGCACCAACAGCAGGGCCCCGCCGCAAACGTGCGCGCTCAGCGCCTCCAGTTCCACTACTGGCAGTTCGCGCCGCGCCACGCTCTCCAGGCCCCAAAGATAGATCACGCCACGCCAGGGCCGGCCGGCAGATTCCTGCAGGAGGCGAAGGAAATCCTCGGGCCGGGCCGGATCGATTTCGAAATGGCCGTCAGCGCGGCGGCGATAGCATTCGCCGGCAAACACGAGCACGCCGTGTTCTCCGCAGCTTTGCAGGTGCGCCAAAAGTTTGGCGCCAAAGCCACGCCGATCGGCAAAGAGCAGCCAGGCCTCGCCGCGGCCGGCCGCGGGCGCGTCGCTGAGCGGCTGTGGCTGCCAGTGCAAACGATGGAGCCAATCCGGCAGCTTGTCGGTCAGCGCCCGCTGCAGCGCTGCGGCGGCGGTGCGCTTGAGATGCAAGCCGAGAATCTCGGCGGCGAGACGGCCGGCTTCGTCATAAATGACGAGATCACCGGTGAGAGTTTCGGGCGAGTCATTCTCCTGGCGATGCAGGCGGGCGTGACTCCACACCCGGCTGTGGCCCCTGCCGTGCAATCGAAACCGCTTGACGCGAATCGGCAGATAGGTTGCGCCGGTCGCGGCCGCGCTCTGATTCAGGCAGGCGCCAAGCACCTGCAAACAGGCATCGAGCAGGGCGGGATGAAGATGATGCGTCTCGGCCTCGGCAGCGAGTGCGGGCGGCAGATGCACCGCGGCGATGGCCTCCTGCTCGCCGCGCCAAAGCTGGGTGAGGCCGCGAAATTGCGGTCCGTATTCCACGCCGCTGTGTTGCATGTTGTTGTAGAAGTCAGCCGCCGGCAATTCCGTACGGCAGCGACCGCGAATCGTCGCCAGCGTGCCCGGCGCGGCATCCGCGATTTCAGACGAAATCGGCACGAGCCGTCCCTGGGCGTGCAAACTCCAGGCGCTGTTTTCGCTGTTGAAGCTGTAGATTTGAAAGGAAGTCTCCGCCTGCTCGCCGCGCAACAGAACGGTTTGCACGCGGCGGCTGCCCTCTTCCTCGAGCAACAGCGGCGCTTGAATCAGCATTTCCGCAATTTCAAAGGCCTGTCCGTCCAGGGCTTCTGCAGCAGCGGCTAGCGCCAATTCCAAATAGGCGGTGGCGGGAAACACCGCCACGCCTTGCACACGATGATCGTCGAGATAGCTTTGACGCTTTATGCCGATCTCCGCTGCGAAAATCACGGTGTCTGCCAGCGCCACCGGCAGCCGCACACCGAGAAGAGGATGGGCGGCGGCAGGATCGGAGGCCGCAAGGCCGGCAGGGCCTTCTGCTTTTGCCCGGCGTTCATCGATCCAGTGTCGCTCGCGTTGAAACGGGTAGGTGGGCAGCGGCACGCGCCGGCCACCGCGTTCGCGATGAAAGGCGGACCAGTTCACCTCAACGCCGTTCACGTACAGCGTGGCCAGGTTCTTGAGAATCTCCGGCCAATCTTCCTGGCCCTTGCGCAGCGAGGGCACCCAGGTTCCGTAATCCGCCGGCACGCAGGCCCTGCCCATGCCCAACAGCGTCGGGTGCGGCCCAAGCTCGAGAAAGATCTGGCAGCCCATTTCCTGAAGCGTGTGCATCGAAGCGGCAAAGCGCACGGCCTCGCGCACGTGCCGGCGCCAGTAGATCTGCGGATTGGGAAAGGCGCCGGATTGATGCGCGGCCGGCGGCGCGTCCGCCTGCCACGCTGCGATTTCGAGACGGCGGCCGGTGACATTGGAAATCACCGGCACGCGCGGCGGCCGGAAGGCAATCTCAGCCGCGACTCGCTCGAAGGCATCAAGCATCGGCTCCATCAAGGGCGAATGAAAGGCGTGTGAAACGGTCAACGCCTTGCTTTTTATCCCTTCGGCCTCGAGCGCGGTGACGATGGCGGCCACCGCCTCCTTCTCGCCGGAGATTACCACGTTCTGCGGGCCGTTGATCGCGGCGATATCGACCTGCTGTTGAAAGGGAATGAGGGCCTGCGCCACTTTGAATTCGTTGGTGAAGAGCGCCACCATTGCGCCTGCCGGCGGCAGCGCCTGCATCAGACGGCCGCGCGCCGCAATCAATTTCAGCGCGTCTTCCAGGCTGAGCATGCCCGCCACACAAGCGGCAACGTATTCACCCACGCTGTGCCCCATCACCACGCCGGGCTTGATGCCCCAGGCCTGCCACATCTCCGCCAGCGCATACTCCAGCGCAAACAGCGCCGGCTGGGTGTAGGCGGTTTGATGAAGCCAGTGATCAGTAATCAGTGAGTGGTGATCAGTGGGCAGTGAGGACGGATCACTGAACAAGACCGAGAGCAGCGGCTGCTCCAAATGCGGCCGCAACAGTTCGTCACATTTCTCCAGAGCGGCGCGAAACACCGGCTGCGTTTCATAAAGCTGACGGCCCATGCCGGGATATTGCGCGCCCTGGCCGGTGAAGAGAAACGCGAGCTTCGGTCCGCCGGTGGCTGCTTCCTCACTCACGCCGGTGAGGACACCCGGCGCGGTCTGACCTGCCGCAAACGCCGCGAGTTTTTCCCGCAGTTGCTCCGCTGATTCCGCGGTAACCGCCAGGCGATAGGCCCAATGTGCGCGGCCGGTGTTGGCGGTGAAAGCGACGTCTGCCAGCGGCGGCGCGTCGGGCTCGGCCAGATGACGCTCGTAGCGCCGCGCCAGTTCACGCAACGCGGTTTCGTTCCGGGCGGAAAGTGTCAGAAGCTGCAGTTCATTCACAGACGCATCCGTCAACGAAACCCTCACCCGCTCCCTTTCCCCGTCTTTGGGCTTCCCCGTCGCCTGCTCTCCTGCTTCCGGCTTGGCCGCCACCCACTCCTGCAACACCACATGCGCATTGGTGCCGCTGAATCCGAATGAGCTGACGCCGGCAATGCGTTCGCCCGGTTGCGCCTGCCACGGCTGCAGTTTGGTTGGAATGGTGACCGGGATTTCGTCCCAGGGAATGTGCGGGCTGGGGTTCTTGAAATGCAGATGCGGCGGAATCTGGCGGTGCTGCAGTGCCAGCACCACTTTCAGCAGCCCGGCAATGCCGGCCGCGGCCTCGAGATGGCCGAAGTTGGTTTTGGCGGAGCCGACGAGCAGCGGTTGATCCTTGGAGCGGCCGCGGCACAGCGCGGCGGCCAGGGCCCGCATTTCGATGGGATCACCCAGCGGCGTGCCGGTGCCGTGCGCGTCAACATAACCCACCTGCAACGGATCGAGGCCGGCGTCGGCGAGCGCGGCGCGGATGACTGCCTGCTGCGCCTGGCCATTGGGCACAGTCAGGCCGCTGCTGCGGCCGTCATGATTGATTGCCGTGCCGCGAATGACGGCCTGAATGTGATCGCCGTCCGCCACGGCCTGCGCCAGCCGTTTGAGCACGATCACGCCGCAGCCTTCTCCGCGGCCGTAGCCGTCGGCGGCGGCGTCAAAAGTTTTGCAGCGGCCGTCCGGCGAAATTGCCCGCATGCGGGTGAAATAGATGTTCGGCTCGGGAATCAAAATCAGGTTCACGCCGGCGGCAATCGCCAAGGGGGACTTGCCGCTGCGCAAACTCTCGCAGGCGAGATGCACGGCCACCAGCGACGAGGAGCAGGCGGTGTCCACCGCGAAGTTGGGGCCGTGCAAGCCGAGCAAATAAGACAGCCGGCCGGCAGCCACGCAAAACGCGCCGCCGGTGCCGGTGTAGGGATCGATGTAGCTCGGATCGTTGTCACGCTTGAGGTAATGCGCAAAATCATTGGTGCTGATGCCGACAAACACACCGGCGGCACTGCCCGCCAGCTTGTCGGGAGCATAACCGGCATTCTCCAGCGCCTCCCAGGTCACCTCCAGCAGCATGCGCTGCTGCGGATCCATGCTCGCCGCCTCGCGCGGCGCAATGCCGAAGAATTGCGGATCGAACTTGTCAATGTCGCTGACGAACGAGCCGTGGCGCGTGTACATCTTGCCGGGCGCATCGGGATCGGGATCGTAATATGCCTCGACGTCCCAGCGGTCGGCGGGAATCTCGCTGACCGCATCGATGCCGTTGGCGAGCAGATGCCAGTAACTTCGGCGGTCGCGCACGCCGCCGGGCAGCCGGCAGGCCAGGCCGACGATGGCAATCGGTTCTTTCTTTGCCTGCTCCAGGGCTTCCAGCCTGGCACGCATGTCTTTTACGGCGAACAAGGCGCGCCGCAGCGCGTCTTGATCGGGAGAATGCTTGGGAGGGTTGCTCATGCTTGATGTCGTTGCAAAGATGCTGTGCTTCCGCTATCCCCCTGCGATCACAATCGCAGGCGATTTTGATTCTCTGAATCTCGGGTTTATGCTGTCTGAATGCCGCGAGTCTCGTCAACGCGCCATTCCATTGCGCCTTGACCGTCCTGGTCACTTCCACCAAGAAACTGCGGTATGCGTCCGCAGCAGACTCCCAACCGAAAAACAACCACCTCCTCTCCTCCACCCGGCCAAAGCCGGCTGCCAGAACCAGCCTGTGATTTGAATCGCAGGCATGCTTGCCTCGCAAGCTGCAGGCTAATACCCCGCCCCCTCCAATTCCTGCAACAGCGACTCCTCCAATTCCTCGCCCGAAAGATGTTCGAGCGTCTCTGCACCCGCCGCAGCGCTGCCCTTTCCGTTTGCGGGCTCTGCCGGTTGAGCCGCTTCCAGCGCCAGCACTTCAGTGGCAAGGAATTTCGTCAGCGCTGCGATGGTCGGATACTCGAAGGCCAGAGTCGAGGGCAGGGTTTTTCCCAGGCTCGCGCGCAGGCGATTGCTCAACTCCACCGCCATCAACGAATCCATGCCAAGATCGGTCAATCCTTGCTGCAGTTCCGGTGCGGGCGCACCTTCGAGTCCCAACACCTTGATCACCTGCTCGCGCACATGGGCGGTCAACAGCTCGAGGCGCTCCGCGGGCGTGGCTTTGTCCAGCTCCTGCAGGATTGTGTCTGCCTGCTCCGGCGCCTTGAAATGCTTGGGATTGATGCGGGTCTGCCCGGCCATTTCGGCATAAAGCGGCGGCTCCTGGCCCGGCACAAAGCGCTGCAGGAACTGCTGCCAGGCGATCGGCATCACCGCTGCTTGCGCGCAGTCACTCGCAAGCAGCCGCGCCAGCACCTGCACGCCCTGGGCGGGCGCGATCAGACTCAAGCCCGTGCCGCTCATCTTCTGTTCGCCACGCCTGCCCAGGCTGGTGACCATGCCGCCCTCGGCCCACGCGCCCCAATTGATGCTCAGCGCAGGCAGCCCCTGCGAGCGGCGGTAATGCGCCAGACCATCCAGAAAAGCATTGGCGGCGGCATAGTTGCTTTGGCCGGTTGCGCCGAACACCGCAGCGATCGAGGAAAACATCACGAAGAAGTCCAGTGGCAAATGGCGGGTGGCGCGATGCAGATGCCAGGCGCCGTTCATCTTGGGCGCCAGCACGCTCGCAAAGCGCGGCCAATCCTGCTGCAGCAGAATGCCGTCAGCCAGCACGCCGGCGGAATGCACGATACCGCGCAACGGCGGCGCCAGCGTGGCGATGATGCGGTTGACTTCGTCCTCCCGGCTGATGTCGGCCGGCACGACCGTAATCTTTGCTCCTGCCTGCTCCATTTCTGCAATGGCGCGGCTCGCTTCCGGCGAGGGGGCCGAGCGGCCCACCAGCACCAAGTGTCGTGCGCCTTGTTCCACCATCCACCTGGCGACGTGCAAACCCAGCGCGCCCATGCCACCCGTGATGAGATAACTGGCCTTCTCTTCAATTGCCCCCTGCCCGCGGCCCGCTGCTTCCTGCCCTTTGCCCCTCGGCTGCTCCGTCTGAGTCAGAACGACTTTGCCGATGTGCCGGGCCTGCGCCATGTAGCGATAGGCGCTCACCGCCTCGGCCAGCGGGAAGGTCTTGGCGGGCAGGGGTTGAAGCTCGCCGCGGCCGAAGGCGTCGCACAATTCCAGGAACTGCTGCCGAATCAGCGCGGGTTGCGCCTGCACGGTTTCGCCGAGATAGATGACGTGGTAGGACACTTCCGGAAACTGCGCCCTGACCCTGTCGGCGTTCCACACTTCAGTCTTGCCGATCTCCAACAAGCGCCCGCCCCGCCGCAGCAGCGCCAGGCTTTGGGGAATGAATTCTCCTGCCAGCGAATTCAGCACCAGATCGACGCCTTCGCCGTTGGTTTGCTGCCGGATCTGCCCGGCGAAGTCGAGCGTGCGTGAGCTGAAAACGTGCTGCACGCCCAGCGCGCGCAAATAGGCATGCTTTTCCGGACTGCCTGCCGTTGCAAAGATCTCCGCGCCCGCGCGCTGCGCGAGCTGCACCGCGGCCAGCCCCACGCCGCCGGCCGCCGCGTGAATTAACACCCGTTCGCCGGCCTGCATTTTCCCAAGATGATGCAGAGCATGATAGGCCGTGAGAAAGGTGATCGGCAGGGTGGCAGCCTCCACAAGACTGAGGCGCGCCGGTTTGGGCACCACAAAAGCCGCAGCGGTGGTGACGTGAGTCGCAAACGTGTCCGCGGCCAGCGCCATCACTTCGTCGCCGACTGCGAATCCGGTCACGCCTTCGCCCACCGCCTCGATCCGGCCGACGCATTCGTTGCCGAGCGGGCCGGGATCGCCCGGATACATGCCGAGCGCATTGAGCACGTCACGAAAATTCAAACCCGTGGCCAGCACGCGGATTTCCACTTCGCCGCGTTGCGGCGGCCGCCGCGTCAACGGTACAAGTTGGAGATTTTCCAAAATACCGCGCTTGGTAATCTCCAACTTGACCGGACGCTCCTCTAATACCGAATCCCGAAGCTGGCGGGATTCGTGACTTTCAAGTTGAGCGCGCCGCAGCCGTGCCACGTAGCGCCGGCCGTTGCGCCACGCAATTTGATTTTCAGCGCTCGCCGCCAAACACTCGTCGGCAAGCTGCTGCAGGGCAGGTGTCGCGTTTTGCCCGGTCCCCGCATCGAGATCGACCCGGCTGCAGCGCAACGCCGGATGCTCGAGATCGATCACGTTGCCGAGTCCCCACAACGGCATTTGCACAGCCGCCGGCGGTTCGGCCTGCTCGCCGATACGGTGGGCACCGGCCGTCACCAGCCACAAGCGCGGTGCTGCCGCGAGTTTCGCGCCTGCGATGGCCTGCACCAACGACATCACACTGCCGCAGAGCAGTTGCGCGGTTGCCTGCAGCCCACTTGCTGCGGTATTTTCATCGAGACGGGCGGGCAGACTCCACAAATGCACCACCCCGCGCCAGTTGGGCTCGCTCGCCAGCCCGCTTTCCTGCAGCAAGCGCTCGAAATCAGTCCGCTGCGCCGGATTGACGCACCAGTGTGCCGGCTGCCGGCGTTCAAACTTTTCGCCGGCGGAAACGAGCAGGCAGGATTGCTGCCGGCGTTGCAGGCATTCCGCCAGTGCCTCACCGGTGCCCGTGGCATCGGTCAAAATCAGCCAGACGCCCGGCGGTGCCGGCGCAGCCGCCGGCGCTTCTGCCAGTGCCTGCGGCTGCCAGTGGATTTCGTACAGCCAGTCGTCGAGCTTTTGTGGCGCGCGCTGCATCGCTGCCGGGGTCACGCGTTTGCAACGCAAGCCTTCGAGGCGCGCGAGCAGGCCGCCGGCATCGTCGAATATTTGCAAGTCGCAAACCAGCGCCTGTTCGCTCCGGCCGGGCCGCACTCGCGCATGACACCAGGCTTCCGGCCATTGCGTGCGATAAACCCGCAGCCGCTCGCACGCCGCCGGCATGTAGATTCGCTGCTCGTCCTTCTGACTGTCATCGAATGCCGCGGCGCCCAGCAACTGCAGGCAGGCATCGAGCAGCGCCGGATGCAGGTGAAAATTGTCCATGCCTGTTCCGGCCGGCAATTGCACGCGCCCGATGGCTTCTCCTTCGCCGCGCTGGATGGCAGTCAACCCGCGGAAGCTCGGACCGTACTCAACTCCCAATTCGCCAAAGCGGCGATAGTATTCCTCAACATCAAACGGATGCGGGCACCGCGCGACAATTGGCTCGCGTGCGATACTGTCGGCAGCCGGCAGCGCCGCGCCGGAGAGAATCGTGCCTTCGGCGTGCCGCTTCCACTTGCCGGCGCCGCCGTCTTCGCTCAAGCTGCAAATCTGAAAAGCGAACCCGCCGGCCGGCAACGGCGAGAGAACCAACTGCACGATTTCGGACTTGCCTTCCGCCACCAGCAAAGCTTCGTGAATGCTGATCTGCTCCAGCACATGAGGGGCCTCGCCCTGCGCTTGCGTTGCCGCGGCCAGCGCCATTTCAATATACGCCGTCGCTGGGAAAACCGCGGTTCCGTAGAATTGATGGTCGCGCAGGAACTCGTGCGTTTGCAGACTGATTGCGCTCTCGAACAGCGTCTCTTTCCCGGCGGAACGCAAACGCTCGCCCAGCAGCGGATGCCCTGCTTCCTGCCCCTTGCTCCTTGCCACCTGTCGCCTGCCCCGCTCCGCAGCCTTTGCCCAATAGCGGCTGCGCTGAAACGGATAAGTCGGCAGGATCACCCGGCGACGCTCGTAATCCCGGTCAAAGCGCGCCCAGTCGACATTCACACCGTGAACGTACAGGCCGGCAAGCGAATCCAGCATGGTTTGCCAGTCGGCGCGGCCCTGGCGCAGTGAGGGCAGCCACACGCCTGAGCCTTCGGGCAGACAGCGCTGCCCCATGCTCAACAAAGTCGGGCTGGGGCCAATTTCGAGAAAGATTCGGCAGCCCTGCTGTTGCAGCGCGACCATGGCCTCGGCAAAGCGCACGGCACCGCGCACGTGACGGCGCCAGTAGCGCGCGTTGGTGACTTCGTCCGCGGTCACCAGTGTGCCGGTGAGGTTGGAAATCAAACCGATGCGCGGCGCAGCATAGTCGATCTCCGCGGCGATCCGTTCGAATTCCTCCAGCATGGGTTCCATCAAGGGCGAATGAAAGGCATGGGAGACCGCCAGTTGTTTGCTCCTGACGCCCGCGCTGTCGAACTGCGCGACCAGTTCCGCCACCGCCGCGGCTTCACCGGAGATCACAATGTTGGTGGGACCATTGATCGCGCCAATGTCAACGCGCCCGGCAAACGGCGCCAGCGCCGCGCGCACGGCCGCTTCTTCGGCAAACACCGCCACCATCGCGCCGTTTTGCGGCAGCGCCTGCATCAGCCGGCCGCGGGCCGCGATCAATTTCAAACCGTCTTCCAGACTGAACACGCCCGCAACGCATGCCGCGACGTATTCGCCCACGCTGTGACCCATCACCAGCGCCGGCGTCACGCCCCAGGCGCGCCACAACTCCGCGAGCGCATATTCCAGCGCAAACAATGCGGGCTGCGTATAGGCGGTTTGATGCAGCCAGTGCGCAGTGAGCAGTGAACGGTGATCAGCCGGCCGGCGTAACTGATCACTGGTCACGGTCGACGGATCACCGAACAAGACAGAGAGCAGCGGCTGTTCAAGATGCGCCCGTAAAATTTCATCGCAGCGGTCGAGCGTCCGGCGGAAACTCGGCTGGGTTTCGTAGAGCTGCCGGCCCATGTTGAGGTATTGCGCGCCCTGTCCGGTGAAGAGAAACGCGATCTCCGGCCGCTGGCTCTCATCGACTTTGCCCAGGTGCAACCCCGCAGACATTTGTCCGGTGGAGAATGCCGCCAGTTTCTCCCGCGCCTGGGCGAGCGTCTCGACCGTCACGGCCAGCCGGTGAGTGAAATGGCCGCGCCCGGCATTTGCCGTGAAACAGATGTCGCCGAGCGCCGCTGCGTCCTTCTCCGCAAAATGGCGCGCATAGCGGCCCGCCAACTCCTTAAGCGCCGCTTCGCTCTTTGCCGAAAGCGTGAGCAAATGCAGCGGGCGTTCGCTTGTGCCCGTCTCCCCGGCCGGTGAGCGCGCCGGCGCTTCTTCCAGAATGACATGCACGTTGGTGCCGCTGAATCCGAACGAGCTTACGCCCGCAAGGCGGCGCCGGTTGGGCGGCAGCGGCCAGGGCATGGCCTCGGTCACGACTTTGAGCGGCAGCTTGTCCCACGCGATATGAGGATTGAGCTGGCGTACGTGCAGGCTGGGCGGCAGTTCGCGCTGCTGCAGCGCCAGCACGGTCTTGATGAAACCCGCAATGCCGGCGGCGGCCTCGAGATGGCCGATGTTGGATTTCACCGCGCCGATCAACAGAGGATGCCCGGGCAAACGGTCTGCGCCGAACACTGCGCCTAATGACTGCACTTCGATGGGATCGCCCAGCGAGGTGCCGGTGCCGTGCGTTTCGAGATAGGAAATGTCAGCGGGTTGCAGGCCGGATTTCGCCAGTGCTTCGCGAATCACGGCCTGCTGCGCTGCGGTGTTGGGCGCGGTCAAGCCGCTGCTGCGGCCGTCCTGGTTGGCGGCGGTGCCGTGAATGAGCGCGAGAATGTTGTCGTGGTTCGCGAGGGCATCGGACAGACGCTTAAGCACGACCATGCCGCAGCCTTCCGCGCGCACGTACCCGTCGGCAGAGGCGTCGAAGGTCTTGCAGCGGCCGTCGGGAGAGAGCATGCGCGCCTGCGAGGCGGTAATGATGCCGTCCGGCGACAGAATCACATTCACGCCGCCGGCCAGCGCCATGTCGCTTTCGCCCAGGCGCAGGCTCTGGCAGGCAAGATGCAAGGCGGTGAGCGAGGCCGAGCAGGCGGTGTCCACCGAAACGCTGGGGCCTTGCAGGCCGAGCAAATAGGAAATCCGGCCGGAGGCAATGCTGTGCGCCACGCCCGCGCCGAAGTAGGTGTCGATGTAATCCCGCTCGCCGGAGGAGGATTGCAGATGCGAGTAGTCGTTGCCGCTGATCCCGATGTAAACGCCGGTGCGTGAGCCGGCGAGTTTTGCCGGCGCCTGGCCGGCATGCTCGAGCGCCTCCCAGGTCACCTCCAGCAGCAAGCGCTGCTGCGGGTCCATGCTCACCGCTTCGCGCGGCGCGATGCCGAAGAACTGCGGATCGAAACGATCGACGCCCTCGATGAATCCGGCGCGGCGCGTGTACATCTTGCCGGGAACACTGGGATCGGGATCGTAATGCTCGTCCACGTTCCAGCGCTCCGGTGGAATTTCGGTGATACCGTCGACACCCGCGCGCAGCAAGCGCCAGAAACTGGCCGGGTCATTGGCGCCGTTGGGAAAGCGGCAGCTCATGCCGATCACGGCGATCGGCTCATTGAGCCGGTCGAGCCGGGCTTGCAGGTCATCGATTTTCAACAAGGCGCGTTTGAGCAACTCGCGCTGGTCTTTGGGTTGTGCGGGATTACTCATTCAGGTTCCTCAATCAACGCCGGGTAAAGCGGACGCCTCGACCCTGCGGTGAATCCGACCAAGTCAATTCAACTCTCAATCAACAACAAGACAGGAAATCCGAGGCAGCCGGCGAAAAAACGATTACAACAAATTCTGAACAGGCATATGTTGAACTCAGTCACCTTGCCTTCCCGGCCCGCCCGGCCGATGGAACAACCGCGCAGTAGAGAATGGTCGTGCAGGCCAAAACCGAACATCCGTCGCTTGATCTCTCCCGCCGCGCAGACGACAGCGTCCCAAATTTCATGTGGGACTATCGCTACACCGCCGTCCAGATCAAGGAGAGGCTTGCGGCGGCGGGGAGTCCAAGAAGATTTGGCTGCTGGCCAAAATTCTGCGCGACGCACGCTACACCGGTGCCTGGGAATTCATCACCGTCAGGGATTTTCCCGCATACCGCGAGCGCCTGCTGCCACGCTTCAGCCGCGAGCGGAAGCTTTGGGAGTTCTTGTACACGCAATGCCTGGCACATGGCATCGTCAAACCGGATGAACATTCTGAGTCCGCGGGAGAATAGCTGAAGCGTTTTGATTTCTTTGGCTTCTCCCTCCGGCACCGCGACTGCCTACTCCTCGAGCCGGCGGGCCCCAGCGCCTTGTCACCCTGCCGCAGTCTTCCGCCACACGGGGCCTCAGGTGCAGATGAAAAGAAAATCCCAGCGCCGGAGAAGACGTTTGCGGCACGAGGCGGGGTTGACATCGACTGGAGGCGTTATCTCAACTTCTCCTCCAGCAACGCTGCCATTTCCTCATCGGACAGCGCATCCAACTCCGCTTCCTTCGCGGCTGGCGCGGGCTTGCCGTTGGCCTTGGGCAATTCTTCCGCGCCGGTGGCGGAAATCTCCAAACCCAGCACATTCTTGCCGAGATGATCGACCAGGTTCTCGATTGCCGGATGATCGAACAGCAAGGTCGCGGGCAGAGTCTGTTCCACCCCCTTGCCGAGCGCATTGCGCAGCTCCACTGCCATCAGCGAATCGAGGCCCAGCTCGGTCAACGGCTGGTGCAACGGCACGGGCCGGGAGGGACCCAATCCCAGCACTTTCACCGCCTGCTCCTGCACGAACTGCTGCAGCAATTGCCGGCGTTTGCTCACCGGCGCGGCTTTGAGTCGGGCCAGCAGCGTTGCCGGTTGCATCTCTGCGGCGCGGGCTTGCTGCTCGCCGGCAACGGCCTGGCTGCGCACGCCCCGCCGGATTTCCGCGAAGAAGGGCGCATGCAGGCGTTCGCCCATGCCGGCAAACGCTTCGTCCCAGTCCACCGGCAGCACGCCGATTTGCGGCGGTGCGCCCTGCAGCAAACGTTCGAGAATGAGCAAGCCCTGCAGCGGCGCAATCGCGCTTCTGCCGTGCAGCGTGATGCGGTCACCCTGGCGGTGCCGGGTCACTGTGCCGATCTCCGACCAGGCGCCCCAATTGATGCTCAAGGCCGGCAGGCCCAGCGCGGCACGCTGATGCGCCAGCACATCCATGAATGTGTTGGCTGCGGCGTGATTGCCCTGGCCCGCAGAGCCGACCAGCGAGGCGCCGGTGGAATACAGCACGAAGAAGTCAAGCGGTCGGGTGTGCGTCAACGCATGCAGATTCCACGCGCCGAGGACTTTGGCACGCATCACTTTCTCGAAGCGCGGCCACTGCTGCTGCAGCAGCACGCCGTCATCGATGGTGCCGGCAGAATGAATGATGCCGCGCAACGGCGGCAGGCTGGCATCGATGTGCGCGATGACCTGCGCCATGCGATCGTAGTCCGCCACGTCAGCCTGCACGATGAGGAGGTGCGCGCCGGCGGCTTCCATCTCGCGAATGGTTGCTTGCGCCGCTTCCGAGGGTGCGCTGCGGCCGAGCAGCACGAGATGACGGGCGCCCTGCTCGACCAGCCAGTGCGCGGTCAGCAAGCCGAGGCCAGCCAGGCCGCCGGTGACCAGGTAAGTCCCGTCGCTGGTAATCGGCAGGCGGCTGCCGGCCGGCGGGTCGAGGCGCATGGAGCTGGCAACCAACCGCGGCACATGGCGCACGCCGCGGCGCAAGGCAATTTGATCTTCGCTGTCCGGCGACATCATCTCGCGCAGCAGTTCCGGCGCGCCGCCGGTCGCATCGAGATCGACAAGTGTGCAGCGCAATTCTGGATGTTCCATGGCAATCACCTTCCCCAATCCCCACAACGGCGCCTGCGACGCCGCCAGCTCGCCGCGATCCGGCCCAACCGGCTGCGCCCGGCGCGTCACCAGCCACAGGCCGGCGGACTTTGCCGCTGTGACTGCTGCCAGCGCTTGCACGAGATGCAGCGCACCCGAAATCGTTTTGAATTGAGCAGCAGCCAGATTCGCCGGCGTGATGGTCGCGAATGGCGGCGCATCGAGTGCCCACAAATGCACAATGCCGCGGCAGGGTGGCAGATCCGGCGTCAGCGCCTCCTGCAACAAGCGTTTGAAATCCTCCGGCGCGCCGGGATTGAGGCTGAACTGCTGCGCGGCGTGCGCGGCAAAGCGGTCGCCGGCATGCACCACAATCGCTGTTTGCTCCTCGCCACGCAATCTCTGCGCGAGCTGCTCTGCCACACCGGATTCATCCGCCAGGATGATCCAGCTTCCCCTTTCCCTTTTTGCCGTGCTTGCGCTCTCATTCCTGCCGGACACCGCCAGCGGGCCGCGTGCCAAAATCACCGCTTGCGTGCGCAGCACGCCGATGCGATCAGCGCCGGCGGGAAGGGCGATTGCCTCCGTGAAGCCCATGGCTTGGAGCAGTGCCAACCACTTCTCTTCGGAAAGCAAAGCATAGTCGGGGCGCAAGTCCTGGTCGGAATAACTCCACCAGCCTTCGGTCAGGCCCACGGTCAAATCACCGAAACGCTGCGGCACCGAGCCTTCGAGCAGGACCAGCAGGCCGCCGGGCGCCAGCAGTTTCTGCACGTTGGCCAGCGTGGTCCGCAAATCGCTGGTGGCGTGCAGCACATTCGCGGCGACGATCAAATCGAAATGCTGGCCGGGAAGGTTTTGCGCCAGCGGATCCGCGCTGATATCCAACACCTGATAGCGCACGAAAGAATAGTCTTTGAACTTCTGCGCGGCCCTGGTGGTGAAGAGCTGCCCAATGTCCGTGAAAACGTATTCCGTGCGGCCGGCGGGCAGAATTGGCAGCAAACGGCTGGTGGTGCCGCCGGTGCCGCCGCCGATTTCGAGCACGGCCAGCCGGCGGTCGTGCGGCAGATTCTGCACTGCGGCGGCCACAGCCTCGCGCAACAGCAGATTGAAGGCCCTGGAGTTTGGCGCTTCTTGATAGAGCTTCTCGGTGTCTTCCAGCGATCCGCCGGGGAAGAGCAGATGCAACGGATCGACCTCACCGCGCAGCGCCGCCGCCAGCCCTTCACCGCAGCGTTGCGTGATCGCCAGCTCCGTGGCGCACGCCGGAAAGGCGGCCTGCAAGGCCTTCATCTCTGATCCCGGATCGTGTGGCGCCGGCGCGGTGCGGACTTCCCAGGTGCCGCCGTCCGCCATCAACAAGCCATCTTCCTGCAGCATGAGTAGCATGCGCTCGAACAAACGCCGATGCCGGGCTTGCACCCGCAGAGGGGCCATCACTTCGTCAAGCTGGAATCGTTTGCCCGGTGTGAATTCGAAACCAAGTTGCTGCAGCGCGGTGCAGACATAAGCACCGCACAATGCATCCAGCCGGGGCAGCAATTCATCATAAACGGCAAGCTCATTCTCACGATAGATCCGGGCAATATTCGGTTGCACGGCGCGGGCGATTTCCGCGAGGCCGGGGATGAAATCCACGGGCTGCGACTGCTCTGCGCCGGCGGCCGGCTGGGGTCGCCATTGCACTTCATAAAGCCAGTCGTTCAGGTGCCGGAGCTGCGAACGCAGCATGTTCTCCGGCCGGGCACGCTTGAACTGCAAACCGGCGAGACGACCAAAAACGCCGCCATCTTCATCGCACAAAGTCAAGTCTGCCGTCAAGGTCTCGCGCCCGGCTTCACGACTCTCCTGCAACCGGGCGTGCGCCCACACCTGCGCGCCGGGCCGGCGCCGCAATTCGAAACGCGCCAGGCCCATCAGCATGTAGGTGCCCTCGGCCGCATGGTCCGCGACCGGCAGGGCCGCTTCGAGCGCATGCAAACAGGCATCGAGCAGGGCCGGGTGAATTTGAAAGGCCTCCGCATCACGGCGCACGGTGGCATTCATCTGCAGCAGGCCGAGGGCTTCGCCCTCACCGCGCCAGAAGCGGGCGAGCGTTTGCGATTGCGGCGTGACATGGATGCCG
>JBBIKM010000042.1:32513-35527 GCA_037445455.1 bacterium | reverse complement strand
CTTCCCACTTCTTTTGGTTCTCCTCCCACTTCTTTTGGTTCTCCTCCCACTTTCTCTGGCTTTCCCGCCACTTTTCCTGATCCTCCTCCCAAAGTTTATCCTGCCTTTCCCTTCCGGCTTTTAGTTCATCCAAAACGCGATCGATTCGATCTTCCAGTCGTTCCTTTTCGGCATATTTCGCCAAAGCGATTTCAGTGATTGACTGGCGGCAGGATTCGTCTTCCTCGAGCAAGCGCATGAGCTCGCTGCGAATCATGGACCTGATTTGGTCTGTCTGTTTGGTCGCTGGCATCTCGTTTCCCCGGGAGTGATGAAAATCGTACTGCCACCCTTTAAGCACGTAAGACCGCTTCGTCTTGGTGCGGCCTGGGCCAATCTTTGCGCCGTAACTTAACTTTTTTTTCAAGAAAATCAAGAGACGGCAATTGCCTGCTGGCGAAGTCGGACTGGGACGGCGTCAGCCTGCCAACTGTGACAAGCCTGCGGCCCGAGCCAGGCATTGTCATATTCATCTCAGCCTAGTCGCCTTGCGGGTTTACGAGAACCTGCCCGCGACGAGTCGGTCGAAATAGGCACGACCGGCTAAAACGACAACGTCAAGTAAACACTCTCATCGCCAAGGAAGCCCAGCTTGATGCCGACGGGGTGGCATGCAATAGTCCGTCGACAACGCCCCGGGAACTAATCGGATTGGTAGCATCCAGCCCAGGGGCGGTATTTCTGACGGGTACTATTGCACCCCATGAGGCTTGGTGATTTCCTCTGACTACGGCTTTCCCAGGGCGTTGCCCTTCGCCTCGACGGTTCGCGCCATTGGGGCCATTTGTCTGCGCAATAGAACTCGACGCAACATTGTAGTACCAGCTCGCGCAGGGCTGAGTTTCGTCAGTCGGGCCTGCCCGGTGTCACTGACTTTTCTGAGGAGTGGAATTCGCGCAACTCATCGATTAGTGTTCACGGCTCACGTCAGAGAGCTTGACCTGGCCGGGATTTCGAGGCAAACAAGAGGACCCAAAGCGAGAGGTGCACCTGCGCGGCGTGTGCCAGGAAGAAATCGCATTCAGGGTGAGCGTCAAAAAGACCAGAGCCGCACCAGCAGAAGAGCATGGCCGCGCCATTGCGCCCAACGGCTGTGCCAGGACTGCGGCGCAGGCAGCAGCCGGTCGAATGGCAGGATGAGGGATAACACCAGCAAGGTGGCAAGCTCCGAAGCCGCCACGATCAACTTGGCAATCGCGAGCCGGCCGGCGCCGTGATGCTTGCGAAAGTAGCGGCACAGGCTGCGATAGTATGCCAGGAAATTGCGCGAAACCGCCTGCCTGGCGCTTTGACCGCCGGCGTGATAGACGCGCGCCTCCGGCAGAAAATAGAGCTTTCCGCCGGCTGCCGCCACGTTGTGGCACAGCTCGACATCCTCGAAGTACATGAAATAGCCTTCGTCAAAGCCGCCGGCCGCCTCGAAAACTTCACGGCGCAGCGCCAGGCAGGCGCCGGCTTGCTGCACCGGCCGTTGCTCATTGTGATTCCACCAGGTCATCCAGTAACGGCCAAAGCGCCTGCTTTTCGGAAACAAGCGCGCCAGTCCGGTGCGCTCATAGAAAAGCGTTTCCAGCGTGGGCAGCTCGCGAATGGCGCCAAATTGAATGCTGCCGTCGGGATTCAAGTGTTTGGGCACACAGCCGCTGGCCTGCGGATTCGCGTTCAGAAAGCCGACCAGGTCAGCGGCCAGATCGCCGTCCACCCAGGTGTCGGGATTGAGCAGCAACAGATAGCGGCCGCGCGCCTGTTGCGCGGCGGCGTTGTTGGCGCCGCCAAACCCGCGATTCTCCGGCAGCCGCAGCAGCTTGACAAAGGGGAAGGCGCGTGCGACCAGCTCGGCGGTGCCGTCGGCCGAGGCGTTGTCGCACACGATGATTTCACTCGCCACGCCGCGGCAAAACTGCTGCAGCGAGGCCAGGCAACGTGCGATGTCGTGTCGCGAATTGTAGGTGACGATGAGAATGCTGAGTTCGGGTGGCATCGGAATCGTTGTTGAATTGTCCTGCGGCGATTTGGGCGGGAATAATACGCAAGCGCAGCGGCATTCCCAAGCACTTTTGCCGGACAAATATCTTGCTTCTCTGCGGGGCTGCGGCTATATTGCTTCCCGTTTTTGCCGATTTCTCCGGCCGCGCTGCCCACAGGTTGTCGCACGAACCATTCGAGCCGCGATGCAAGCTCCGCCCCCGCATTATCATTTGCAGTTCTCCGACCGGCAGTTCTACCTCATCGGCCGCGTCCTGCTCGCGCTGTTGTTGCTCGCCGGGGCCCTGGTGGTGATGTTTCTTATGCGCAATCTGCTCGCGCCCCTGGTGATTTCGATTTTTCTCGCTTACTTGCTGGAGCCCGCGGTGGAAGCGCTGGAGAACCGCGGCCTGGACCGCGTGTGGGCGATCCTGATCGTTTTCTGCGGCCTGGCCGGCATGGCCACCACGCTCTTTCTGCTGCTGCGCGCCGAGATTTCAAGCGAAGTGCAGACCATTCTCGCGCACGTGCAGCTCGAACAGCCCGAGCTGCTCATCGAGCAGATCAAGGAGAAGCTCAAGCTGTCGTTTCCCGGCGCCACCCAGGCGCGCATCGTCGACATGATCGGCAAGGTGATGCTGCACGTCTTCCATTCCTTTTTCAAACCCGGTGTGGAGGGCGTGGTGGAACTGTTTTCCACGGTGGGCGGATTGATCATCGTGCCGTTTCTCACGTTTTTCATTCTCAAAGATTCGCGCGCGCTGCAAACCGCGATCGTGCAGCGCATTCCCAACCGCTATTTTGAGATGTCGCTCAGCCTGTTTCACAAAGCCAGCCAGCAACTTGGCCGCTACATTCGCGGGGTGTTGCTGGACGGCGCGCTCGTCGGGTTGATGGTGATGATCGCGCTCTCGCTGCTCGATTTGCGTTACGCCGTGTTCATCGGCGTGCTGGCAGGCATGGCCAATTTGATTCCCTATCTCGGGCCGGTGCTGGGCGGCATACCCGCC
>JBBIKM010000042.1:0-32503 GCA_037445455.1 bacterium | reverse complement strand
ATCGATCGCGGCAATTTCTCCGGCGTGCCCGCCGTGCTGCTGGCCTTTGCGGTGGTAAAGATCATCGACGACTTTCTGATTCAGCCCTACGTGGTTTCCAAAAGCGTTTCATTGCATCCGGTGATCGTGATTCTCGCCATCTACGTCGGCGGCAATCTCGCGGGCATTTTGGGCATGATCGTGGCCGTGCCGGTGGTTGCCATCATCAAAGGCAGTTTGGATATCCTGCATTGGGGATTCAGCGAATACTACATTTTCCGCCTGCCGGAATTTGCCTTTGCCGAGGCCGGTGAAGTCAAGCAGGCCGCCGTGGCGACTGCCGCGCCAGCGGTTGCCGCTGGCCAGCCCGACGGTCAAACCCGAGCGCGCGCGGAGGTGGTATCCCCTTCGCCAAAGAAAGGTCTCGATTTTTCTTGAGCAAATCATGGGTAGTGCCGGTCATGGCCAAGCAAACGAAGAACCTGAACACCCCCGAGGCCCACGGCGCAGTTGTTGGCTATGAAGCCGATTAGCGGCCGACCTGCGCGTCAAGGACGCCGAAAAGTTACTGGAGCATCGTCTATGTCCCCAGATATCAATCCTCCGCGCATCGAGAGCTTGCATGTCAAGAATTACCGCGCCCTCAGGGACTTTACGCTGGAAAACGTGACGCCGCTAACCGTGCTTTTGGGGCCCAACGGCAGCGGCAAATCCACGGTGTTCGACGTCTTCGCCTTTCTCGCCGAATGCTTCTCGGACGGTCTGCGCAAAGCGTGGGATCGGCGCGGCCGATTCCGTGAGCTGCGCAGCCGCGATCAGGAGGGCCCGATCGTCATCGAGATCAAATACCGCGAACGGCCGCAAGGCTTCCTCATCACCTACCACCTGGAGATTGAGGAGCAGGCCAGGGGCCCTGTGGTGAAGCGGGAATTCCTGCGCTGGAAACGCGGCCATCCTGCGGCGCCGTTCCACTTTCTCGATTACCAGTATGGCGAAGGGCAAGTCATCACCGGCGAACAGCCCGAACCAGCCGACACGCGCATCAACAAACCTCTGTCTGGTCCAGATGTGCTGGCGGTCAACACCCTGGGCACCCTGGCCGAAAACCCTCGTGTGATCGCCCTGCGCCGCTTCATTACCGGTTGGCACCTCTCGTATCTCTCGGCCGATGCGGCACGCGGCAATCCGGAAGCCGGCGCTGAAGAGCGGCTCTCACCAACCGGCGGCAATCTGCCCAACGTGATTCAGTATCTGCGCGAACAGCACCCCGAACGGCTGGAGAGAATCTTTGCAACCTTGCGCCGGCGCATACCCCGCATCGAAAAGGTGGAGGCGGATGTTTTGCTGGACAGCCGCCTGCTGCTTCTCATCAAGGACGCCCCTTTCTCCACTCCCGTGCAGTCGCGTTTTGCCTCCGACGGCACGCTCAAGCTGCTGGCTTATTTGACCATCCTTTATGATCCCGATCCGCCCCAACTCATTGGCATCGAGGAGCCGGAGAACTATTTGCATCCCCGCTTGCTGCCGGAACTGGCTGAGGAGTGCCAGCAGGCGGCGGACCGCACCCAGTTAATCATTACCACCCACTCGCCGTTTTTCATCAATCCACTGCGTCCCGAGGAAGTGTGGGTGTTGTATCGCGGCGCAGACGGTTATACGCGGGTGCGCCGGGTTGACGACATGCCCGGCATCGCGGCATTTATCGAACAAAAGGCCACGTTGGGGGAACTGTGGATGGAAGGCCATTTCGAGGTTGGCGATCCGCTCACGATGGGAGATGAGGGGTGAGGCAAGTTGATTTTCTGGTCGAAGAACCATCGGCCGAAGAGATGCTCAGGCATCTTTTGCCAAGACTGATCGGACAGCGTGCCCGCTGGAAGCTCATCAATCTTGGCAGCAAATACAACCTATTGAAGGTGCTTTCCCATCGCCTGGCTGCTTATCGCCAACGCATCGACCAAGGCGAAGACTTGCGCGTGGTGGTGCTGGTGGATCGCGATCACGACGACTGTGTGACACTCAAGCGACGATTGGAAGAACTGGCCCGTGAAGCTCGACTGACGACCAAATCCTCGCCTACCGCCAACGGTCAGTTTCTCGTTTTGAACCGCATCGTCGTCGAGGAGTTGGAATCCTGGTTCATTGGCGATCTCGCGGCCTTGCGCCGCGCTTTTGCGAGTCTGCCCGATATTCCGGCGAACCGTGGCATCTTTCGTAATCCGGACAATGGCGGCTCGTGGGAAGCCTTGCATCGTTTCCTGAAGAGACACGGTATCTACAAGAACAGCTATCCGAAAAAAGATGCTGCGCGCAGGATCGCACCGCATATGGATATCAGCCGCAATCGCTCGCATAGTTTCGGAGTCTTCGTGCTTGGCGTGGAGGCCTTGCTCGCGTGAACCGCATCCCCGTCAGTTCAGGCCTGTGGCACAGGACAACTGATGGCGCGAACCTGTCCTCCGCCAATCACGAGCAGGACAATGCATGGCATGGGATTGTTTGCGGAAGAGCTTGCAGTGGAGACCAACGACAGCACAACGAAAGTGCTGGGCGAAGTGACGCTGCAAAAGGCCGCGCAAGAACTGGTTCGCGCCGTCCGCGCCAGCCTCACCTTTGATTGGACCATGGGCGCGAACGCCCGCGCCCAACGCCACTGCTGCTCAAATGCATTTTGCGATAACACGGGTATCCACAGGGAAGCATGAGGAGGCGGCGCAGAAGTACTGGACCAGCCCCAGGAACTCTCGGCCGATCGGGCCACAGCCTTAGACGTGCGTCCCGCAATTGCCCGATTTTTCGCTGGCCAATGCGAGCGCTTCCGCTCGATGGCGTCAGCGCCGTCACTGACCTGTTTGAATTCCATTCTTGATGAGTCCTGCCCATGCGCAATCCTGTTTTGATCGCTGGTTTGTGCTTGCTGACTGCCCTGGTCAATCAAGCCTGTTTGAAATCGACCTTGCAGAAAGGGCAGCCCGAGGCTGCTGCGCCGGCCCGCCGGTCCGTCGAGGCTCCGCCGCCCGCGTTGCAGGAGGCGACCCCGGCCGTGGCCCCACGTGCCGCGCTGGCCAACTACGTGGTGGATTGTGATCGCGCCCTGATCGATCTGGCCGGACCGCTGCAGCAAATCGCCGATTCACTCACCGCGCTGAATTTGATGTACAGTGCCCGCAATTTGGCGGATTGTTCCGGCATCTATCATCGCACGGTGCAAGCCTTGCAGGCACGCTGCCCGCACATCGAGACGCCCGAGGCCGGCCGCGCCCGCAGCGCGCAGGCAATTGCCCGCTGGTATGCCGAGCGCCGCGAGTTGATCCTGATTCAGGATGCGCTCGCGCAAGCAGACTTGATCAAGCCGGGCGCCGTGATGTTTTACGGCCGCGATCTGCGGGTGTACCGCAAGCTCAAGCCGGAGCAGGCCCTCGCGGCGGTTTATCATCTCGGCATTGTGGTGTCGGTGGAACGCGACACCGAGGGCAACGTGATTTCGTACCAGCTCTTTCAGGGCCGCGCGCCGGGCAAACCCGCTGCCACCACCAATTTCCACTGGCGCCAGCCTTCCCGGCCCACCTTCCCGCCGTTCGGAAACGGCGAGCAGCAGTGGATCGGCCTGGCGCGCTTGGTGAATGCCTCAGCGTATTGACGCTCTGGCATTCCACGGACTGGGAAGGGCCGACTCACCGTGGGGCCGATCTCCCGCGCGACTTGAAATGTCACACAAAATCATCCCGGCCCAGTTGTCAGGATGATGCTTTTTTTGCCGATCGGAGACGGGCCGTGCCACGCATGCGCAAGTGAACAGGCCCAGACTTCGAGCAGGCGAGTGTTCCGAATATTGCCGCGAGCAAGCCGGAAGTCTGCCGGCTTCAGCGATACCAACATTTCAGCCAGCCCTTCGAGCAGGTGAATCGTGCCGTTGAACTGGCTTGGCAGCGTTCCGATCATGGATGAAATTGATGACTCATTGCTGCCCTATAGTTGTTGCTCTCTCCCTTTACACGATGATCACCGACCCGGAGGTGATCGCTCACCTCCAGCGCGCCGGCGTGGCGTTCTATGAGACAACTGGAGAGGCGCGGTCTGCTTGAATCATTTCTCTCTCGAGCAATTCTCCGGCGAGCAGAAAATCGTGAGTCATGCGATGACGCGCAGCTCTGCGGGGCGCCATCGCAACGCGTCAGGAATGCCGCCCTTCGTGTGTTCGAAGTTGGGTGTGTGTGCAAAATTCGTCGTCGTCCCTTTAGAGCTGAATTCATGAACTTTGTCCGTTTCAGGGCGCTGTCCGTAGACAGTTACAGGTGACCCGGTCGGCGTCAAGCCGGCGTTCTGAAGAAGAGAGTGTACCCAACGTTGTAGCACCGTCCACCGGGTGAGGCGCCGGTTTGAGCCGGCGTGAGCCTGGCGGCCGCGCTCTCAGTCGCAAACGAAAGTGGCAAAGATAGCCCTCCCCAATTCAGGTACCAAAGCAAGCCGGAAAGTCGAGACATGATTCTTCCCTACCAGCAAGTCTTGCCGCGCCTGGGCAACAATGTTTTTTTGGCGCCGAATGCCATTGTCATCGGCGACGTTGAAATCGGTGAAGAGTGCGGCATTTGGTTCAACACCGTGATCCGCGGCGATGTCAATCACATTCGCATCGGGCCGCGCACCAACATTCAGGATTTGACCATGTGCCACGTCACGCTGAACAAATGGCCGCTGCTTATCGGCGAGGGCGTGACCGTCGGGCACGGCGCCATTCTGCACGGTTGCGTGATTGAGGATTACTGTTTGATCGGCATGGGCGCCAGGATTTTGGACGGCGCGCGTGTCGGGCCGCAAGCGCTGGTGGCGGCCGGCTCTTTGGTGCGGGAGGGCTTTGTCGTGCCGGAGCGCACACTGGTGGCGGGCGTACCGGCGGCGGTGAAGCGCACGCTCACGCCAGAAGAGGTTGAAAACCTGTTCGCCTCGGCGGAGCGCTACATTCGCTACAAGAATGAATATCTGGCCGCGGGCATCGGCCAGCGACAGCAGTGAGATTGCCCGATTCGCGGCTGCGGCGTTGTTGCTTTTCAGTCCCCCAATGCTTATTTTGCCGCGTTTTTTTGACCGCGGCGCCGGATCTGCGGTTCATGCCGGGCGCGGAAAAGCCGCATGCGCGTTTCGCCTGGAAAGCCGTTTTCTGCCAGGTTGCGCCTGCGTTGGCGCCGGTCTCTCCGTGGCGAACTGCCAAACGTCTAAAACTCCATTCCAAGATTGACAACCTGGTTGCCCTTAATTTGGAGAAGTTGTGTTGCCTCGTGGAAAATGGCCCGGACTGTTGCGATTGATCTGTTGCGTTGCCAGTGTGGTCGAACTGCATGCCCAAACCAATCCCGCCCTGCCTTATCATGCCGCGCCTGCGGTCTATGCGCCGGTGGATTCCAGCGCCTCACCGCGCCGCCTGATCTCGTTGAACGGCGAGTGGCGCGCCACCGTTGACGCGCCGGCCTTCAACGGCACGGTCAGAATTCCCGGCGCCTATGCCTCCGAAGGCGTGGTCACTTTCAGCCGCACCTTCCGGCTCGATCCTGCCCTGCGGACCAAAACCATGCGGCTGCAGGTGCACGGCATCAATTACCTGGCGCAGATCGCGTTGAATGACGAGATCACCGGCAGCCATGAAGGCGGTTACACGCCCTTTACCGTCGAACTGCGCGAAGAGCGGCTTTCCTTCACGCAGGACAACACGCTTACGATCAGGGTCGACAACCGGCTGGCGCCGCGCACCACGCTGCCCGCGAAGCAGCGGCCGCTGGGCTGGCGCAACGAAGGCGGCGTCATCCGCGAGATCTTTCTCGAAATCCTCCCGGAAATTCACATTGCCGCGCCGCGCTTCGGCTACGAGTTGCAGAATGAGCAGGCACTCATCAATTTCACCGCGCAGCTCCGTGCCCGCCGCGACTTGCCGCGGGAAAACCTCGCCGGTGTGCGCGCCACGGTGGAAGTCTGGGATCGCGCCCGGCAGAACAGGCTCGCCAGCTCGCTGCCGGTGGCCTGCGACAACTGGGACGCCGATCGGCAGCTCGTGCGGTTGAGCTGCGTGCTGCCGCAGCCGGCCTTGTGGTCGCCGGCAACGCCCAATCTCTACGCCCTGCGCGCCGTGCTGGTGCAGAGCGACACCCTGGTCGATGAAGTCTGGCAGGAAACCGGCTTTCGCAAACTTGAAATCTCAGGATCCGAGCTGCGCCTCAATGGCGCGCCGTTGGTGCTGCGCGGCGCCACCTGGATGGAAGCTTACAATCATCATTCGCTGCTGCTGGCGGTGGATGATCTCAATCATCTCATTGCGGCGGCGCAACAGCTCGGCCTGAATGCCCTGCGTGTCACCGGCCATCCGCCGCATCCGCTCTTGCCCAGCCTGTGCGATCGCGCCGGTATTTTGCTGTTGGAAGAACTGCCGCTGTACTATCTCCCCGACGCGCATTTTCGTCAGCCCAATTTCTCAGCATTGGTGCAGGCCCAGGCCCGGGAGTTGATCGAGCGCGACCGCTCGCATCCCAGTGTGTTGGCGTGGGGCTTGGGCGCGCTGGCCGCGCCGCTTTCCGAAGCGGCTCAGCAGGCGCTGACCGAAGTCGTTGCGGAAATGCGCAAGCTCGATGACCGGCCGCTGTATGCCGTTACTCTCCCCGGCTGGGTGCCGCTGTGGCAGCGCCACACCGATTTCATGCTGCTGGACCGCTTCTTGCGCCGGGAGGTGACGCGCGCCGCCGACCTCAGCAAGAAAGCGGCCCAACCGGTGATTCCCATCTTCGGCCAGTGGGCGAGTGAGGCCCTGGTTGCCGGCGGGCAGTCAGAAGGCGCCGGTCGTGCTGCCGCGGAAGAATTTCAAGCGGAATATTTCACACGCGTTCTCGAGGCGCTGGAACGCAACCAGGAAAATCCCAGCTACTTCATCGCCACCTTGACGGATTGGAGCGGGCCGATGCCGGTGCTGGCGGTCGGGCCACGCCACCCCGCGGCGGCGATCAAACCGCTGGCCGCAGCGGAGGTCGACCGCTTTCTCGGCCTCGAAAACCTGCGCACCTATCCCAGTGGCCTGGTGGAAGCGGCCGGCCAGAATCGTCTGGCGTTCAAAGTCGTGCAGGCGCACAATCGCAAAGATTTCAATCCGGTGGCGGTCACCAAGCACCAGGAGTCCAGCAGCTCCGGCGTTTTTCAGATCACCGGCATTCTGCTGATCCTGATCCTGCTGTACTTCATTCAACGCGACCGGCGGCTGCAGGACAATCTGCGGCGTGTCTTCGTGCATCCGCACGGTTTCTACATTGATGTTTATGAAAACCGCAAAGTCGCGCCTTTTCTCACAGTTTTGCTCGGCTTGGCGGAAAGCGGCGTGCTGGCCCTGCTGCTCACACAATTGTGCTATGCGTTCCGGCATCAACTAGTCCTGGACTTTGTGCTCAATCTGTTCGTGACCGGGCCCGGAGCGAAGGCGGCTTTGATCTGGCTGGTCTGGAATCCCGGCTGGTTTCTGCTGCTCGCGACGGCGGGCTTCTTTCTCGCCGGCCTGCTGCTCGCGGTTTTTCTGCGGCTTCTCGGATTGTTCATGGGCAGCAGCTTGACGCTGAGCCAGTACTTCACATTCGTTTTTTGGGTGTCGGCGAATTTGCTGCTGCTGGCGCCGCTCGTGCCGGTGTTTCACCGCCTGTTGTTGATGCCGGACTTCGTGCGGCCGGTGCTGTTTGTGGTTGCCATCATCCTGCTCTGGCTGCTCGGCCGGGCGTTTCGCGCGGTGCGCGTGCTTTACATGATCAGCTTCCTGCGCGCTGCGCTGCTGTGTGTGCTGGTTTTCGGCGGGCTGCTGACCGCGCTGCTGCTTTACTATGATCAAACCCAGGCGCTCTTTGATTACGGCAAATACTATTTCGAAATGGTGAAGGCGGCGGGTTGAAGCGCGGCAGCGCCTGGTGTGGCGCGGCTCGCGCCGGAGAACAAACGTTGCCATAGAAACGTCATGGCGCGCCGGCATGAGCAGGCGCAACGCGGCGCGACCGCGCGTCGCGCGCAGCCATGCGCCCGGCCAAAAATATTCTTGTATTTCAGACTACCCGAGTCTAAATTTGCGGCCGGCGAAAATCAGGAGTGATACTGCTGAGCAATGGTTGACAGCACCGCGTTCCACCAACTGTCCCCGACTTCTTTCACGCCGAAGCGTTCGCTGACCCGTGGGCTGTCTTTCACACCTAGTTGGGAGTAATCGTGTATCTTTCCAAGCTCGAGATTCTCGGATTCAAATCCTTCGCCAAGAAGACGGAGTTCAAGTTTCACAACGGCATCACCGGCGTGGTGGGCCCCAACGGTTGCGGCAAGAGCAATATCGTTGACGCCATCCGCTGGGTGCTCGGTGAACAAAAAGCCGGCGTCTTGCGCAGTGAACGGATGGAGAACGTCATCTTCAACGGCAGCAAAACCCAAAAACCGTTGGGCATGGCGGAGGTCTCCCTGACCATCGAGAACACGAAAAACATCCTGCCCATCGACTATTCCGAGGTCGTGATCACCCGCCGGCTGTTCCGCTCCGGCGAAAGCCAGTATCTGCTCAACAATTCCGTCTGCCGCTTGAAAGACATCATGGATTTGTTCATGGACACCGGCATGGGCGCCAATGCCTATTCGGTGATCGAACTGGCGATGGTCGAGCAAATCCTCAACGGCAAGGCGGAAGAGCGGCGGCACATTTTTGAAGAGGCCGCCGGCGTGGGCAAATACAAGGCGCGCCGCAAGGCCGCCTTTCGCAAGCTGGAGGCCACCGCCGCGGACTTGCTGCGCCTCAATGACGTGCTCTCCGAAGTCGAAAAGAACGTGGACTCCCTCAAGCGCCAGGTGCAAAAAGCGGAGCGCTACAAAACCTACGAGAACGAGCTTCGCGAAACCGATCTCGCCCTTTCGACTTTTCAGTTTTGCGCCATTCAGCAGGAAGTCACGCCGCTGACCGCGGAATCGAAGCAGTTGCACGACCGCCGCGAAGAGCTTTCCGCGCAACTCGCCACCGAAGAGGCGGAGATCGAGGAAATCCGGCTGCAAGTGCTCGAGCTGGAGAAGCAGCTCGTGGCGCGGCAGCGCGAATTCAACGCCAACACCGAGCGCATCCAAAAGAAGGAGGAGGAGGTGCTCGTCAGCCAGGAGCGCATTCGCGCGGTGCAGGAGAATCGCAGCCGCCTCGCCCGCGAAATCGACGAGCTCAACAAGCGCAGCGCCCTGCTGGCGGAAATGCGCACCACGCTGGCGCACAAGCTCGAGGAGATGAAAAGCGCGCTCGAGACCCTGGAAGTCGAAACCCTGACCCGTCAACGTGAACTTGAGGCGCAGCGCCAGGTCTATCAAGGCAAGCGCCAGGAATTGCGCGAGGCCGAAGGGCAGCGTTCCGCCGAGCTGACCGCCATCAGCAATCTCCAAAAAGAGCAGGAACGCCTGCGCACGCAATTGGAATTCGGCGAGCAGCGCCGCGCGCAATTGAGCGCGGAACTGGCGGCGCTGCAAGGCCAGCGCACCACGCTGGACGCCGCGCGCGATCAACTCGCGCGCCAGGTGGCGCACGCCCTGGCGCAACTCGACCAGCTTGGCCTGCAGAGCGAGGAGAATCAGCAGGCCGTGCAGGCCAGGCAAACCTGGATTGCCGAAGCCAAGCAGCGCCTCCTGGATCTCTCGGCGCAGGCGCAACGCCAGCGCGATCGCGCCGGCCTGCTGCGCAAGGTGCAGGAGAGTTATGAAGACCATCCCGAAGGCGTCAAGCATCTCCTGCTGGAGGGCGGCATGCCGGAAGGCTGCCTGGGAACGCTGGGGGAACGCATTCGGGTGGCGGAGCCGCATCGCCGCGCAGTGGAAGTGGCGCTCGGGGAAGCCGCCGTGGCCCTGCTCGTCGATCATCCCGATCGTGCCTTTCACGGCATCGATCTGCTGCGCTTGAACGAAAAAGGAGTCGCCACATTCCTGCCGGCTGCCGCCCATGACCTGGGCTTTGAAGGCAACGGCCAGTTTCCGTTTGGCGATGATGAAATCGTGGGCCGTCTCGCGGACCTGGTGGAGTGCGACGCGGAGCTGCGGCCGCTGATGCACAACCTGCTGGCGGATTTCTATCTGGTAAAATCGCTGGCGGCGGCGCGCCGGCTGGCCGCGTTCAAATCGCCCCGGCGTCTGGCGCTGGTGACGCCCAGCGGCGAACTGGTGACCAACTGGGGCCCGGTGCGCGGCGGATCGGACAAAACCGTCAGCTCGGTGATCGGCCGCCGCGAAGAAATCGCCGCTCTCGAGCAGGAAGTTGAACGCCTCGACCATGAAATCGACGCGCTGACGGATCAATGCGAGGCCGCGGAGCGGGAGCTGCGCGAGTTGCTGGCGCAAAGCGAACGGCTGGCGCAACAGCGCAGGGTGCTGGAAAAAGATCGCCAACAGCTCGAGATCGAGTTTGGCCAGGCGGCTTTCCGCGCCACCAAGCTGGCCGAAGATCTGGCGCAGCACGAGCAGGAACTGCAGCAACTCGAACGGACCCATGCGGATTTTGTCAGCCAGCTTGCGAGCGTGCAGCCGCAGTTGCAGCAGCGCGAATCGCTGCAATCCACCGCCGAGAATTCCTATCGCCAACTGGCGGTGGAAATCGAGGGGCTGGAGGCACGGCTGCAGGAGGCGGAACAAGCCGCGAGCCAGGCGACGCTGGCCGTGGTGGAAGCGCGCGCAGAGCTGCGCAATACCGAGGCCGAGATCAACCGCCTGGAACAAAACCGCAAGGAAATCAGCGAGGCCATTCAGGATCGCGAGGAACAAATCCGGCAGGCGCAGCAGCAGGATCAGGAATTGACCGCGCGCATCGCGGAAATCCGCGAGCAGTTGCAGGAGGATTTTGCCGAGCGCAAGGAATTGGAAGACCTGGTGGCGGAGCTGGAGCAATCCTTCCGCGAGCAGAAAGCGGTGGCCGAGGGGAAGGAGCGCGCCCTGCGTCCGCGGCGCGCGGAGCGCGATGAAATCTCCGAGAAGCTGCATCAGGATGAGCTGCGCCTGGCCGAGCTGGCCATGCAGCGCGCCAACCTGCTGAAGCACGCGCAGGAGAATTATGAAGTCGACCTGGCGCAATATGCCGCCGCCAATCCGCCCGCCGCGGACCAGGAATTCGACGCGGCCGCCACTGCAGAGCGCGTCAATTGGCTGCGTAACCGCCTGAAGAGCATGGGTCCGGTCAACATGCTGGCGCTGACCGACTATGAAAAGGAAAAAGAGCGCTTCGATTTTCTCACCGCGCAAAGGGAAGACTTGCTCAAGGCTGAGGACAATCTCAAAGAGACGATCAAGGTCATCAACGACACCGCTTACGAGCGCTTCGGCAAGGTGTTCTCGCAGATTCGTGAAAACTTCATTCAAGTCTTCAAGAGCTTCTTTCCTGACGGCTTCGTGGATTTGCGCCTGGATGAGGGCGACCCGCTGGAGTGCGACATCATCATCGAAGCCAATCCCAAAGGCAAGAAACTCGGCTCGCTCGCACTGCTCTCCGGCGGGGAGAAAACGCTGACTGCCATCTCGCTGCTGTTTGCCATCTATCTGGTGAAGCCCAGCCCCTTCTGCATTCTGGACGAGGTGGATGCGCCGCTGGATGACAACAACATCGGCCGCTTCACCAGCGCGCTGCGCAAATTTGCCGAGAACACGCAGTTCATCTGCGTGACCCACAACAAGGGCACGATGAAATCGGCGGACTACCTCTACGGCGTGACCATGGAAGAGCAGGGGGTGTCCAAAGTCGTGTCGGTGAAATTCGAAGAGGCGGACATTGGCCAGTTGGCCTCCAACGCGCCGCCCGCGCTCGCCGAATTGAGCCAAAATTAGCGACCCGTCCGCCAGCGCGAATTCTTGCGAGCGTTCCTGCACTGGGATGGCCGTTGCGCCCCAATCAGTCCGTTGCCGCGGCAGGTGCAGGCGCTGCCGCCCCGGCACAGCCCAGGGTGGAGCATTCGCGGCTGGGCGCGAATTCGCCGGGCGGAAGCCGGTGAGTTACCTGCCAGGGGCACGGCACGCCAGAAGCGTGCGCGCGAGCGGCCGCAGGCCTGCGGCGCGGCAACCCCGGAACTTTTGCTTGCTTATCAGGGGCGGGATGGTTATTTTTGCCGACCTTTAACGCGAAGTGCCTGCGCTCTGCCATACAATCACCAATGCCACTGCCCCGTCTGCGTGTCCGATGGTCTTTTGATCTCACCTGATACCTCGCGCGGGGACGATCCAGTTGGAATGTTTCCGTGTCAGAATACCTTGAGAAATTGGTCCGATTCAAAGAGCTGGTCAACACCTATCTCGATTCGTTCCTGGCGCCGGGTCGAAACGGTGACGGCCGCGGCCAGCCGGGCAGCCTTTATGATCCCATGCGTTATGCCATGGCCGGCAACGGCAAGCGCATCCGGCCGGTTCTGCTGCTGTTGAGTTGTGATGCGCTGGGCGGTTCGGTGCAACGAGCCCTGCCCGCCGCCGCCGCGGTCGAGCTGATGCACAATTTCACCCTGGTGCACGATGACATCATGGACCGCGACGAGACCCGGCGCGGCCGGCCCACGGTGCACCGAAAATGGAACGTCGACGTCGCCATCCTGGCGGGCGACGGTTTGGTGGTGCTGGCCTATCAAAGCCTGCTGCAGACCGACACGCCCCAGCTCAGCCGCATTTGCGAGATTTTCACCAACGGCATTCTGGAAATCTGCGAAGGGCAGGCGTTGGACGCCGAATTCGAGCACGACGAAGGCGTGACCATGGCGCGCTATGAAGTCATGATCATGAAAAAGACCGCGCGCCTGCTTGCCATTTGCACGCAGATCGGCGCGCTGTTGGCGAACGCAAACGCCGCGCAGATCGCGGCTTTCCGGCGCTTTGCCGAGCATCTCGGCCTGGCCTTTCAGATTCAAGATGATTTGCTCGACATCACTGTGGAGCAGGCGACGCTGGGCAAGGATTTCGGCAGCGACGTGCGGCGGCACAAGCGCACGTTCCTTTATGTCTACGCCATGGAAAACGGGCGCACCGAGCAGCGCCGCGCCTTGCGCGAGTTGTTTGCCAAACCGGTGATCAGCGAAGCAGACATTCTCGCGGCCCAACACCTGTTTCGCGCGACCGGCGCCCTGGCCGCCGCAGAATCCGCGGTGCAGCGCCACGTTGCCGAAGCCCAGCGCAGCCTGGCCGCGCTGGCGCCGGCCGCCGATTTGCGCGCGCTGCAACAGTTGGTTGAGATGATCCTGCATCGAAAAGCCTAATCGCGATTTGGACATGCTGGAGAAAAAAGTCCGCGTTCAAAACAAGCTAGGATTGCATGCGCGTCCGGCCGCACTTTTGGTCAAAACCGCCAACAAGTTCAAGTCCGACGTTTTCTTGACCCGCGAAAGCCAGGTGGTGAACGGCAAGAGCATCATGGGCGTGATGATGCTGGCCGCCAACCACGGCAGCGAGATTACCCTTTCCGTCAAGGGGGAGGACGAAGAAGCCGCCCTGGCCGAATTGACCCGGCTGTTCGACAACAAGTTCGGTGAACAATGATGCCATGCGAGTCGCCTCCGTGAAACCTTCCGAGCCTGCCGCCGCCGTCACCCTGCGTGGGGTTCCCGCTTCCCCGGGCATTGCGATCGGCCGCGTCTTCCTCTATTCGGAGAAAGCGCCGGTGGTGGAGCGGGAACAGCTCTCCGCCGCGGAAGTGCCGCGCGAGATCGAACGGCTGCGCCAGGCGGTGCAGCAGGCGCAGCAGGAAATCGAGCACGATCAGGCCATCGCGCAGGAGCAGGCCGGCGACGCCGCTGCGCAGATCTTCGAGGTGCACCATCTCATCCTCGATGACCCGGACTTGCTGCCCCGCCTGGAAAAGGAAATCACCACCCATGCGGTCAACGCCGATTTCGCCTTCCATCACTTGATGCGCGAGTACGTCAGCCAATTGCTCAAGCAAAGCAGCTTTTTCAGCCACCGCGACACCGATTTTCAGGACGTGGAGCGGCGCGTGCTTCGGCATTTGCAGGGCGATCAGGGCGCCTACTTGAACAAGCTGGCGACCGGCGCGATTGTGGTCACGGAAGACCTGGCGCCCTCGCTGGCGGTGCTGCTCAATCGCCACAAGATTCGCGGCTTTGCCACGGATTTCGGCGGCCTTACGTCACACGGCGTCATCCTTGCCCGCTCCAACGGCCTGCCCGCCGTCCTGGGCCTGCGCGAGATCACCAAGCGCTGCAAGCCCGGCGACCGCGCCATTCTCGACGGCGATGAAGGCCTCATCCTGATCAATCCCGATGATGCCACGCTCAGCCGCTATCAAAAGCGCCAGGCCCGGCAATTGGAGGCGCGCAGCCGGCTGGGGCATTTGCGCGATTTGCCGGCGCGCACCCGCGACGGCCGCGACATCGAACTCGCCGCCAATCTGGAGTTCGCCGATGAAGTCAAACTCGTGCGTGAAAATGGCGCGCAGGGCGTCGGCCTGTTTCGCACCGAATACCTCTATCTCGGCCGGGCGGAAGCGCCCTCCGAAGACTTGCAGTACGAAACCTACCATCGCATCGCGCAGGAAGCCCGGCCGCATCCGGTGATCATTCGCACCATGGATCTCGGCGGCGACAAGGTGCCTGCTTGCGTCAAGAGCGGACCGGAGCCCAACCCGTTTCTCGGCTGGCGCGCGATTCGCATTTGTCTGGATCAGCCCGAGCTGTTCAAAGAGCAACTGCGCGCGATTCTGCGCGCCAACGTGTTGGGCAACATCAAAATCCTGCTGCCCATGATCGCCGGCGTCGATGAGCTTGATCGTGCCCTGGCGCTGATCGAACAGGCCAAGCGCGAGCTGGTGAAGGCCAGGAAACCGTTCGAGCCGGACACTGAAGTTGGGGTGATGATCGAAGTGCCCGCGGCAGCGATGATGGCCGATCAAATCGCCGAACGCGTGTCATTTCTCAGCATCGGCACCAATGATTTGACGCAATATGCCATGGCCGCCGATCGCGGCAACGCGCGCGTGGCGCATCTGCTCATGGGCCTGCAGCCCGCGGTGTTGCGCCTCATTCAGCAGGTGATCAACGCGGCGCATCAGCGCGGCGTGTGGGTCGGCGTGTGCGGCGAAATGGCCGCCGATCAACTTGCCACCCTGCTGCTGGTGGGCATGGAAATCGATGAACTGAGCGTCAACCCCATCGAGGTGCCCAAAATCAAGAAGATCATCCGCAACACCACCTTCCAGGAAGCGCGGGAGCTGGTGCAGCAAGTCATGGCGTTTTCCACCGCGCGGGAAATCCATGATTACCTCAAGCCCTACATGCGGCACCGCTTTAAAGATTTGTTCGCCTAAAACAACCCCTTTCTCTCATCTTTGGTACTGCATCCTGGTCTCATGCCTGAAGGAGTAGCTATGAACTCAATGCTTTTCACGTCGGAATCTGTCACCGAGGGGCATCCCGACAAGATCGCGGATCAGATTTCCGACGCGGTGCTGGACGCCATCTTTGCGCAGGACCCCAAGGCGCGCGTGGCCTGCGAGACTTTTGTCACCACCGGTCTCGCGGTGGTCGGCGGGGAAATTACCACGGACTGCTACGTGCACATTCCGGACATCGTGCGCCAGATGATCAAGGACATCGGCTATACCAACGCCAGCTACGGCTATGATTATGAAACCTGCGCGGTGCTCACCTCCATCGACCGGCAATCGCCGGACATTGCGATGGGCGTGGACCGCGACGGCGCCGGCGATCAAGGCATGATGTTCGGCTACGCCAGCAACGAAACGCCGGAGCTGATGCCCATGCCGATTCTGCTGGCGCACAAGCTCTGCCATCGGTTGGCGGAGGCCCGCAAGCAGGGCATTCTGCCTTATCTCCGGCCGGATGGCAAGGCCCAGGTTTCCGTGCGTTACATCGACGGCAAGCCGCGCGCGGTCGAGGCCGTCGTGGTTTCCACCCAGCACCATCCGGAAGTCTCCCAGGAGCAGATTCGTGCCGAAGTGATCGAAAAAGTGGTGAAGCATGTCATCCCCGCGGAAATGCTGAGCGAAGGCAATGTGGTTTATCACATCAACCCGACCGGCCGCTTTGTGGTGGGCGGGCCGCAGGGTGATGCCGGCCTCACCGGCCGCAAGATCATCGTCGACACCTACGGCGGTTTTGGCCGGCACGGCGGCGGCGCGTTCTCCGGCAAAGACCCGACCAAGGTGGATCGTTCCGGCGCTTATGCCATGCGGCATGTGGCCAAGAATATCGTGGCCGCCGGCCTGGCCGAACGCTGCGAAGTGCAGGTCGCTTATGCCATCGGCGTGGCGCAGCCGGTCTCGATTTGTGTGGAGACTTTTGGCACGGGCAAAACTTCGAATCAGAACATTGAGGCGCTTATTCGCAAGCATTGGGATCTGCGGCCGCGCGGCATCATCGAGTATTTCAAACTGCGCCGGCCGATCTACCGCGCCACCGCCGCTTACGGCCATTTCGGCCGCGAAGGCGATGGCTTCACGTGGGAGAAGCTGGACAAGGTGGCGGACTTGACGAAGTAAAGCCCGAGAAAGGGCTTGCTTTCGCAGAGAATGCCGCGCTATATTGCCGCAACCCGCCGAGTTTTGGACAGCTCGTCCGGGCGTTTGGTTTTTGCGGCGCAACTGTGTAGTCGAGCGGTGCGCTGCGCAGAAATCAGGCGCCCGGCTGCTGCTTCCCGCCGGGCCCTTAGCTCAGTCGGTCAGAGCGGCGGACTCATAATCCGCTGGTCGTAGGTTCAAGTCCTACAGGGCCCACTTCTCTCCTTCAATTTCGACAGAAAATGGGTGTAAAGTACTGGCGTATGATTTAACCCAGCGCGGTTCACGGGGACCGTCAATGGAAAGCATAACCGTTTCACCCAAGTTTCAAGTCGTCATTCCTTTCAGTGTCCGTCGATCACTCGGCCTCAAGCCCGGGCATAAAGTGCAAGTCGTCCTGTACCAAGGCCGAATTGAACTCATTCCATTGAAGCCCGTCAAGCAGATGCGAGGTTTTCTTAAGGGCATTGTAACGACGCTTGAGCGGGATGCCGACCGCGTATGAATGTCGTGGACTCGTCTGGTTGGCTCGAATACTTTGCCGCGGGGCCAAACGCCGCTTTTTTCGCCTCCGCTATCGAAAACACGGCTGCCTTGATCGTCCCATCCATCAGCAGCTACGCGGTGTTCAAGCGCGTCAACCAGCAGCGCGATGAGCATGCCGCCCTGTGCGCGGCAGCGTTGATGATGCAAGGCCAGATCATCCCGCTGGCTACGCCAATTGCCTTGAGTGCGGCAAGGAAATCGCTGATGGTATCTCTCCGGATGGCGGATCGTGTGATTCTCGCTACGGCCCGGGCCACTGGTGCGACCTTGTGGACACAAGACGAGCATTTCACGGATATGCAAGCGGTGCGTGACGCCGCAAAAGGGAAATGACGGAGGGGAGGTCTCACAGCCAGGTGCCGCCGACGCAGCGCAAATGGTCTCCCAGAAAATTTCTTCCAACCGGGCGGATAGTGAATCCTGTGCCTGATCATCAGGCGCACACGTGAGGCGATTGGTGCGACCAAGTCTGATTTGCGTGAAAGATATTCCGTAGTGCACATTGGATGCCTGGTATCTGGTGAAATCCCTCCAACCCCTCCTCCTCGAGCTCGCCAAATGGGCGCTGGTGCTGTGGCTGATGTCGCCGCTGGCCGTGGCCATGCACGGCCCCTTCGACTTCACGCGCGTCGCGCTCGGCATCCTGCTTTTCATTCTCTTCACCGGCAAGCTGCTCTACGACACCATTCTCGCGCCCGCCAAAACCCGCGCCGAACGCACGCCGCTGCAGGACGTGCTCGCCCTGATGGGCGCCGTTGCCGTCATTGCCCTGGCGGTGGGCATGATGCTGGTGCTGGTGGGACTGTACGTCATAAAGGTCATCGCGAGCTGGACCCCGCCGCAGTGAAAAGAACCTTGCATTTTTGACCAGATTTCTTATCATTGCAAGCTGTTTGCCAAAGCCAGCCCGCAACGTTTCGGCACCCCACTCTTGTTATTCAAGAAGTTGACGGCCAGGGGGAGTGCGTTCGCGCTTTGGAGATCCTGCGCGAGTGGGCAGTCGTTTGGCAAGCGCAACAATGAAGGAACTGCAACAAGTTCGCCGCGTGGCAAAACTTTTGGCGGCCGGCAACAGTCTGTAACCTTTCGATAACGCAGGTTTGACCGCGGCTGGCCAAGCGCCGCACCCACATTCCCCCAGCATGACTTTTCGAATGATCATAAATCAAACCTAGAGGGCACACCTTATGGCTGAAGCTGCACCGAAGATCATGATTGAAGCGAAAGGCTTGAGCAAGTACTACGGGCCTTTCGTGGCGATCAAGGATGTCTCCTTCGCGATCCCCCAAGGTCAAATCGTCGCCTTTCTCGGACCGAATGGCGCCGGCAAGACCACGACCATGAAAATCCTGAGCGGCTATCTTGCCGCCAGCGAGGGGTCGGCGGCGATTGCCGGTCTGGACGTCGGCCAGGACCGTCTGGAAGTGGCCAAGAAACTGGGTTACTTGCCGGAAAACGGGCCGCTGTATCAGGACATGACCCCGCTGGAACTGCTGCAGTTTTTCGCCGAAGCGCGCGGCCTGGAGCCCGGCGCTGCCAAACAGCGCATCGCGGCGGTGAACGAGCTGTGCGCGCTGCAGCAGGTGATGGAGAAACCGATAGGTAAACTCTCCAAAGGGTATCGCCAGCGCGTCGGCCTGGCGCAGGCGCTGCTGCATGATCCGGAAGTTCTGATCATGGACGAACCCACCGCCGGACTCGATCCCAACCAGATCCGGGAATTCCGCAAGAACATTCGACACCTGGGCCGCTCCAAGACCATCCTGCTTTCCACTCACATTTTACAGGAAGTCGAAGCGGTGGCGGACCGCGTCATTTTGGTGCACAACGGCCGACTGGTGTATGACGGCACGCCGGCGCAGTTGATGGAAAACGGTTCGCTGGAAAATCCCTTCTATCGCCTGACCAGCAACGGCGCGGCGGCCTGAGCCGTGCGCCCCGGCCGGGGCAGATCTGCCGGGCCTGTGCTTGACTTGTGATGGCCGCCCCCAGGCGGAGATTACCGGAAAACAATAAAACGACAGGGTTGAACCAATGAACATAAGTTGGATGCCCAAGATCAACTGGAAAGTGGTGCAGTCGATCATGAGACGCGACCTGCGGCGCTATTTCAGCAATCCCACGGGTTACGTCTTCATCACACTCTTCATCTTTCTGAGCGCGGCCGCCGCCTTTTGGCGCGAGCGCTTTTTCCTCAACAATCTGGCCAATCTCGATCAGCTCAACGACTTCTTTCCGTATCTGCTGCTGTTCTTCATCCCCGCGCTCACCATGGGCGTGTGGGCCAGTGAGAACAAAGAAGGCACCGATGAGTTGTTGTTGACGCTGCCGGCGACCGATTTGGAAATCGTGCTGGGCAAGTACTTCGCCGCCTTCGGCATTTACACCGCCTCGCTGCTGCTTTCGCTCAGCCACGTCATCGTGCTGTTCTTTCTGGGCTGGCCCGACCTCGGCTTGATGCTGGGCAACTATCTGGGCTACTGGCTCATCGGCGGCGCCTTGATCGCCGTTGGCATGCTGGCCTCGCTGCTTACCTCCAATGCGACCATCGCCTTCATTGCCGGTGCGGTGTTTTGCTCCTTCTTCGTTTTCATTGAGGCGCTCGGCGGCCTCTTCGGCCAGACTATCAAGAACTTCCTGGCGCCGTTGGGCGTGTTCGGTCACTTCGGCGATTTCGCCCGCGGCGTGATCAGTCTGGGCGGCCTGCTCTATTTCGCCTCGATTGCCGGCTTGTTTCTCTATTTGAATGTGACCTTGATCAGCCGGCGGCACTGGCCGCAGGAAGCCGATGGCTACAAAATGTCGGCGCATCATCTGGTGCGCGCGCTGGCGCTGGTGATTGCCCTAATTTGCGGCAACGCGGTGCTCAGCCGTCTGAACCTGCGGTTGGACGTGACCGCGGAACAGTTGCACTCGCTCTCGCGCGAAACCAAGTCTTTGATCCGCGAAATCCCGCCGGAGCGGCCGGTTTTGATTCAGGCTTATTTGAGCAAGGAGGTGCCGCAGCAATACGTGCAGACGCGGCAAAACTTGCTCAGCTTCCTGCGCGAAATCGCTTCGGCGGGCGGCAATCGCGTGCAGGTGCTGATCCACGACACCGAGCCTTACACTCAGGAGGCGCGGGATGCGCGCGAGAAGTTCGGCATCACGCCGGTGGAGGTGGCGAATCCCGGCAGCGCGCGCGCCAGCAGCGCACAGGTGTTCATGGGCGTGGCCTTCACCTGCGGCGCGGTGGAACAGGTGATTCCATTTTTCGATGCCGGCTTGCCGGTGGAATATGAGCTGGCGCGCAGCATTCGCGTGGTGGCGCAAACGAAGCGCAAGAAAATCGGCATCGTCAACACCGACGCCAAGCTGTTCGGCGGCTTTGATTTTCAAACCATGCGCAGCAACCCGGCCTGGCCGGTGGTGGATGAGCTTAAGAAGCAATACGAGGTGGTGCAAGTCGATGCTTCCAGCGCGATCACCGACTCGCTGGACGGCCTGCTGGTGGCGCTGCCCTCCGCCTTGCCGCAGGAGGCGATGGACAATCTGCTGCGCCGCATCGAAGCCGGCACGCCCACGCTGTTGCTCGATGATCCGCTGCCCATCATCAACGTGGGGCTGGCGCCCTCCGAGCGTGCGGGCGCGGACATGAATCCCTTCATGCGCAACAATGCGCCGCCGCCCAAGCCCAAGGGCAATATTCAAGCCCTGCTGAGCAAGCTTGGCATCAGTTGGAACTCGGCGCAAATTACGTGGGACACCTACAACCCGCATCCCGATTTGGCCCAAATTCCGCCGGAGATCGTGTTCGTGGGCGCGGGCAATGAGACCACCGAGCCTTTCAACAAGGAACACACTGCCACTTCCGGCCTGCAGGAAGTCGTGCTGCTTTATCCCGGCTCCATGTCCCCCTCGCCCAGCAGCCCCTTCACGTTTCAACCGCTGTTGCGCAGCGGCACAGTGTCCGGCACGCTGCATTATCAACAAATGGTGCAGCGCAGCTTTTTCGGCACCCAGCTCACTGATTCGCGGCGCCTGCGGCACATTCCGGGCAACCTGGATCAAACCCTGGCGGCGTACGTGCACGGCACCAAAAAGGACTCGCTGGGCGGCGACAAGAATCTCAAAGTCATCTTCATCGCCGATCTCGACTTCATCTCTGAGCAGTTCTTCGAATTGCGCCGGCGCGGCTTCGAGAATCTCAATTTTGACAACGTCACCTTCTTCCTGAACTGCATGGACTATCTTGTCGGCGATGATTCCTTTGTCACCCTGCGCAAGCGCCGGGTCAAGCACCGCACGCTGGAGACCGTGGAAGCCCGCACCCTGGCCTACATCCAGCAGCGCGTGAAGGAAGAGCAGGACGCCGAAGCGGAAGCGCAGCGCGCGCTCGACGAAGCGCAACGCCAGCTCAATGAAAAAGTGGCGGAGATCCGCCAGCGCACCGATTTGGACGCGCAGACCAAGCAAATCATGGCGGAGAACGTGCAGCAGGTTGAAAACCGCCGTTTCGAAGTGCAAAAGGCCAACATTGAAGCCGCGAAAGAAGCCAAGATTCAGGCCAGCAAGGAAAACATGGAAGCGGCGATTCACCGCATTCAAAGCGGCATCAAATCGCTGGCGGTGCTGCTGCCGCCGATCCCGGTTTTTGTCATGGGCGTGATGATTTTCATGCGCCGCCGCAAACGCGAGCAAGAAGGCGCGGCCGCGGCCAGAAGATTGAGGAGCTGAGATGAGCGAGAAAAAGAAAACTCTGACGTTTGTCGGCGTGGCGGCGGGCCTGCTGGTGCTGGCCTTGATCACCGCCCCGCGCCGGGTGACCCCCACGGCATTCAACGATCAAGGCCAGCCGTTCTTCCCGGAATTCAAGGACCCGCTCACCGCCACCTCGCTGGAAGTGATCGACTATGACGAGGCCACCGGCAGCGCGCGGCCCTTCAAAGTGCAGTTAAAGGACGGCAAGTGGACCATCCCCTCGCATCACGATTATCCGGCGGACGGCAAGGATCGCCTCGCAAAAACTGCCGCAGCCGTGATCGACATCAAGAAGGATGATTTTCGCTCCGACAACATCAGTGATCACGAAGGGTGCGGCGTCGTCGATCCGCTGGACGAGAAGGCGGCCAGCCTCAAGGGCCGCGGCAAGCGCGTCACCCTCAAAGGCGCGGGCGAACAGGTGCTGGCGGATTTCATCATCGGCAAGCCCGTCGAAGGCCGTGACGGCTTTCGCTTCGTGCGCGTGCCCGGCCAGAAGCGCGTCTATGCCGTGCGCATGAACATCGACATCTCCACCAAGTTCAGCGACTGGATTGAAGCCGATTTGCTGCAGGTGAACAAGGACGACATCCAGCAAGTCGTGCTCAAGGACTATTCCATCGATGAGCGCCGCGGCCTGGTCAACCAGCGTGATGTGATAGTGCTCGACAAGAAGGAAAACGACTGGCTGGCGAACAACATGCGCAGCAGCGAGGAAGTCGATAAGACCAAGATGAATGACTTTCTGACCGCGCTCGACGGCTTGTCGATTGTGGGCGTGCGCCTGAAGCCCGCCGGCCTGTCGCAGAGCCTGGAAAAGTCCAGCAGCGGCGTCATGCTCTCGCAATCCGACATGCTTTCGCTGCAAAGCAAGGGCTACTACTTCACCCCCAACGGCCAGTTGCTTTCCAATGAAGGCGAGCTGCAGGCAGCCACCAAAGACGGCGTGATTTACACGCTGCGCTTCGGCGAAGTGGTTTACGGCCAGGGCGAGGCGGTCACCGCCGGCAGCGATTCGCTGGCGCCCGCGCCGGGCAGCGGTCCGGCGGAGAACCGCTATCTCTTCATCACCACCAGCTTCGATCCCAAGCGCCTGCCGCCGGAGCCCAAAAAACCGCGCAACACCGATTTCGCGAACAAGCCCGCCAGTTTGTGGACAGAATCGGATCGCGAGAACAAGCGGCTGCAGGACGAATACGACGAGTGGCAGAAGAAGATGGACAAGGGCCGCAACCTGTCCAACGATCTCAATGCCCGCTTTGCGCGCTGGTACTACGTGATCTCGTCCGCCAGCTTCGACAAGCTGCACCTCACGCGCAAGGATTTGGTGAAGCCCAAGACCAAGACCAGTTGAGGCCAGCGGCCGCCACCTTCGAATGGTGGCAGCCCCATCGCCCGCGGCATCGCGAATTCACCGGCGAAATTTCCGCTTTCAATTCTCCGGGGAATTTCCGATGCTGTGGGCGAGTTTGTTTTGGGGGAAATTGCAACTGCCGTTTGCGGCCTGCCGTCCGTTTCGCCGGCACCGCCGCACTCGCGCCCCAGCGCAGGAAGCCGGAATTCACCTTGCTTGCGACTAATCGAACGGAGCACGCCATGCCCTACGAAAACATTCTCTTCGTCGTGAAGAACAAAATCGCCTATCTGACACTCAACCGGCCGGACAAGCTTAACGCGCTGAATTGGAAAACCATGCAGGAATTGCAGCACGCGCTGGCCTCGGTGAAAGAAGATTCAAGCGTCGGTGGCGTCATTCTCACCGGGGCCGGTGAAAAGGCCTTTGCCGCCGGTGCGGACATCAGTGAGCTGGCGCAGCAAACGCCGGTGAGCGCCAAGGAATTTTCGCTGCAAAGCCAGGAGATTCTGCGTTTCATCGAGCGTTATCCCAAGCCCATCATTGCCGCGGTGAACGGCTTCTGCCTGGGCGGCGGCAGCGAATTGGCGCTGGCCTGCCACCTGCGCGTGGCCTCCGAAAAGGCCAGGTTCGGACAGCCGGAAGTAAACCTCGGCATCATGTGCGGCAACGGCGGCACGCAACGCCTGCCGCGCTTGATCGGCAAAGGCCGCGCGCTCGAACTGCTGCTCACCGGCAACATGATCGATGCCCAGGAAGCCTATCGCCTGGGCTGGGTCAATCACGTCACCCCGCCGGAACAACTGCTCGCCAAATGCGAGGAGATTCTGCAGACGGTTTTCAAGAAGGGCCCGATCGCGATCAAGCTCACACTGGAAGCCGTGGTGCACGGCCTGGACATGACGCTGGAGGAAGGCGTGCAGCTCGAATCCAATCTCTTCGGCATGTGCTTCTCGACGGAAGACATGAAAGAAGGCACCCGGGCGTTTCTGGAAAAGCGGCCCGCGAATTTTCAGGGGAAGTGACTCCGCGCCCGCGCTCATGAACGAACTGCATGCCAGTTACCGTTGCAGCAGCGGCTGCGCCGGCGAATATCCGCTGGATGAAATCATCTACCGCTGCCCGCGTTGCCTGGACTTGCTGGAGGTGAAGCACGATCTGCGGCCGCTCGCCAGCCGCAGTGCCGCGCAGTGGCGAGAGCTTTTTGAACAACGCTGCCAACTGCGCGCCGGCCTCTCCGGCATTTGGGCCAGGAAAGAATGGGTTCATCCTCATTTGCAGGATGACAACCTTGTCTCACTCGGGGAGGGCTACTCCGCCTTGCGGCCGGCCGGCGGCTTCGGCAAAAGCCTGGGGCTGGAGCAGCTTTGGATCAAGCAGTGCGGCGACAGTCCCACCGGCTCGTTTAAAGACCTGGGCATGACCGTGCTGGTGTCGCAGGTGAAGCAGATGATCGCCGCGGGCCGCCGAATCGAGGCCGTGGTGTGTGCTTCGACCGGCGACACCTCAGCCTCGCTCGCCGCCTATTGCGCGGCCGCCGGCATTCCCTCCGTGGTGTTGCTGCCGGCGGGCAAGATCAGCCCGGCGCAATTGATTCAACCGCGGGCGCACGGCAGCCTGACGCTGGCGCTGGAGACGGATTTCGACGGGTGCATGCGGCTGGTGCAGCAGCTCGCGGCGCGGCCCGAGGTTTATCTCGCCAACTCGATGAACTCGCTGCGGCTGGAAGGCCAGAAGATTGTGGCGGTCGAGCTGGTGCAGCAATTGGGCTGGCAGGTGCCGGACTGGGTGATTGTGCCGGGCGGCAATCTCGGCAATGTTGCTGCGCTGGGCAACGGCTTTCTCATGTTGCGCGAGTTGGGCTTGATCGAGCGGCTGCCGCGCCTCGCCTGTGCGCAAGCCGCGCACGCCAATCCGCTTTATGAGAGTTTCCGCACTGGTTTTCGTGAATTCCACCCGCAGCCTGCGCGGCCCACGCTGGCGAGCGCGATTCAAATCGGCAATCCCGTCAGCTTCAAGAAGGCGATCAGAATTTTGCAGCAGTTCGACGGCATTGTCGAGCAGGCGAGTGAAGAGGAACTGGCCGAGGCCGCGGCGCTGGCGGACCGTCACGGCCATTTTGTTTGCCCGCAAACCGGGGTGGCGCTCGCCGCGCTCATTAAAATGGCGGCGCGCCGGCAGGTGCAACCGCAGGAGCGGGTGGTGGTGATCTCGACCGCCAACGGTTTGAAATTCGTTGAGTCCAAAATCGCCTATCATCAGCGAGCGCTTGCGCAGCTCGAATGCCGCCTTGCCAACCCGGTGCAGCATACAGCCGCGGACTTGCAGAGCGTGCTTGCAACCATTGCGGCGCATGCCGCGCGCATGAGCGGTTAGATGGCGTCTCTCTGAAAACACCACCGCCCGGGCGCTGCGTCATCAACAAGTGCGCATGGTATCCGGTGGGTGCCCGCTTCGTGGCCCGGCGCCCGGGCAGTTTCTGCCTTTTTCTGATTGCCCATCCATCAGATCCTTCACGGCAGGGCCAGGGGTTGCCTGAGGTGGCAATTGGATTTCGTGGAGTCCTGCAAAGGCCGCGGGGGCAAGGGGAACGAATTCGGCAGACTCCCTGAATTTTCTCGGGCCGGCTTGTGGCGCTTCTCGATGCCACCGAGGGAAAACCTCAAGTGGCAATCGGTCTGGCCATTCCTGTGCTGCCGTGTTTTCTCTCTTTTCTCCGCTCCTTCGGTATGCGCGGAGGAGGCGCAACCTTTTGTCTTGAGCTTACAGCGCTTTTTCTTTGCTTGAAGAGTCCTGGACCTTGGCATCCCGCCTGCCGGTTCAGCCTTCACGCCGGCGAAAATCGCTGTCATCCTGGCAATCCTGCAAATCCTGTCACCCGAGCCTTTGGCGCTTTGCCCGGCAGGCGTGACGACAATGCCGGATGGATGACTCGTCATTTTGACAGGATGAAACCGGATTGACGGGATGCAAGTCTCCAGCGCGTTTTCATGCCGCGTCCTTGCCTCTGCCATCCCACCTCCTGGTTCAACCTTTATGCCGGCAGGCAAGCCAAAACGAAGCACGACGATGCCAGAGAGCAGATGGTCGTTTCACGCAAACAGAAATCGCTGTCGCTTCTTCAATTCGCCACGACCTTTCACTTCACATCATTTGCGCGCTTATTGTGTCCCTTGCTCTTCGCTTCGGTGCCCTGCGGCATCGCGACTATCGCATCTTCTTTGTCGGCCAGTTCGTGTCCTTCATCGGCACCTGGATGCAAAATACCGCACAAAGCTGGCTGGTGTATGAACTCACCCGCTCGCCGGCATGGCTGGGTCTCATCAGCTTCCTGGGATTTCTGCCGCTTTCTTTGTTCGCCTTGGTTGGCGGCAGCGTGGCCGACCGGTTCAATCGCCGGCGGCTGGTGCTGGCCACCAACGCGCTGGCGTTGATCATCGCCGGTTTGTTTGCGGTGTTGATCTGGCTGCACGCCGTCGAAATTCACCTGGTGGCGGTGCTGGTGTTCCTCAACGGCCTGGTCAATGCCTTTGACATTCCCGCGCGGCAATCCTTTCTGGTTGAGATGGTGGGCAAGGAAGATCTTGCCAACGGCATTGCGCTCAACTCGGCGATGTTCAACGGCGCGCGCATGTTTGGGCCGGCGGTGGGCGGCCTGGTGATTGCGGGTTTTGGCACGGCCTGGTGCATGGCGGCCAATGCGCTGTCGTTTCTGGCCACCATTCTGGCGGTGGCTGTGATTCGCTCGCGCGCGCCGGTGCAACACGAACAAGCGCCGCTGCGGCTGCTGCAATCGCTGCGGGAGGGCGCGGCTTACATTCGCAGCTCCAAACTGGTATGGGGCGTGCTGGGGCTGGTGGCGGTTTCGACGGTTTTCGGATGGTCTTACACCGTCATTCTGCCGGTTTATGCGGACAAGATTTTGGGCGGCGGCGCGGTCGAGCTTGGGCAATTGCTGTCGGCAAGCGGCCTGGGCGCGCTCAGCGGCGCGGTCTTTTCTGCGACGGTGGCAAACCGCTTCCGGCCGCGCAAGATCCTGCTGGCCGGTCTTCTCATCTTCACACTCGCGATCACAGGGTTCGCATTATCCCGCCAGCCGTTGCTCGCCACGATCAGTCTGGCGCTGATGGGCCTGGGCCTGATTCTGTTCAATGTCAACAGCAACAGCGCGCTGCAGCAGCGTGTGCCCGATCACTTGCGCGGCCGGGTGATGGGTTTCTATGTGCTGTGCTTCGGCGGCTTGATGCCCTTGGGCAGCCTGCAGATCGGTTTCGTTGCCGAAAAGCTGGGTGTCACGCTGGCCCTGCTGCTCAATGCCCTCACTTGCGGCCTGGCGGTGTTTGCGGCCGCCCGCGTGCTGGTGCAAATGCGCCAGCGCCCGGTGGAAGAACCGGCGGCCGCGAGTCCCTCGCCGATCAACGGCTTCTCGATTGAAAGATAGTCCTGCTTGCGGCTGGAGACGAAGAAACCGCCCGCGCGGTGGTTTTTCTCATCCTGTTCCCACACAAATCTGCAACTCTGCCTTTCGCTGGCAGCGGTGCTTGCAGCTATATAACCCGCCGTCAACCTGAATCTGCCTTTGTGCGCTGCGCTTTCCGCCGCCGACAGACCGCCGCGACAGCCCGGGCGGTGCTGCTGCGCCCCTTGGGGCACAGGGGGCAGGGATTCGGCAATCAGGTTGAATGGGAAGTCGATTTGACTCGGTCACTGATTCCAGATGAAAGTTGTGAGGACGTGTCTGCCATGTTTGTCAAACCTACCGGCCTCATTCTCGCGGTGGTTTGTGGGCTGGTTGTAGGTTGCGCTGCGGAGAAACCCAGCAAGCCGGCCGCACCCCATGACGCCGAACAGATTGCCCGGCAGCAAGTGGCGGGTGGATTTGTCACCAGCTTGCGACAGGAGGTCGATTTGGGCAGGCGGGTGTACAAGGTCCTGGTGCAAAATGATTCGACGGCGAAACGGGTGAGCATTGATGCCGCCACCGGCCGCATCGTTGAGATTCTCGATCGCACCGAGGACTTGCGCGAAGCGATCGCGGACAATGAAAACGTCTCCGTGCCGCTGAGTCCGGCGGTGCGCGCCGCCGCGGAATCCACGGCACTGGCGGTGGTGCCGGGCGAATTGCTGCGCTGGCGGGTGCGGAAGGACCAGGGTCGCCTGCTCTATCGCTGCGACATCGCGGAGTCGGATGGCAATATCGCGCGCGTGACGATCGATGCTTCCACGTGCGCAGTGCTTGCCGTCGATCGTTCGCAGCCTGCGCGCTGAGCGAGCGTATTGCGCAAGCGCGCGTTTTGTCGCAAGGCCGTGACATGAAAATTGGCGGCCGCGGCCGCCAAGCTTGACTTTCCTCGGGCGCTTCGCTATTTTGCGCAGTCAAAAAAATGCCGCCCCAAATCCGGAGTACGCTGCTGCGTCACACACCCGTGCGAAACATCCCTTCCACGCCTGTTCGCACCGACCACCTTGGCTGACTTTCCCTGGTTTCTTCAAAATGAATGCACTGTTGGTAGATTATCTCGTCATTTTGTTGTTGACGTGTGGTTGAACAGGGGAGACGGTTTGAACAGTGGGCGCGAACGCAGACGGCGCTCAGGGACGAGGTGAGAATTCTGCCGATTGCGGAATTCGCTGAGTTGGCCTGAGGGCCTGCGCCACCTCGACAAGTTCAGGGTTTGGCGGCTCCATTCGGAGTGATGGTGCGGCGCCAGGAGGTTTTTCAACGCTTCAATCTGCAGGAGGCTGTCATCATGAGTTGGACAGACACTTTCATCAACCACTACGCGGCAAAAGCCTGCGACGGCGAGAATGAGACGGGCGGCTATGACGACCCCGATTCCTTCGATGATAGCGGGGAGGCCAACAACCCGTATTCGCCGATCTGGGAGGGGAGTACCATCTACCGTGAGTCCTGGGGTGACGATTCCTCTTACACCGATTCCAACGACAATTCGCAAGACTGACCTGCCCACGTGCGGCCCTGTTTGGTAAACTGCGGTGCCGTGCCGGCACCGAACCACCAGCGGCCCCTTTGCCGAGAATGCAGCGCACGGGCAGGCATGTCCCATGCCGGCCGAACCGGCGCGGCCGTTGCATTCTCGGCATTTTTGTGATTGCGTCCTGTCGCAAAATTGCGTTTATTTTTCCCACAAATCATCCGCACCACCGCACGAGCCACAGCCTCTCTGGCTGAATTTTATCTATCCTGATGCCGGTTTTCATGTTGATTGACACGCTCAAAAACTGGATGACCGTTGTACAGCAAAAGGCGCGGCAGCGATCGGCGCTGGCGTCCGCCCAGGCAGCGCCGTTGCACGTCATGACCATCGACAAATGCCTGGCACACGTGCCGCAGATGAAAAGCATCCGGCGCGGCGATTTGCGCTTTGCCGACCGCATGGTCGTCACCACCCAGAACTCCGAGTATGATCTCGTGATGATCGAAGACGAAACCTTTCTGGTGGCCGGCGGCTGGTTCGATCGCAAACACTTGTCACCGCATCGGGTCAAAATCAACGGCTGCACCTGGGGCGGCAGCATGATTTGTTTGGATATTCTGGCGGCGCCGGGCATGTGCATGGAATTCAACAATCGTGTGATGACCTCGGCCATTCGCGCCGTCGTGGTGTACCGGCCTCACCTTTCCGCCTGCGACTGATTTGCAATTGCTGCATGCGAGATTGTATTTGACCGCTGCGGCCGTCCTCTCCCAGTCGGCCGGCCACGACTCTCTCCCAACCTTCGCAGGTGCTCCATCCTTCAGCAATTACGCCGGTTCCACCGCTTCCGATCTGGCTTGCGGCCGGTGCGGCACGCGACTTGCCAATGCTCAGCAGTGAAACGAACGATTGTGCTGAGAGCGATCAGCACGCAGTGCATGGCACCCCCCTCACAGCCAAAAGGTCCGGGTCACACGACTCGGGCCTTTTTTGTTGCCGGCCTCAATTCCTGCAATCATTCTTTCCCGAATCATTTTGACATGAGCATTTCACTGAACCTCGCAGCACGAACGCCGCGGTGCTGCTGCCGGCGTGGCATGGCAACCGGCAGCAACTTGCGCTTGACTTTCCGGGCAGATTTGAATACACTCCGCCCAATTTTTGAAAGAACCCTTGGGACCACTCATGCGCTGGCTCAAACCGATTTTCGGCATGCTGCTCATGCTGGCTGTTTTCCTGCTGCTCAATTTCCGCCAGCAGCAAATTCCACCACTCGGGAAATTCCTCAATCCCTTTGCCGGGTTTTGGCAAAATAACACCGCCCGGGATGAATTGCCGACCAACCTGTTCCTGCCCGGATTGCAGGATACCGTGCACGTGTTGTGGGATGACCGCCGCGTGCCGCATCTCTTTGCCGGGAACGAGCACGATTTGTATTTTGCGCAAGGGTTTCTCACGGCCCGCGACCGGCTCTGGCAAATGGAGTTTCAAACGCATGCCGCTGCCGGCCGGTTGGCGGAAATTATCGGGCCGCGCGGACTGGAACACGATCGCTTTCGCCGTCGTCTCGGCATGGTCTACGCCGCGGAAAATGCCCTGGCCGCCATGCGCGCCGATTCTGCCACCTGGCAGGCGGCCGAGGCCTATGCCCGCGGCGTCAACGCCTGGATCAGCAATCTGCCGCTGCGCCACCTGCCGCTGGAATACAAGATTCTCGACTACCGTCCGGAAGCGTGGACGGTGATGAAGTCGGCGCTGCTGCTGAAACTCATGGCCTGGCGCCTGACCAGCCGCAACGAGGAAGTGATCATGTCGCGTACCGCCGCGGCGCTGGGTGATTCGCTCAGGCGGCTGTTGCATCCCGGCTATCCGCCGTTGATGGAGCCGATTGTGCCGGCGGAGACGCCGTGGCCGTTTGTGCCGGCGGCGGTGCCGCAGCCCGGTCGCGAGTTCAAGTACGTGCCACCGGCGGACGCTTCGCTTTCAGCCGCCCTGCCGGCGCGCGGCAGCAACAATTGGGCAGTGGCGGGCAACCGCACAGCCAGCGGTTATCCGATTCTTTGCAATGATCCTCACCTGACGCTCAACCTGCCGGCAATTTGGTATGAAGTGCAACTGGCCGCACCGACAGTCAACGTCTATGGCGTGAGCCTGCCGGGCGCGCCCGCGGTGATCATCGGCTTCAACCAGCAAGTCGCCTGGGGCGTCACCAATGCCGAATCCGACGTGATGGATTGGTATCACATTGTCTTTCAAGACAGCACGCGACAGGCCTATTTCCATGACGGCGCCTGGCGGCCAACGACCTGGCGCGTTGAGGAAATCAAGATCCGCGGCGGCGAAGTGGTGCGCGACTCGATTCCCTTCACCCATCACGGGCCGGTGGCCTATCGCGCTGCGGAAAAGCCGTTTGCCGGCGACATGCCACGCCAGGCCGCGCTGCGCTGGGTGGCGCATGATGCTTCGAATGAACTGGCCACTTTTCTGAAACTGAATCGCAGCCGCAACTACAGCGATTTTCTCGCCGCCTTGGAACACTATGCCTGCCCGGCGCAGAATTTTGCTTTCGCCGACAGCGCCGGCACCATTGCACTGTGGCACCATGGCCGCCTCCCGCTGCGCTGGCCGGAGCAGGGCCGCACGGTCAGCGACGGCAGTGATCGTGCCTACGACTGGCCGGGTTGGATTGCGCGCGCGCATCTGCCGCACACGTTAAATCCCGGCCGTGGTTTCGTCAGCTCTGCAAATCAAAATCCGGTCACCGACACCTACCCTTACTATCTCGGCGGCGAGTACGCTCCCTTCGAGCGCGGCGCCCGCATCAATTCCCGGCTGGCAACGATGACCCGCGTGCGTCCGGAAGACATGCAGGCTTTGCAGAATGATGTCACAGATCTGCATGCCGCGACCGTCTTGCCGGCGCTGCTGGCGCAACTGCCGTCCACCGGCTTGACGCCGGAGCAGACGCAGGCGCGCGCCGAACTCGAGCGCTGGAATTATGAGTTTCGGGCCGATCAGATGGCGCCGGCAATTTTTGTCCACTGGTGGCGCGCCTTGCACGAATTGATTTGGGAGGATGAATGGCCAGACAGTGACCACCGCCTCAAGCAACCGCGCCGCGACGTGACGGTTGACCTGATTCTGCATGCGCCGCATGCGGCCTACTTCGACCGGCGCAACACCGCCGCCCGCGAGACGCTGCCCGATCTCGCCTGGCTCGCATTTCAATCCGCGCTGCGCCAGCTTAACGAGAAGTTCGGCCCATGGGGCCCGGCCTGGCAATGGGGCAACGCGCGCGGCACCGACCTCCGCCATCTTGCCGATATTCCCGGCCTGGGGCGTTTGGGTTTGCGCAGCAGCGGCAACTACACCTGCGTCAATGCCATCACCAACACCACCGGACCTTCCTGGCGCATGATCACGGCCCTG
>JBBIKM010000041.1:0-36849 GCA_037445455.1 bacterium | reverse complement strand
GCTGGCATGAAAAATCCCCAGGTCCCGGAGGACACTGGGGATTCTGAGGAGGAAGGAAAACGACTAAAGGAGGTAACGGATTCTGCTGTCACGTCACCAGGCTTGTCAGGTTGCTGGTTTCTTCTGCCTGGCGCGTCGATCCTTCTAACCAGGAACAGGACAGATTTGTTCCCATCAAAATCTGTGACGCTGGAAACCTCTTGGAAATGCAAGGCGAAGGCATTGGGAAGGAAGGTTTACCCAAGGGAGGACGGAGCCACCGGGTTGGGCCCCGTCAGAGGAGTCGAGGCGGCATGGAATGAGCGAAGGGGAATCCCTCCGGCTAACCGCGTTGCCCCGGAAGTCTCGCCCTCCGCTCATCATGGAGGCCCCCCAGCCTGCAAAATCATGTGTGATGAAACTCCCCGGCTATCGCCCCTTCCCCCCAAAGAAGAAAGGGGAATAATCTGATCATCCCCGGGTCGAATGTCAGATAATTCGCCCTTTCAACTCCCCGCAGAATCCCCATTCTTTATGAGTATAGTTGCTCCAGGAGGGCAAAATATTTCACGTCATTTTGAGAAAAATTGAAAGCTTTAGCGCGCCAGCACAACGTAGCCGCTGGCAACATTGCTGCCCTTTTCCTGCAAGGAGTAGAGATAAACTCCCGGCAACAATTCACGGCCGCGTTCGTCACGGCCGTTCCAATGCATGCGTTTTCCGCTGTGGCGGCTGTCGGTGAGCAGGGGGATGCCATTGGCATCGAAGATATGCAAGGTGGGGTTTTCAATATCCAGGCCGGAGAAGTCGAACTCAACTACATCGTTGAAGCCGTCGCCGTTGGGTGTAAAGGGATTGGGGCGAACCACCAGTTTGCCGGACAGAACGCGAGTTCCGGCGAGCTGAATCAGCAATTGTTGTTGGTTGTTGGTTTCGTTGGCCTCCCGCAGCGCATCAGCCGGATCGCACACCAAACCGAGCGTGTGGCTGCCCTCGTCTTGAAAAAGGAAAGTAACTGGCAGATCAATGTCCTGGCCCGGTGGCAAGCTGGCCAAAGTCGTGTCCCGCCAAACTTGGCCGTCGGCCAGGAAGTGAATCTGAATCCCTGCTGCCGGCGCGCGCGCCTCAAGCCTGACACGGCCGCGTACCTGGCCAGGCCGGCCAGGAGAGAATTCGCCAACCGGCACTAACTCGACCGCAATCAAGTCCGGCAAGGATTGGCCAACGGTGAAGAAAGAGGAGGTCACGGCGCGATTGGGCGGAGTGGACCTGTCCTCCGCCTGCATCTCCAGCGTCACGCGCTCGCCCGGCTGAAATTCCTGAGCTGGTTGATAGTGCACCGCGTAGGCGCTGGCCGCACCCGAGATTTGCGCCGCAACGTTGGCTCCATTCACCCGGAGTTGAATGGAGCTGCGTTCGACACCCGCGCCTTCATCCCGCACCAGATACGAGATGCTGGTCGAACCCGGTACCTCGGTGGCACCAGTGGCCGGTGTCAGGTCTGTAATAAATGGCGGAGAAATGTCCTTCACGACTTCGAAGGCAAACGTGTCCGGCGGCATGACATTGGGCGGCGCGGCCAAATCCTGCGCATTCACCACCGCCGTTATTGTGGCATTGAAAGGCCAGGGAACCGGTGGCTGGTAGGTCAGCAGGAAATCGCCGGGCTGGCCGGTGATCGTCGGTGCAACCGCCTGGCCGTTGACGACCAACCTCAGCGAATTGCGATCAACGCCACTGCCGTTATCAACGACGTGCACTGAAACGCCGGCCGTAACCGGCACGTTGGTGGCGCCGGGCGCCGGGCTTTGGCGCGTGGCATAGGGCGGCTCCAAATCACGGTCAAGCGCAATCACGAAGTAGTACACGCGCGCCAGGTCGTTGGGCGTGCTGGCCCGGTCGCGGCCGCGGAGATGCACAAACACCGTGTCGCCCGGGTTGGGTGCCACCGGCATGCGATAGCGCAATTGGAATCCTCGCGGGATCTCAGTGAGCATCGGCGCAACGGCTTGCTGGTTGATCAGCAGGACGATCGCATCGCGATCCACGCCGGTTAGGTCGTCCTCCAAGCTGGCGCGAATTTCGATGTTGCCAGGCACATTGGTGGCAAAGGGCGCGGGAAACAGATCCAGCAACCGCGGCGCCAGGGAATCGCGCACCGTCGTGAAGGTGTATTCCTCCGCGGGCGAGAGCGCGTTGGCCGGGGAGGCCAAATCCGCGGCTGTCAGCCGCACGGTGACGGTTTGATTGTCACGAAACGGGCGGGCCGGGAGATAACGCAGAAAGTATTGCGCCGGCGTGCCGCTGATCTCGGGTTGCACACTCGCGCCATCAAGGCTCAGCACGATCGTGGTGCTGTCCACGCCGGAATCCACGTCGCGCACGGCGAGACGAATGTCGGTGTCCATTGCAACGTTGCGGCTGTTGCGGCCCGGCGTGCGTTCGGTGACAAACGGCGGCGAGGTATCCGGCCGCGTGCGAAAGGCGTAGGTCACGCTGTCGGCATTCGCGGGCCGGCTGCGATCCGCGGCAGCGACGCGCACGCGCACCGTATCATTCAAGCGAAAAGGCGAGGCGGGTCGATAGACGACGGCATAGGTCCGCGGCGAACCAGTGATCACTGGCGTGACCGCGACGCCGTTCACCTGCATGCGAATGCTGGCCGAATCAACCCCGGCGAGTTCATCCACAATCTGCAACGCGATGGCAGTGTGCGGCGGCACTTCTGCAGCTTCGGGCGCGGGATTGAAATTGATGAACGCCGGCGGGCTGACATCCAGGGGGGGAGCTGCAGCCATGCTCACCTGCACCGAGTCGCTGTGAATCAACCCGCCACTTTGGCCTGTTACGATAAGGCGATAGTTTCCCGCAATCAGATCGCGAGTCGTGCGCAGGGTGAGCGCAGCGCGCTGGCCGGGCAGGATCCGGGAGGGCGTCAGGCTGCCGGTCATGCCCGGAATGGCGGGCGCAAAGGAAAGAGCAACCTCCTGATTGAAGCCGGCGAGCGCAATGACCGCGACTTCAAATGCGGTGGAATCTCCGGCGGTGAGGGAGCGATCGCGCGGCTGAACAGCAATCCGGAAATCAGGCAATGGTGCGGGAGCAACCTGCAGTCTCACCTCGTCACTGCGCGTCAGCCCTCCACCCTTGCCCGTCACGAGGATGGGATATTCTCCGGCAATCAAATCGCGACTGGTGCTCACTGTGAAGATGGCGCTTTGCCCGGGAAAAATTCTTTCCGGCGTGAAGCGACCGGCAACGCCGGGAATGGCTGGTGAGAATGACAGCGCGACTTCCTGATTGAAGCCATCGCGACCGATGATTGCGACCTGGAAATCCGCCCTTTCGCCGGCAGTGAGGGGTTGAAACGAGGGCGCCACCACCACTTCGAAATCCGGCAGGGGAACAACGCAACTGGGAATGAAGATCGAGTCAGTGATTGTCTTCGCAATTTGTGGCAGCGCGGACACCTGCACGGTCAGGTTCAACGTCGTATCAGCCGGCGGACATTGCGCCAGGACCCTCCACGAGGCTGTGCTGGTTGCGGCCGGGCCCAGCGTGGGGTTCGCGAGCAGTTTGGTTGCTTGTTCATCAAAGGCCAGCATCAAGCCGGGCGGCAGAAGCAAAGTGGCCTGTACTGCACTCACGGTTTGATTCAGGCGATTATTGACCAGCAAATTGACTTCGAAGGGGTTGGGCGAAAGGACACCGCCCATCGCGCTGAGACTGCTGGCCGCCGCAAGGTGCAGGGTCAACGGCGCACCAACATTGCTGGCGACATCTCCAATACCATAGTAAGTGGCAACGACGCGCCGCTCGCCGGATTGGAGATACTGTTCATCCCAACGCAGGAGCACGGCGCTGTCCTCGTAAAAGCCGGCAACCGGCGTGTACTCCCAGCTCACTGCCTTCAAGGCGGAATGATTGCCGATGATGAAGAGGTTGGGCTGCACGGCGCCGTTGCCACTCAGGATGCCCTGGGCGATCAGCCCCAGCGTGTCGCCGGGGCCGCGCGTGGTTTCGAAGGCCTGAAAGAATTCCGGGAGGGCAGGGGCAGCGAAGAGAGTATCTCTGCGGCTGTAGCCAAAGCGGGTCAGGATCGAGGCCGCGTCATTGCCCGCGACTTGGGTATCGAGCTGCAGGAGCACGCCGACGAGATGGGGCAGCGAGGAATTGTTGACGATATCGTACGAGATCAAGATCGCGCCGGTGGTGCGGCTGAGTTTCACCGGCGTGAGGCGCTGCACGATGGTGACGCCGCCGGCCGCGTATTCACATTGAATCGTGCCGCCGGTGCGTTGCGGCAGCGTTGTCACGGTCAACGGTTCGGCGCCGCTGTGATGGGGGATGTTGCTATAGGCTTTGCCGTCAACCCGAACGTTCAGGTGGGAACTGTAGAAAGATTCGCCGAAGCCGAAGAGCAAACGCTTGGTGGGCGTGCCGATCGTGAAAGCGCCGGCCACGGTAATCTCGTTGGGACGGTTTTTGTTGGTGTCGCTTGCCGCCAACACCTGCACCACCACCAAACCATTGCCCAGCAACAGAGAATCAGCGGTGATGCTGCGCGCGTCTTTCGCGCGCAGCACGGACTGATTGTCCTGTGCCCAAGCCGGCGCGGCGCACAGCAGCCCGCCAACCAACAGATTGCGCAACGCATGTTGAAACACCACCCGCTCCTCCTTGCTGAGCCAGGAACCTGCTGCGTTGTGAAGCATGTTGGCGCTTCTCAACGCGGGGCAATGTACGTTCCCAGGGCTAGCAAGTCAAGCGGAAATGCGGCAGCGCGAAGGGCGTGGTGCGGTGTGAGCGCGAGAATACCCGCGTCCGTCGCGAAATCACGAGCACCTGCGACCATGTTCCCGCCGCGGCTCAGCCGGGGAGGGAACATTCTCAGTCGGACACCAACTAGTGCTCTGTTACTTTGATTTGTATGAGAGATTCCGAGTATCATTCAGAAGGAATCTTGCGAGACACCTGGCACTGTGCTCAAAGCTTTGCAGGATCCTTACAGGATGACAGGGATGATGGCTGTACATTTTAAGGTAACAGACCACTAGCGACGGCTGGCGGCGCTGCGGCTGAATTCACCCGCTCTGGCCGGCTCGGCGCTGTTCTGGCCGTGTGCCAGCGCCTTGACGCCACCGTCTTCACTCATCGAGCAATTGCCGTCAAAGCGCGCACCATCATTGACCATCAGCTTGGCAGTTTTGATATCGCCTTTCAAGACGGCACGACTCTCCAAAACCACTTTGCCGCTGGCAAAAATTTGCCCATTCACCAGGCCGCCAATGACGGCATTCTTGGTGCGAACTTCGCCGCGGATTTCGCCGTCTTTGCCGACCACCAAGGCATCCGTGGTGAGGAGGTGACCGGTCACTCGTCCGTCCAGGCGCATGCTGTTTTGCACTTTGATGGTGCCGTCGATCACCGTACCCTTGCCGATGATGGTATTCAAATCTCCTGATCTGCCAGTCTCTTCCATGACGTTCTTCGGGGGTTGTGGAGTTGGGGTTCGCGGCGATACGGGTTTGGGATTGGGAGGCGCCGGCCGGGTGGCAAAGTGTGGCGTCTCAAAATCCCGCGGGTCGCGCCGGTGGCTGGGCGCAGGCGGAGGCTCGCTGGCCGCGGAATCGCCGAAGAGCCTGCGCAAGAATGTAAGTTTCATGGCGGGTTTTCCTCATCGTCCGGCAGCCGCTTCGTGCCGTGACAGTACTTCCATGTTCATCGCCACGGGGCGATTGCCGCGGCTGGAATTTTCGGGCAGGGCGGCCGCTTTGTCGTCGTCGCTCATCGAGCATTTGCCCTCGAAAACCGCGCCTTCGTCAATCACCAGCCGGGAGGTCTTCACTTCACCATGCACAACCGATTTGGCCTCCAGCACAACCTTGCCGCTTGCCAGAATGCGATTGCGCACCCGGCCACCGATGATGGCATTGCGCACACGCACTTCCCCGTCGATTTCCCCTTCTTTCCCGACAATCAGTGCATCACTCACTTGCACGTTGCCGATCACCTTGCCGTCCACCCGCAAGCTGCTTTGCACGGTGAGGGTTCCTTCAAAAACTGAGCCACGCCCGATTATCGTATTCAGTTCGCCACCGCTGCGTTCGGCTTCAGCATTGTCCTTTCTTGTCAACATAGCAGGCTCCTTTGTTCGATTGATGACCATGATAATTACCCACGAGGAAAGAGAAGTGAAGAAAGGGGCAAGACAAAAAAGCTGGCCGCGAATTCAGCCGCCGCGTTGTTTTCCTGTGGTCGGAGCGTCTTGGTCCGCATGACGCACACAACACAAGTCGAAGGCGCGCTAAGCGGTGAGCCCGGGTTGCTGCTGGCCTTGCAGTTTCTGCGCCAGGGCCAGGGCGGCGCCGATGAGCACGGCCAGCAGGATCGAATATGCTGCGACACTGCCCAGGTCGAAATCGCGCAGCTCGGAGAAGATGGCCACAGAGAGCGGACGGTTGGAGGGGGTGAACAGCAGAATGGAAGAGACGAACTCGCCGAGCGCGATCACGAATGCGGTAACCGTGCCGGTGATGACGCCGGGAAGAATCAGCGGCAGCGTGACACGGCGAAATGCCATCCAGCCGCCGGCGCCCAGGTTCTGCGCTGCCTCATCGAGTGCGGGATCCAGTTGCGCGTGCGCAGCGGCCGTGGCGCGAAATTGAATGGGCAAATGGCGAACAAAATAGGCCAGCACCATAATGGCAGATGTTCCGACCAGCGTGTGGCCGGCGGTGAACCAATGCGGGGTGATGAACGCCACGATTAAAGCCATTGCGATCACCGTGCCCGGCACCGCCCAGGGCAGCATCACGCTGATCTCCAGCAGTCCGGCTATGCCGGGCGGCAGGCGTTTGCCACGGTGGGCGGCCAGTACGGCGGCCAGCGCGATGACGGTGCCCAGAGCCGTGGCCGTGGCTGACATCCAAAGACTGTTCAACCAGGGTTCCGCAGTCTTGCGGCTGCCAAACAGCTCGAGAAAGTTCTCGATCGTGAAGGTGTCCGGCAGAATCGCCGAAGTCCACGTGCCGTTCTTCACGAAAGCCATGAGCAAAAGTGTGAGCTGTGGCAGCATCAACAAGAGGGTGATGACACTGCCGGCGGCAGTCAAAGCGAATTTCTGCCCGCGGCCGGTCAATCTTCTCGCGGGCGCGGCCACGCCTTTGCTGACGCGGCCCAGGGCGTGGCGATTGCCGTACCAGCGCAAGACAAAGACGAACATGATCGAGATACTCGCCAGCACCACCGACTGCGCCATCGCGAGCGGCAGGTCACCCTTGAGCTTGGCATTGTAGATTTCCAGTGACAAAAAGCGCCAATCATCGCGGAAAAGATAGGGGGCGGTGAAGCTCGCCATGGAATTCATGAACACCAACATGGCCGCGCCGATCAAGGCGGGCCGCAACTGCGGCAGGATGACGCCAAACCACAATCGCCAGCGGCCCGCCCCCAATCCCAGCGCCGCTTCTTCCAGGGAATGATCCAGGCCGGCCAGCGCGTTGCGGGTCAACAAATAGAAGAACACGTAGAAGCTGTAGGTGTGCACCAGCAGAATGGCAGGCACGCCGCGCATGACCAGCGGCGGTGTGGCGGTGGCAAGCAGATGCTGCAAGGCGCGCGGTACGATGCCGGTTTCATCCATGAGAATGAAGAAGGCGATGACGCCGACCAGCGGCGGCAGCAGCATGGGCAGCGTTGCGAGCACGGCAAACAGCTTTTGTCCGGGGAATTGAAAACGCGTGAACAGAATCGCCAGCGGCACGCCTACCAGGGCGCTCAGCAGGACGCTCAGCAGCGATATCTTCAAACTGCCGGACAAGGCCTGCAGACTCTCGGGCGAGCGCAGGCTGAAAAAGCGCGCAAAGTGGACGAATGAAAAGCCTTTGCCACCGGTCTGAGGATCGACGGTCCGCAGGCTCTCGAGCAGCATTGTGCTCAGCGGAAAATAGATCGTGAGCGCCAACACCGCGAGCAGCGCCGCCACTGCGGCGAACGTGAAGGGATGTCGCTTGAGCAAAGTGCGGGAAATTTTGAATTGCACCATTCGAATGGACCGGCGTGGCCGGCAACAGGGCACAGGCGTGGCCAGGCCGGCGCGTCAACTCGTGAAAAAGCGCAAATGGCGGCGCGGAATCCGCAAAATGACTTTCTTGCGACCGGCTTCAACCCAGGCCTGCGGCCCGAGCAAAGCAAGCTTGACTTCATCGGAAATGCGCGCGGTGCAGAGTCCGCCGTCAACTGTGAGCTGCGCCAGCCAGTGCGTGCCGGCGTACTCCAGGCTGTGCCATTGGCCCTCAATCAGCACCTCCTCGCCGGTGGGCGCTTCGGCTTCGCCGAGCCTCACGTGTTCCGGCCGGAAGGCCAGTTGCACTTCGTCCGCCGTGGGCAAAGCCTCCGGCGCGCCGGGGAATTGCACCTGCCATGAAGCGCCTTTGACGGTGAAGCCGCCTCCTGTTGAACGATCAACGCGGCCGCTGAGCACATTGGTCGCACCGATGAAATTCATCACAAACAAGTTCGCCGGGTCTTTGTAGATTTGTTCCGGCGTACCCACCTGCTGCAAGACTCCGTGATTGAGAATCGCGAGGCGATCGGACAGCGCGAGTGCCTCCTCCTGATCGTGAGTGACATAGATGGTGGTAATGCCCAGGCGGCGCTGCAGGCGCTTCAGCTCGCTGCGGGTGGTGTAGCGCAGCTTGGCATCGAGATTGGAGAGCGGCTCATCCAGCAGCAAGATGGCGGGTTTGATGGCCAGCGCGCGCGCCAGCGCCACGCGCTGTTGCTGTCCGCCGGAAAGCTGGGTCACCGGCCGCTGGGCCAGCTCATGCATTGCCACGAGCTGCAACGCCTCATGCACGTGCGCCGCGATTTCAGATTCAGGTCGTTTGCGCGCGCGCAGGCCAAACGCGACATTTTCAAAAACCGTGAGGTGGGGAAACAGGGCATAGTTTTGGAAGACCATGCCGGTGTTGCGTTGATTCGGCCGTTTGGCGGTAACTTCTTCGTCATTGAAAAGTATCCGGCCACGATCCGGCGTTTCAAATCCTGCGAGCATGCGCAGCGTCGTGGTTTTGCCGCAGCCGCTCGGCCCGAGCAGGCTGAAAAACTCGCCTTCGGCAATGTCCAGATGAAGTTCTGCCACGGCCGCGACTGCCCCGAACGATTTCTCAATCCCTGCCAGCCGAACGCGCGCCATGCTAGTGCTTCCCTCGATTGCGCACGTTGGCATCCCAATACTGCATCCAGGCTTCGGAGCTGTCGGCGAAGAGCTGCCAATTCATGGGTAACGCCGGAAACTGAGCGGGGTCGGTTTCCGCGGGAAATTGCGAGAAGTCCAAATCTTTGCGCGCGGGAATGCGCCAGTAAGCACGCGCGGCATGCAGGAAGGATTCGGGCGAGGTGATGAATTCGTAAAACTGCCGCGCCAGTTCGGGATGTTTGGCGCCGGCAATGATTGCGAGGCCTTCCGGCACCAGCGGCACACCGCTGCGCGGTACGACATAGTCGAAGGGATAACCGTAAGTGTTGGCCTGCAGCGGCACATCAGGATGATTCCACAGCGTGAATGCCGCGCCGCCACGTGCCAGCGCCAAATAAAGCAGGGCGGGATTGGCGGCATAGGATTTCGTGTTGGCGTCCAGCCGGCGGAGCCAGTCAAAACCGGCGGCCGGCGAGCCGGTTTCACGATAAGCCCGGTAGATCATGGCGAAAAAGATCGCGCGCATGGTGCCGGAGGCGAGCGGATCACGCAGCACAATCTGATCGCGCCATTTTTCCGACAGCACCTCGTCCCAATCCTGCGGCGCGGTCGCGCGCGTCAGCGTTTCGCGGTTGAACATGATGATTTCCGGCGTGATCCAGGTGCCGTACCAAAAGTCCTGCGGGTCGTGAAATGCCGAATCAACCGCGGCCGCCCAGGATGGGCGATAGGCTTGCAGCAAACCCTCGCGCGCCGCCTGCATGAAGGTGGGCGCCGGCGCGCCCCACCAGATGTCGGCCTGCGGGTTGGCTTTCTCCGAGCGCACGCGATCGAGCACATCTTGCGCGCCCATGTCGAACCAGTCGACATTCACGCCGGGATGGGTGGCCTCGAAGCGCCGGGCAAAATCCTCCAGCAATTCCTTGCCATGTGGCGAATAGACCACCAGACTTTTTTCCGATTGGCTGCCACAGCCGGCAACGAGGAGGGAGAGGAGCAGGAGATGAAAGAAAGAGAGTCGCAAGTGCTTTCCCTTCAGCAAGAGTACCACGAGAGGTTGGCATCACGTGCCGGGAAACCCGCAGCGGGAATACGGCGGTGCGTGTGCCCGCACGCCGCATTGTTCGTCGGGCCGGTTGCCCTGCAAACTGTCGGCGCCGGGCGTAGCTGTGCTGGCGCATTGCCGGCAGGATTCAATCATCCGCTGCCAGCGCACGGCGAAACTCACGGCGCAATGTCGCCGAGTAGCCGGCCCGGCCGCCGGCATCCACGCATTTCAAACGACACTCGTAGAGGCCGCTGCGCTCCGGGTTATCAATGTAATGATAAACCACGTCATGGGTGCTGGTGCCGGTGGCCGGCACGAATCCGACTTTCGCAAACGGTGCAGCAGAAGTGGCATCACGACGCTGAATCTCAAACCCATGCAAGTTGTCTTCGCGCGCAGTTTCCCAGCGGATTTCCAAACCCTGGTCAGCGCTGCGGCGGACCTGCCAGCTTGTGAGGCGCGCGCCGCTGTCGGAGGCACGCCAAACCTTCTGCCAGCCGCCCTCGGCGCGTTCCACCCGGCGGCCGAGACCCGCATGCTGAAGCGCGTCGAAGTTCCACAAGCCGAGCGTGCCGCGGTCTTGCAGCAGCGGCCGCGCGGGTTGAAAGCCGGCCGGACGATAACGCGGCCAGGCGGAAATACGCACGTCGTCCACCTTGCCGGCGAAAAGCGAGACGCCGGAGCCGCCGCCGAGGTTCAAAGCAAAACGGCCGGGCCAAACCGGTGAGACGGGACAATTCATGCTTGCGAGCTGCGTGCCGTCCAGAAACATTCGCAACTGCGGCGCTTGCGCCGGGGTGCGGTCGAAAACCAAAGCCAGATGGCGCCAGCCTTGAACCGCATTGTTCGCGACCGCGGTCAGCACAACGGACGAGCCGGGCAGAGCCAGCTCTGCCACGTAATGCCCGGCCGTTTCACGCCGCAACCGGCAAAAGGAGCGGCCCGTGCCGGACTCCAACAGCGCGAGCAGCGTCGCCGGGTCAGATGATTCCTCCGACTGGAACCACAACTCAATCGTGAAACCGGGCCCGGCAGCCATGGCCGCAGTATCGGCGCTCAAACCAATGGCGGCTCGTTCAAGCCTGCGCAACGGCGCTGGCGGGAAAAAGTCGAACCAGCCTCCCGCATCCTGTTGTTCGACGACCACCGGCCCGGAAAAGGTCAGGCAACCGTCGCTGCGCCACGGGGTTTGAGTAGAAAGGGGAAGGACAACCAGGGCAGTCAGAAACGTCGCAATCGAAACAACTCTCTTCACCGGCGCTTGCTTCTCCACTTTTCACATGAAGTTGATCTTGCCTGTCAGGCGACTTGAGGGGGGCGGCACAAAGGAGGTCGAGTCTGATTTCAAGCCGCGTTAAGATAGAAGAATCGTGCTGAGAAGCAAGCGCTATTTTGCCTACAGCCAGCCGTTCTCACGATACCATTCCACGGTTTGCTTGAGGCCCTCGCTGAGCGGAATTTCCGTGACAAAACCGAGATGTTGTTTGGCCTTCTCACCGGAGAATGCCCAGCCGGCCTGCCGCATTTCACGTATCTTGTCGAAGTTCAGCAGTGCCGGTTTGCGCACGATTTTGGCCACCAACTCGCTCACCGCCGCCACCACCGGCGTCACCGCCTCCGGCACGGTGATCGCCATCGACTTCCTGCCCAGCGCCTGCGCGATTGCCAGGCCGAGTTCGTTCCATTCATATGGCTCGGGGTTGGTCAGGAAGTAGGTTTCGCCGATGGCTCTGAGATGGGTGCCGGCAAGGATGATACCGCGTACCAAATCATGCACATGAATCAAGCTGGTCCAGCGTTCGCGCCGGCCCGGCCGCAGGCGAATGCCGAGATTGACTTGTTTGAAGTAGTTATAGACGTCGCGGTCACGCGGGCCATAGACAATGGGCGGTCGCACGATGGTGATCGGCATTCGTGAACGAAACTCGGCGCAGGCCATTTCACCGGCGTATTTCGATTTGCCATAGACCGAAACCGGTTGCGGTGGTTCCTCCTCGGTGCGCAATTGTCTGCCCCGGCTGGGGCCTGCGGCCGCGATGCTGGAAACATACACGAAGCGTTCGAGATCCCGGGCATGGCGGCTGCACGCGCGCAGCAATGCCGCCGTGCCCTCGCCATTGGCGCGAAAGTATGCGGCGCGGGTCAACTCTTTGGTGACGCCGGCCAGGTGAAAGATGTGGGTGGCGTGACGCAGGGCCTCGGCCAGCGCGGCTTCATTAAACAAGTCACCGTAAACGTAATTTACCGGCAACTGCTGCAGCCACTTCAGCGAGCTGGTCGGCCGCACCAGGCAATACACTTGCTCGCAGGCGTCGGTCAATCGTTGTGCCAAAAAACTGCCGATGAAACCTGTGCCGCCGGTGATGAAGGCGATCATGCTTCCTCCGCTCCACTTGCATTGGTTCAACCTCACAGCCACGAGTACGTCACCACTGGAAGGAACAGGAACTGCGCGGCGCAATTCCCGCCAATCCGACAGCGGCAAGATAGGAAATTTTTCCCGCTGATGTCAGCAAAAATTCTGCCGGCCGCACTGCCTTGACTTCCTGCGGCATGCTGCTTATCTTTCGCCATCCCGCTGCAATTGCCCTGGCATGAAAGGAGCAACCTTGTCACACCTGTATCGCCGCCGTTTTCGCGTGCGCCACTACGAGCTGGATTTTTTTCATCACCTGAACAATGCCGTGTTCGTGAAGTACATGCAGGAGGCCGCGATTGAGGCTTCCACGGCGGCGGGCTACTGTCCCGCCTGGTATCGCAGCCGCGGCGTGGGCTGGGTGATCCGCAAGCTGGCGATTCGTTACTTCCAGCAGGCGGTGTACGGCGACGAGATCGAGATCACCACCTGGGTGTCAGATATGAAGCGGGTGACTTCCCACCGCGAGTACGTGCTCACGCGCGGGCGCGATGCCGCTGTGGTTGCCCGCGCCCGGGTCAATTGGGTTTATGTCGATTTGACCACCGGCCAGCCGGTGCGTATTCCCGCAGATTTTCAGGCGGCTTTTCAACCCACCAACGAGCAGGAACCGCTGTCCGTGCACATTCGGCATGCGCCGGAGATTGCAGACGCCCATCGCTACGAAAGCACACGCCGTGTGCAGACGTATGAAGTCGACACCGTACAACACGTGCATCACGCGGTTTATTTGCATTGGATCGAACAGGCATACTTTGACGCCATTCGCGCCGCCGGCCATCCCATCGAGAAGGCGCGCAGTTATGGCTGGAGTGCGTTGCAGGGCGGACACGAGATCGAGTATTTTGAGCCTGCCTTCGACAACGACGCCATCAGGATCGTCAGTTGGATTTGCCACCTGAGCCGGGTGCGCGGGGCCTGGTGGCATGAGATCTACAACGCCGGCACCGGCCGGTTGCTGGCGCGCGATTATTCGCTCGGCGTGTTCATCGATCCGCGCGGCAAACTCATGGCGCCGCCGCCGGAAATCCTTGCTGAAGTCGTGCGGGGCCCGGGTGCGGCGGCAGGGTGAGGCAACCCGGCCTGCGATTCAGCCAGCGATTCAAGCCAATTCAGACCTGCGATTCAACTCGCAGACTAATACCACGAGTCAGGTGATGCCGGCTATAAGTCACTTTGGACGGCGGCGAATTACTTCATGAGTTGTTCCGCCAATATCTGGAGGCAGAAAAACGATGAAGCTGCGATTCAAATCGCAGGCTGCCAGCCGAAGCCGGCGGCAGCCGACTGATGAGTTACAGCGCTCTTGCGGCGTCATTCCAGACGAGTTGCAAAGTTTCGGGCACAGCGCCGGGTCGTTCTACACTCTGGCGATTTACTTCAAGGGTTGTTCTCCCAAATTCTGGAGGCAGGAAAACGATGAAGCAGAGCTTTCTCCGACAGGCAAGATGTGCAGGCTGGGTGTTGCTGTTTGGACTGGCCGGCATACTCACCGCCCAGACCACCACGCCCCGGCAGCAGCCGCTCAATCCCAATCCCACGGACACCGGCTTGCGTTCCGGCCCGATGGCAGGTTACGCAGAACTGACCGAAGCGGCGCTGTGGGTACAAACCACGCGGCCGGCGTCGGTGCAATTCCGTTACTGGATGGAGGGGCAGCCCGGCTCTGCCGCACTTAGCCCGGCGGTGATGACCACGGCGCAAGGGGATCACATCGCGCAAGTGATTTTGAGTTTGCTCGAACCAGGCACACGCTATGAGTATGAACTGTACATTGACGGCAGACTCGTACCGCGGCCGTATCGCCTCAACTTTCAAACGCAGACGTTTTGGCAATGGCGCAGCGATCCGCCGCCATTCTCCGTGCTGTTTGGCTCCTGCGCGTATGTGAACCAGGAGAGTCATGATCGCCCCGGCAAACCTTATGGCAGTGATTACGACATCTTTCCCACCATGGCCGCGAAGCAGCCGGATCTCATGCTGTGGCTGGGCGACAATTTCTACTATCGCGAGCCGGATTTCTTCTCCATTGCCCAAATGAAAGCGCGCAACGCCCACACCCGCGCCCTGCCCGAGCTGCAGGCGCTGCTGGCCGCCACGCACCATTACGCGATTTGGGACGATCACGACTACGGTCCCAACGACGCCGATTGGACCTATCGCCTGAAGCAGCCGGCGCTGGAAATCTTCAAGGCCTACTGGCCGAATCCGGCTTTTGGCCATGACGGCGTGCCCGGTGTGTTCTTCAGTTTCAGTTGGAATGACATCGACTTCTTCATGCTCGACAACCGCTATCATCGCTCGCCCAACTACTCGCGCGATTCGCTGGACAAGGTCATGTTCGGCCCGGCGCAGATGCGCTGGCTGAAAGACGGTTTGATCGCCAGCCGGGCGCCGTTCAAAATCATCGTGGGTGGCAACCAAATGCTCAATCCCATGTCGCCGGCCGAATCCTTTGCGAAGTTTCCGCATGAATACCGGCAATTCCTGCAGTGGCTGCAGGATCAAAACGTGTGGGGCGTGGTGTTTCTTTCCGGCGACCGCCACATGAGCGAGCTGATCCGATTGCAGCCGGAGGGCTTTTACCCGCTGTATGATTTCACCAGCTCGTCGTTCACCGCCGGCACCTATCGCGCAGAGAAGGATTTGAACAATCCGTATCGCGTCCCGGGCACGCTTTACGATACCGGGCACAGCTTCGGCATGTTGCGCTTTGATGGCCCGCGCCGCGACCGCAAGCTGACGATGGAATGTTACGACAAGAGCGGCAGGCTGGTTTGGCAGCAGGCCGTCAAGGCCAGCGAACTGCGGCCCCGGCGGGAGGCGGAAGGGCAGAATTGAATTGTGCCGGCAAATGAGAGATCGTCATTGCTGCAATTACCATGATCGAACGCGATTACATCATGCGGCTGGTGCAGCAGCTCGCCGCAGTCATGCGCCGGATTCTGCGCTTGCAGGAGCAGGAGAAGTATGATCAGGCGCAGCAGGAGGTGGAGGAGGCTTATGGCGAGCTGCTCGGCCTGGAGCGCGAGTTGTTGATGTCACTTGCGCCCGCCACTGCTGCCCCGCTTTTGGGCGAGGCCGGCAAGATCAAAATCGCCGCCCGGCTCCTGCAGGCCGAGGCAGACCTGGCTGGCCGGCGTGGGGATGCGGAAGCGGCGCTCCGCTTGCGGAGCAGGGCGCTGGAGTTTTATCTCGAAGCCCTGGCCGTGGCGGAACAGGTTGAAGATGATGATTACGCCACGCTGCGGCTGTGGTCGGCGGAAACGGAGCAAGCGGCGCTGGCCGATCGCTACCAGCGCCTGCTTGCGGAGTTTTTGGCGGAATGAATAATTGGTGTTTTTCCGAAGACGTTCCACCCGCGGCTGAGACGAGGGTTCCAAAAGTCCGCGCCTCGTGTGGACTCTGAGGAGGTTGAGGCAACGGCCAAGCTGTTGCGGGAACATTCGATCAAAGATTCGTTGTCTCGGACGAGCACCGGTCACTTGGTCAACGCATCCTGTTCATGGCCGGCGGGGAGAGGTAGACCGAATCAGAGATCGTCTTTTCGAGGTAAATGACATTGTAAACCGGTTTCACCACTTCACGGTTGGTGACCGGCGGCGGTGCATATTGCAGCAGCCGCTTGTCATAGTCCCACATCTCGATGGAAGTGACGCCCTGATTTTGCTCCATTGAAATTTTGATGGGCATGCCCTTGTAGTTGCGGCGCAGGCCGCGCAATAGCGAGGCGAAGATGGCGCCGAGCGCGCGCACGGAATCCGGCGCGTTCTCGAAAGTCTCCGGCGAATCGTCGGCATTGGCGGTGAAGCGGATGTTGTCGCCGAAGCGCCAGCCGTTCATCAGGGCCTGCACCTTTTTGCCGGGTGTAATGAGATAGATCTTGCCGCCGGGGTAGGTGCGCGCCAGGTCGCCTTCGCCATAGCCGTCGCCGAAGATGTCATAGATGCGCAGCTTTTCGACGCGCTCTTCCGTGATCATGAAATCTTCCACGAACAGCCGAATCATTGCCGGATCACTGACCACGGCATAGCGCATCATCTCCTGATCGATTTCGACGCGCGGCAACTGGCTCTGCGCCCGGCTCGGGCAGGCCGCGGCCAGGGCACACAATATGAAAAAAAGGCCGATTCTCTTGTGCATGTCGTCATCCTTCCACGCAGGGGAAATTCACTTCACTGCCGGCGCGAGCGCCGGTCTCACTGCTTGCAGTCCTTCCACTCTTCAAAATAAGTGCGCGCCTCCTCGAAGCGTCCGGCGCTTTTGTGCGCTTTGATCATCAGCGACATCAGTTCGCAGTTTTCCTGCGGCGAGAGTTGGGTGTTCGCGGCGAGCGCGAGCTTGCCGTATTTGATCGCTTCTTCCGGCGTGTTCCACACCAGCGGCACCAGTTCGAGATAAGCCCTGGCCACGTTGTCCCAGGAAAAGGAGGCGGCCTTGCTGAAGTAGGCCAGGCTCAGTTTCTTCTGCTCTTTCTTTCGCGCTTCCACGCCCAGGCGATACAGCATGGCGCCGTAACTGTTGAGAATCGCCTGGGTTTCGGTGTCGCCGGGCTTTTGCACGGCGCCGGGCGGCAGCGCCTCAAAGACCTGCTGCATGCGTTCGACACCCAGCTCCGGCTTCTGCAGATACTCGAACTCCATCACCGCAAGTTTGGTGTTCACCGCCATTTTTGCCCGGGCGGTGCGCAGCGCCGGCAAGAGGCCGCGGCAGGCCTCCGCCACTTGCGCATATTGTTGCTGCGATTCCAGCTCCAGCACCTTGTCCCACTGTTCGGAGGCGCGAATGTTGCCGCCATCCCAGTTGATCCATTTGAGATAGTTCTCAATGTCCTTCCGTTCCTGCTCGGTGCGCGCCAGCGGCCTGGCCCGCTCAAAAGCCTGCACCGCGCCGGAGGCATCATAAGCGCGGGCATGAACGGCGCCCTGCTGGTAGGCATAATAGAACAGCGCGGCGGAATCCGGTGGGCTGAGAAACGCCGTTTGCCGCATTACCTCTTCGGCGCGCCGGAAATTGGCAAGCGCCGCCTCGTAGTTCTTTAGCTCAAAGTAATTCTCCGCCAGCAACCGGTAGGGCGCGTGCTCGCCCTTCTCGAGGCGAACCAGGCGCTCGAGGATTTCCACGGCGCGCGTGTAGTTCATTTCGAGGCCAAAGAGGCGTTGTAAATTGTAGTAGGTCGTGGCCAGCAGCAGGCGCGTATTTTTGTCAAAGGGATTGAGGCGCAACGCTTCCTCGAGAAAACGCTGGGCTTCCAGGCAGTATTGCCGCGCGACTTGCGAGCGCTCCCTGGCCTCGTCGCCCTGGGTGAAATTTTTCCACGCGCTCATGCTCTTCGCGCCTTCCGTGAGGGCGCGCTCGAAACTGGCTTGCTGTTCCGGCGTGAGGTTGGCGCCTTCGCCTTCACGCTTTTCCAAATACTGCCAGAAGGCATCGACCTTCTGCAGACGCTCCTGCCCCATCTGCGCCAGGCCGGCGGCCTTTTTCTCACGGCCGGCAGTGACAAAGTTTTGCCGCGCCACCAGCGAGGCCCGCACCACCGTCGTGCTGTCCAAGCCGGGCGGCAGTGCGGTGCGGCGAGTGGCTTTGCCGGAAGCGCCGCAGCCCAACGCCAGGGCCGCGGCAGATAAGATCAAACCGAGAGTGCGAATCATTTCAGCCTTCACTGCTTTTCCCTGCAGACCTGCGGCGGCGCAGGGCAGCCCATTCACTTCTTCACACGTTCCGTTTCCCACCAGGACCAAAAGAGACGATAAAACTGTTGCGCCAAATCGCCGGGCGCCTGGCGTGCCGTGATGAGCGATTGAATGTTTGCGCCTTGATAGACCACGTCGCCGGTCGAGAGAAAATTACTCTTTTCCTTGATGCCATTGTCTTTCAGCATGGTGAACTTGTCCGCTTCGATCAGGCAAATGCGCAGCAGCAGGTCGTTTTCATTGCAGGACAAGTACATCTGAAAGCGGCGGCCATTGCTGGTGAAGGTCACGGCCGAGGCGAGATCGCCCGGCTGGTGGCTCATGTCAAATTGCACCAGCTTGGGAATGAGGCCGGGATGGGCTTTCATCCATTTGATCAGCTCATGAATATCCAAACCGGCTTCGCCGCCGCCGGCGCCCACGCCGAAGCCGCTGCCCGTGCCGGTGCCGACGCCGGTACCGTTGCCCAAGCCGTTGCCCGCGCCCTTGCCGGAGCGCCTTCCTGCAGTGCCGGTCCCGAACGAGAGCCCGGCATCACCGGCATCGACGCCGGCGCCTGATCCTTCTCCCACGTCCACGCCCGCGCCCGGGCCGGTGCCACGCAAGTTGCCGGGCGCACCGACACGGCTGCGCCCCGAACCGGCTGCCACCGCGGCCGCCAAAGCCGACGCCGGATCGAATTGAAACGCCGCGGCATCCGCTTGAATTTTGACCTGCGACACATTGTTGCGTTCACCCGGCCGGGAGCGCGCCGCCGTCACCTGCGGTGACAGCAGATGCCGCGAATTCAACGAGGCCACCAGATTGGCCACGTCGATTTGCGGCGTCTTGGCCGCCGACGCGGGACTTTCCCGCGGCTGGGGTGTTTCCGCCGGCGTGGGGTTGGGAGTGGGTACCGGCTTGCTCACGAACTTCTGCGGCTGCGGTACCAGCTTTTTCGGCGGCGGAATCTCCAGCTTTTCAATCTCACGAATCTCGAATTTCTCCGGCACGGCCACCTCTTCGGCGAAGAGATTGTAGGTGATGAAATGGGCGAGCAGATAGATCGCCAACAACATCAGCACCGACGTGCCGAAGGAGTGAGGCAGCAAATTCCTGCTGTCAGCGATTTTCTGGTTGAACGACTGCATAGCTGATGTTCTTTGCTAACTGGTGACGATGGCAAATGTCGATCACATCAATCAAGTCTTGCATGATGGCAGAGGGGCCTGATTCAAGGTTGACCAGCAAGTCACGCTGGCGCTGCTGCGCCGCCTGCTGCAGGCGCACCAGCGTTTGCTCCAGCTCGGTCAGGCTGGTGAAACTCGAACGGCGGCCGCCCTCACGCAATTCGAACCGGCCGGCATGCAGGCGCAGCGAGACTTCCTGGAACTCCTGCGGCTCCTGCTGCGGGTTTGAGCCGGAAGGCAGATCGAGGTACTCGGTGCGCATGCCGCTGATGCCGATGAAGCCGAAGAGAATGATAAATGCCACATCGATCAATCGAATGATGAGACGATTACCGCCCACGCTGTAACTCCCGCTGTCGAATGTTCATCTGCCACACCTGCCGCGCCCGGCGGCCGTTTCACTTCTGCAGTGTCCGCACCACGTCCAAGCCCTTGGGCAATCCCAAATCCTTGCAGATTTGTGCCGCGGCCAGGCTGTAGCGCACCGGCGCATCCCAATTGGCCCGGATGCGCACGCCCAGCGGCAGGCCGGCAGCCATGGCTTTCCTGGCCTCCTGATCGAGATAGCGCTGCAGGCGCGTGGAATCAGGCAGAACGGTCTGGCCGTCGTTGATCGGGTATTGGCCGTTCGGCAGCACCCCGACGATGATGACCGCCGTCGAGTCCTTGTGCGTGCCGGCCTCGGTGCTCTTGGGCGGGTTGATCATCTTGCTGGTGTTGATCTGCGAGATCACGATGAACCCGAACAGGAGAATGAAGACCAAATCAATCAAGCGCAGAATGAGTCCGCCGCCGCTCATAGAACTCCTCGAGATGTGAAGGACGCCACTGCCGGCACCATACCGTTGCTCATCGCATCAACGTCAGCTTCTGGGTTGCTTGAAACACGCGGCCGCTTTCCCCGGCCGCCTCGAACTTGAGCAGATAAAGCCCGCTGCCCAGCAAGCGACCACGATCATCCCGGCCATCCCACGGCACTGCATGCCGGCCGCGGTCCGCCAGGGTGGAGCTGATCAAGCGCACGCGCTGGCCCAGGCTGTTGAACACCTCGAGGCTGACCGCAGCATTCTCCGGCAGATCATAGCGGAGCGTGGCGGTGGTGACGTTGCCTGCCAGCGCAAAGGGGTTGGGATAGACCGCGTGCAGGGAAAAATCCTGGGGCGGCGCAGTGGCATTTGCCGGTGCGGCGCTGGGTGCTGCCAGCTCGCGTGTTTCCCCCGATGGCGAAACCACCACGGCCTGGTGCAAGGTGAGTTGCTCGAGGCGCGGCGGTGCCGCGGCCGCAACTGTGATTTCCGCCAGCGTGCCGCTGCTCGCTTGCACCGCCTCGCCCGCCGGAATGATCAGACTCATGGCAAACTGGCCTGCCGCCGGCTCATCATGCTGCAATACCAGCGGCGTGCTGCCCCAGGCACCGCCGGCTTCCGCCTCCACCACCGTGATTTTTTCAGTTGAATAGTCCATGCGAAATGCAAATCCTGCCAGAAGATCCTTGGATTGATTCTCGAATTTGACCAGCACCCGGAAGTGGTTGGGTTTTGCCGCCGGCACCAGTTCCTGCTGCAACACGCCCGCCGGCGCAGCCAAAGCTGGCGCATTGGACTTCAGCGTCAGCGGGGTCGCGGTTTTGCGCCAGTTCAACCCGATGGGAAAAAGATCGCGCTCTTCCACCTGACCAGTGCCGTTGGCGTCTGCGTGCGCGATTGCCGGCCGCGGATAGCGCCCGGCGACCTGCGGCTGCCAGGCATTCAAATTGGAATAGCCCCTGCGCCCGGCGCCGGTTCGGCCCCAGTGCACGCCCAGAACTGTGACATCGGTCAGCTCCACCACGCCGTTGTGATTGGTGTCGCCCGGCCAGACGATCAATCCTTCGCTCAGCACGGTGAGATCATCCGGTTGCACGGCCACCGGCCAGCCGGTTTCATCGCGCGCCTCGAGTGTGACGATTTCGAAGCGCAATGGCGTGCTGTCCGGCAGGGCCGCGCTGGCGAGAAACGTGATTTGCGCGAGACGGCCGCGACCCTCTGCCGGTGGCAGACTCAAGCTGCGTTTGAAGCGCATCATCACCTGCGATTGCGCCGTGTCCGAGCCGCTGGTGAAGGTAAAGTCCGCGGGCTGGCCGAAGAACTCCAACGGCACGATGTTTTGCCGTGCCGGCGTTTTCAGTTTGAGATAACGCTTGTCATAGCGCAGCACCACGCGCAAATCATACAGGTTGTACATGTACAAGCTGGTCGCCGGAATCTCCACACGCACGGGAAACTCCTGCATTGGCGCGGGCAGCGTGTCCGCCGCCGGCGCGATCGTCGGCACGTGCAATGGCGCGAGGTAGCTGTTTTCGCCCGCCGCGTTCATGCCCTGGTAATTGACCTCGATGCGCACCTGGCGCCGGGTGCCATCCGTCGTGCGGTTGTGGGTGCGATAGGTGATTTTGTAGGCATGGCGGAGCAGCAGCGCGATCTCACGATAGATTTGCTCGAGCTGCGCCGTCGAAGGGCTGAAGAAATACTTGCCGCCGCTCGCCTCGGCAATTCGCACGAGATTGGTTTCCTCCTTGCTGCCCGGATCCAAATCCAAACCGATGGCATACACCGGCACTTCGCGCGTGGCGAATCGCTGCACCACTTGATCGAGCCTCGCGTTGCTGTCCTTGTCTTCGCCGTCGGTCATCAGAATGATGGCTTTGCGGCCGGCGACGCCCGCCAGCAAATCAGCGGAGGTCAACAAGGCGTCGTAAATCGCGGTGCCGCCGCGTGCCACCATGGCATTGATGGCGGCGTTTAGCAGCGTCTTGTCGTTTGTGAAAGTCTGGTCAACCGTGGCGCGCGTCGAAAAGGAGACGATGGCGGTTTGATCGTTTTGGCCCATGAGATTGACGAATGTGGTTGCCGCCTGCTTGGCTGCGGGCATGGCCTGTTCCATGCTGCCGCTGCGGTCGAGCGTCAAGACCATCGTGACCCCTGCGCTGGTGGTGGTCGTCTCTTCCACGATGATCGGCAGCTCGCGCGTGCCGTCTTCCCGGACGAGGAAGTGATCCTTGGTCAACCCGCCGACCGTTGCGCCCGATTGATCGACGACGGTGAGGTAGGAGACAATCGTGGGAAAACCCGTGGCGTCGACCTGGTTGTAGTTCAGCGTCAACCCTGCCCAAGCTGCGGAAGGCGTGCTGCCTGAAGCTGCGGGAGCAGCATCCGGGCTGCTGAACGCAGCCAAAGCGCCGGCCAAAGCGCACAGCCCCAGAAGTTGCGCCCCGCGGCTCACCCTCACTTGATTTCGTGTCGAGAGGTTCATGGTGTCATTTCCTGCTGTTGCATTTTGCCTCGCCACGTGCGGCAGCGAGGCGGCGTGATCAACGCACGAGGGCAATCACGCCGCGTTTCACGATCGTTTCACCGTCTTGAATCAAGTAGAGGTAGATGTCAGGCAGGACGAGCTGCTGGCTCTCGTTCCTGCCGTCCCAGAAATCCTGGCCGGCTTGCAGACGGCGCACCAGGCGCGCGGAGCGGTCAAGAATCGCAATGCGCCAATCCGGTGGAATGCCGCCCTCGCGCCGAAATTCCACGCGGTCGTTGCGGCCGTCGTCATTGGGCGTGAAGGGATTGGGCGTGACTTCGATGCTCAAATCCGCGATCGTCAAACAAACGGTTGGCCCGGCTTGCAACGCCAGGGCCGCACCGGCAGAGTCATTGGCCGCAATTGCGCCGAGTGAAAAGCACAGGCTGGTGCCCGGCGGCGCATCGCCGGAAACTTCGAAAGCGAGCGTGAGAATCTCGCCGTAACCTGAGACGCCAGCCGCGCCCAGCTTGCGGCTCACCGCCAGGGAAATCAGACTGCGCCCGGGCTCATGCTTGAGGAAGGTGTAGGTATTCGGCTCCAGCAGTGGCCCGGCCGCGATGGAATTGTCGACCAGCCGCAAGTAGCGACCGTTCGTGTAATTCACTTCAAAGGCCACGCCAAAGAGGCGGCTGACCGGATCGCCGGCCGTGCCGGCTTGAAACGCGAGGCGAAAGCGGCTGCCGGCCAGCACTTTCTCCGACGGCAATTGGATCAGCAGTGCCGGTGTTGCGCCGGCATCGGGCCGGCTCCCCGCAAAGGCCATGGTGGCGTTCGCGCAGCAAAGCATCCACATGACGGCCATGCTGCTGCGCAGCAGGCGGTGTCTAATAGTCGCGGCCATTGCCGTGCTCCTGCAGATGCGGCGCGGCCGCCGCCATTTCTTCGCCGCGCGAGACCACCGGCTTGGCGGAGAAGTTCTTGCGGAGGTTATTGCGGCTGCGCTGCAACGCCAGCAGCGCCTGGCGCAGTTCCTCCGCCTTGTCGCCGATGACTTTGAGATGCGCGCCATAGGCGGCATGCAACGCCGTGGTACCGAGATTGAAAATCACACTCAGTACCAGACCGACCAAAGTGGTAATGAGGGCCACACCCATGCCGTTGAGAATCGTGGTGCTGTCCAGCGTGCCGCCGTAGAAGGTCACAAAGATGCCCCAGACTGTGCCGAGCAATCCCAACGCACCGGCGGTGTCTGAAAAATAGGTCATGACACGATTAAAGGACTCATGGCTGTTGCGATCATCCGCCAGATAGGCATTCACTTCACCGGCAAGTCCTTCGGCCTGATTGGTCTTGTTGAAGGTCATGATCATGTGCCTGAACAATCTGGCCGCGCGGCTGGGCTGCACCGCGCTCACCAGGCTGCCGAATTGATTCAGCGAGCTGACGGAAATCGCTTGCGTCAGAAGCTGCCGGCCGCGCACTTTGTCCTGATAATCGGACAAACCGCGCCAGATCAGCGTCGTAAATCCGGCGAGCGTAATGAGCACAAACGGCCAGTAGGTCCAATCCAGCATGTCGAGCATGTCTTTGAGCGTCAGGCTTTGGATCGTGGTATTGGCGGCGGCGTTTGGCGCCGCGGCCGCCGGTGCCTTGGCCGCTGGCGGCGTCTGTGGCAATGCTGCGAGCAGGTTGGGCGCTGCCCCTGCCAGCATGAGGCTCAGCCCCAACCGCCAGGTTGCGCGGCGCCAGTCTGGTCGTCGAAGAGTCATGGTTGTGCGTTTCCTTTGCTGATATCGTCCTGAAGTTGATTGCATCACCCTGGGCATTTACACCTGGCTAGCGTGGCGGGGAGTCCGCAGCCGGCGCGGCGCCGGCACGCAAGAATGAAGACTCGCGTTGTGACTGCAGTGGCAGACGTTCTTCCGGCGGTTTGCGAAAATGCAGTTTGATCTCCCGCCGGATGAGCAACACTTGAAAGCGCGTCTGGGAGGAATAGGGCTTGTCGTGCGCGCTGCGCACTTGCAACACGGCTTCATAGGCGCCGGGCGGCACCAGCCTGCCGTCCGCATCGCGCCAATCCCATTCGATCGTTTCCGGCAAACGGCCGCGGCCCGAAAACACCCGTACCGGCTGTTGCGTCGCGGACAGAATCGCGAGTTGCCATTCTTTGGCGAGGCGGCGCCGGCCAGGAACGTCGATCGCGAAGGTGACGGTGCCGGGCGTGAGCGAAGGCGCCGCTTGCTCCACCGTTGTCCCACCTGCCTTGAACCCTGCCAGGGAGGGCGGAGAAATGTGTGATTGATATCCTATCAGAATGCCGCCGGGATCAACGCCGGCCTCAGCAGCCAACAACCGCCGCGCCAGCCGCGCCGTTTCGGAATCGTTCTGCGGCACGCGCAGCGCCAGGGGCAGGCCGGGGTTGCTTTGTCGCAACAACGCCACATGCCTGCCCAGAACGCGGTAGGACGCTGCGACCTCTGCAGCAGGCGCGGGCTGGTTGTGATCACCAATCGGCACCACCACCACGTTGCCCAGCCGTTGCCGCGCGTCCACAAAATCCTGGGAAAGCCCGGGCAAATCTTGCAGCCGTGCCGGCGCAAGGCCCGCATCCACGGTGCGCCGCACGCGGCTTTCAATGATCTGCAGGCGCGTGCTGCTCATGCTGAGCACCGGCGGACCGAGATCCGGCTCGCGGCCAAAGATGTGGCCGAATGCGAGTTGATGCGTACCCGCCGAAGCGCCGCTCACTGCTGCTGTTGGGAAATTCACAGCATACGCGATTTGAGAATCACGGCTGAAGCGGAACTGGCTTTCGACCCGGAACGGCCCGCCTTCTTCGAAGCCCGTGCGCATGCCCACCAGTCTTGCCAGGGAGGCGCTGAGGTTGATCCCAAACAGACTGTTTGCGCCGCTGCTGTTCCACACCAGGCTGGGAGCGAAATTTCCAATTCGATAACTGAGCGCGGCGGAAAACTCGCGCGGCAACCGCGCCATGCCGGCGGAGGCGATATTGGGCTGATCGAGATGATTCACGGCAGCGCCCAATGCCCAGCGCTCGTGCTGCCAATAAAGTCCCAAGCCGAGATTGGGCGTGAGGCGACGCGCCCGGCCGGGTGCGAGCAACGGGTCATTCGGGTCCACGAGATTGAATTCGCTTGCATCGAACGCGCGATTTTCCAGCCCCAGCCGCACTCCCAGAGCGAGCGGTCCGTACACCTTGCGGCTCAACAGCCAGTTCGCTTCGACTTCGCGATAGATCGCAGCGTTGAACACACGCAGATCCAGGCCCGTTGCCAATTCCAGCGGCAGCCAGTAGGGCAGGCTGAGATTCAAACGGCTTTCATGCAAACCGAAAACCTGACCCGGCACAAAGCCCGCGTGCAACACCTCCAGGCCCAGCGCCATTTGGCTGTGCTGAAAGGAAACCGCTGCCGGATTGACGGTGGTGATCCAAAGATCGGTGGGATCGACCGGATTGCGCAGGATCTGACGTTGGGCCAGGCCGGCGTGGGGCGCCAGGCCAAGGAGCATGACGAGGCAGAAGAGGTTCAGATGCAGAAATTGTCGCCGGTACGCCGTCATAGCGTTCACACAGTCCTTTCAGAGAGATGGCAAAAGGCGTCGCCGCTGCTTCCCATTTTCCAAAGCAGCACGCGCTGAAGCTGCGCTTCTGCTCATCGGAAAACGAGTCTTCCGGTAACACCTCGAGGTTCACGAGGTGGCGCTTTGTTGCGGCCACATGCTTGGCAAGAACGATACCAAAACTCGCCGGCGCGTCTCTTCGAGTGAGCACGGCGCTCTTGGCAACAAAGCCTGCACGGTCGTGCCGGGCGCAAGCAAGTGACAAATGTCACGATCAGCCTTGATTGGCAAGGCTTAGCCTGCATCCCCGGCGGCACGCATGAACGGCGTCATCTGTTTTTCACGCCCGGCCAGCGCGCCGGCACGTATGCGCGAACGAAGCCGTGCTTGTAAGCCGGGCATGGCAAAATTGAAAGTTACTTACAAAATGGAAAAACGATTCGGAATTCGGGCTGGGGCGGCGCGGCCCGCGCCGGTGGCAACCTCGAGTTTGGAACTGGCGGATATTCTTATATCTTTTTACAGGCGCAGTGACGAAATGGGAAACGCCACGCTGAACCGAACTTCTTGCAATTGAGCAGCGTGCTGAACTACAAGAGGCTTGCTCCCGAACGGCCTCCACCCAGGAATCGTGTGCCGTTGCCAAATGGTGCGGCAAAGCTCAATTCGAGTGAAGCCCTCCAGCCTTCCGGCCACGCCTCCTGAGGCCCGTTCACAACTCATGCCCGCGGTGGGCTAGTCTGCTTGATCAACAAAAAATGGCAGGAGACGATCTTGGAATTTAGAATCCCCGGGCAGGCGCCATATCAACTCCAAAGCCCGGAAGCTCTGGACACACCCCGGTTGTTGGTGTTTCGCGACCGGGTGCAGCGCAATCTGGCGCGCATGTGCCAATATCTCGAGGCCATTGCCCCAGCCACCGGTTACCGCCATCTCTGTCCGCATGTCAAAACCAACAAGTCCTCTCAGGTCACCGGCTGGATGCGCGCCGCCGGCATCGCGCAGTTCAAAACCACCATGCGCGAGTTGGAAATGACGGTTGCGGCGGGCGCGCAAAGCATTTTCATCGCCTATCCCTTGCTGTTGCATGAGGCGCGGGCGGCGGCGCACTGCCTCAAGAAATTCCCCCACCTCGATCTTCAAGTTCAAATCGGTAATCGCGCGCACGCCGAGATACTGGCGGCCGTGGCGCAGGCCGAACAGGTGAGCTGGCGCTATTTCATTGATCTCGACGTCGGCATGCACCGCACCGGCATCGCGCCGCGGCAGGCTTTCGAACTTTATTCGCAAATCGCCACCTGGCCGCATTTCGAGTTTGCCGGCTTGCATGGCTATGACGGTCACATCCATCACGCCACGCTGGCCGAACGCCGTGCCGCCGCGCAACAAGCCATGGCAGAGCTGCTGGCTGTCTATCGCGGCTTCCGCGCTGCCGGTGTGACGGTGCCCCGCATCATTGTCGCAGGCTCACCGGCTTTTCGCCTGGACCTGGAGATGCTGCTGCCGGCGGTGGAGAGCGATACGCTCGTGCAGGTTTCACCCGGCACGTGGATATATTGGGATTCGAATTATGAAGCCCTGGCGCCGGGCGAATTCGAGATTGCGGCAGTGATTCTGGCACAGGTGATTGAAGCCGGGCAGGGCCGCCTCACGCTCAATTTGGGCCACAAACGCTGGGCGGCAGACAGCGGCCCGGTTGAACTGTTCAGCCGGCCGGGGCTGCGGGTGCTTTCTTTCAGCGAAGAGCACACGGTGTTGCAGCAGGAGGGCGGCGACGACATCAAGATTGGCGACTATCTCCTGCTGTCTCCGCGTCACGTTTGCCCAACCGTCAATCTCTTTGCAGATTTTGCGGTGATTGGCCCGCAGGGCGAGATTGAAGTCATGCACTCGCCGGTGGACGGCCGGAACCGTTGAGCCGGCGCGCGATTCGGGATTTGGTCTTGACATTCAAATCCGGCGCTGGCATATTGCGCCGAACTTCTGTGGTGGGTCTCATGAGCCGAATTGTTTTTGCCTATCTCTCGCCGGCTTTTATTCTCCTTGCCGGGCTGGTGTTCGTTCTGGTCATGCCGTCTTATCGCCAGCACCTGTTGATCGACTTCTGCGTGATCTACTACGCCATGGTGCGCTTTTCACGCTGGCGTTTTGGGCCGCCGGTGGGATTGAGCGCCGCGCCGCCGGTTCCTCTCGAAATCAACCGCAAAGCCGGCCGGCCGCTGCGCGAAATCGCCTTGTGTGAATATGAATACATCCGCGAGACCATGGCGCAGGCGATGAACGACCGCCATCTCTTGGTGAATTACTTCCTGCTCATCACCGGCTTGATGATCGCGGCCATCGGCGTGGTGCACAGCCAGGAGGGCATGCACTATTCGCCCTACACCCGGCCGATTACCATCACGATTTGCCTGCTGCTGAGCCTGGTGGCGTGGATCTACTTGCTCAAAATCATCCGGCTGCGCCAGGCCTGGTGCGAAAGCAGTGTGGCGATGAATCGCCTCAAACAGTTCTTTCTGGTGAATGCCGGCCTGTCCGACGAGCATCCCGCCTCACCGTTTCTTTGGAAGAGCAGGACTCTGCCGCGGCCGGCCAAGAAGGGCAATCTTTATCATCTCTCCTTCATTTTGATCAGCTTCATCGCGGCGGTGGCGGTGGCCTTCGTGAGCGTGCTGCAACTGCCGCCGGACGCCTGGCAGCGCGTGTTCTGGATTCCATTATTGTTTTTCAGCCATCACTTTCTTCTGCAGCTTGCGGCCTATGATGTTTTTCTGGAAAACAAGCCGGCTGCGCCGCCCGCCCCCCTTGCCCGTGAACAGGATCAGCCGGAACCGGCACCTTCGCCGCCAGCCGGCCAACCTGTGACGCCGGCTGCGCCGATCCTGACGCCGCGCCAGGTGGTCATTCATCAACAGGAAACAGTGTATCGCAATTTCTTCGAGATTCAAAAGGCCACGCTGCAGTATGAAAAGTTCGATGGCCAGCTCACACCGCGGGTGCAGCGCTACAACTGCGCGCGCGGCCACTCCGCGGGCATTCTCCTGCTGTCACCCGCGGAGAATCAGTTCATCCTGGTGGAGCAGTTTCGCTATCCCGCCTTTGTTTTTGATCCCCACAGGAGCTGGTTGATCGAAATCGTCGCCGGCGTGTTGGAGGATCAGGAAAATCCGCTGGCGCTTGTGCGGCGGGAGGCCTTTGAAGAAACCGGCTATGAAGTGAACAATATCGAGTTTCTCACCGAGTTCTTTCCCTCGCCGGGCGGCTCCTCGGAGCGCATCTATCTTTTTTTCGGCACAGTGGGACGCAGGCTGGCAGCAGGCGGCGGACTCAGCTCAGAGTCAGAATTCCTCCGCGTGCTGCCGCTGCCGGTGCCGCAAGCGTATGAGTTGGCGGCGCAGGGCATCATTCATGACGCCAAGACGCTGCTGGCACTGCATCTCGTTCGGCCGCGCTTGCTGACCTCGGGTTGAATTGGAAAAGGAGGGAAGCGGCGAGATTCCTCACCTCGAGCAGAGTCGGCCAGTGCGGATACTGCCGCAGCAATACGGGCGTCGTGCACGCTGCAAGGCTGCTGCCGGCGGAATGCCCGCCCTGCGTTTCCCTTCGAGACTGCAGCCATACCGCGGCATTTTTCACTTGAAATTCACTGAGATTCTTCCCTTTTTCATCGCGACTTGTGGGAGCTCCCGCCAGTGGGCGGTATCCGGGCACGGGCTGCAGACGGGAACTCCGAATCCACTCTCTCCTCGCGCGAATTCATCTCGACCAGGCCGTTCACTTTCGGGGCCACGTCCATCATGGCTGTCGAATCTGCCAGTGCCACCATTGCGACGTTGCGCACGAAGCTGCGTACGCGCATGAACGATCTGCGTGCCGCCACCCATGCGGACACGGTGACGATGTTCTGCTACGATCGTGATTCCGACAGATTCCTGCTGCCGCTCAGCCTGGGTTTGTTCGATACGGCTTCATTCGAAAAGGACATGCCGCGTACTGACCGCCTGGCGGGCAAGATCGTCAAGGAAAGTTGCCGTGTTGTCGTGGAAGAGGTCGAAACTCATCCTGACGTCAATGGCCCGTTTTCCCATCGCGAACGCATCAAATCTTCTGCCGGCGTGCCGATTGCAATTAACGGCGAAACCGTGGGGGTCGTGTTCATTAGCTATCGCCAGCACCATCTGTTTCGTGAGGGGGAGCTGCAGGCGATAGATGGTTTTGCCCGGGAGGCCGCCGAATTGATCGTGGCCTCGCAGGCGATGGTGGAGCTGTGCAAAAGCTCGGGGCTGGCGGAGTCTGAAGAGCAACAAGTGCTGCAGGGTATCGTTGAGGTGATCAGCAGCGCGATGAATCTGCCGGTGGCAATCTGGCTGCGGGACCGCAAGCCCCAGAGCTTTTCCGTGCATGCCGCCACTGGCGTGATCGCGGAGTACGAGGAGAACGCGGTGGCTATTCTCACGGACGACTCGGTGGTGAGCCGGGTGATCTGCTCGGGAGAAAGCCTGAGCATTCTGGACCTGCAGCACGACCCGCGCTTCAAGTACCCGGCGCTTGCCCTGAAAGCAGGGTGGGAATCGCTGCTGGTTATTCCCCTGAAGATCAAAGGCCACATCATCGGCGCCATCGAAATCTTCAGCTTCGATGCCCACGAATTCAGCCGCGCTGAGCTGGAGAAGATCACCATCATGACCGGCCGGATCGGTCTGGCGATCGAGAACTACCGCCGCATCCAGGAGCTGAAGGTTTTCAATCAGGTCGTGCAAACGCTCGGCACGATTCTTGACCCGGAGCGCGCTTTGCAGGAGATCGTCGACGGCGCGCGCACGGTGACCCAGGCAGATACCGGCGCCATCTTCTTCTTCTCCCGCACCTACCGCCAGGAAGTGTTTCGGCTGGCCTGCCATTCCCCGCGCTTGGGAGAGCCGATTTCTCACAAGCCCCGACCCATCGGCGGCCTGTCGCGCCATATCATCGACACTGGCGAGTCGATCATCATTGGTGAAACAACCGAGGATATGCGTGTGCACCAGGAGGTCGCAACCGCGGGCACGCGCGCGCTGATCGGCGTGCCGGTGCAGGTCGGTTCGGAGCGCTCGGGCGTGTTGTATGTCACCAGCTCGCAGCCCTATGCCTTTGGCGACTACGACGTCGAACTGTTGCGCAACCTGGCGAGCCACGCGGCGGCCGCGTTGCAGCGCGTGCAACTGCTGGATGCCCTGAATCAAATCGAGCATGCCACCTCCAAGATCTATGATCTGGAAAATGTCACCCAAAGTCTGCTGCGCGCCACCTGCGAGCTCGGCTTTGATTTCGGCGCGGTGCAGCTCATCGACCGCGCCACCGATACGATTGAGACCATTCAGGGCATCGGCATGGCGCAAGCCTGGACCGGCATTGCCAAGCATCGCCTCAACATGGAAGCGCGTGACATTCAGGCCGACATTGCCCTGACTCTCAATGTAGAAATCATCTCGGGCTGGGATCCGCGCTTCGATCAATGGATCTTCAAACAGTTCAACCACCAGCGCCTGGTGCGCATTTTTGTGCCGATTTTTCTCATGCGCGATCACGACGGCAATCTGCATCCGCCCAAACTTGATCTGTATGAGTGGAACCGGCCCCAGGAAATCCAAACCCGCGACGGCTGCGTGGTGCGCTTCCGGCCGGGCGAAGAAGTCATCGCACGCAAACCCTACCAAATCGAAGTCATCGGCACGATTGAAGCGGGCTTTTTTCTGGAGCACCGGCACTGGATCAGCAACGAAGAGGCGCAGCGGTTCTATCTGCTGGTGTGCGACTGGGCGCGGCCCATCTGGGAAACGCAGCTCGCCAACGTGCTCGAAACCATCGTCAAGAATGCGATGCACTTGATCTCGGCAGATTCAGCCTCGATTCGCCTGCTTTACAATGAAGAGGAGGATCGTTACGGTTTTCTGGCGTGCGCCGGCAAAATCGGGCCGGAGTTTCTGGAATTGATCAAGCCGAAGAAAGGCGGTCTGGGTGAGCAGGCGATTCGTGATCGTGAGCCCAAGACGCTCGATCATGATCTTGAGATTCACTATCCCGAGCACTATTACCTCACCGAGTTGAAGCAGCTTTATCCGGAGCGCTACCGCGCCGAGGAGGGCGTGCGCGCGATTGCCTGCTTTCCGCTGCTCGTGAGTGAATCACAGCACGGCCTTCTCTTTCTGCACTTTTGGCGCGAGCACCATTTCAGCAGTGAAGAACTGGAATGGGGCAAGCTGTTTGCCGACCAGGCCGTGGCCGCCCTGAAGAACACCCTGGTCTTCCAGGAGAAGCGGCAGGCCACCAAGGCACTGGACAGCCTGCACTCGCTTGGCCAGGTTCTGGTTTCCAAACCGCAGGTGCGCGTACGCGAGCTGCTGCAACGGGTGGCGCAGAGCGCGATCAATCTGCTGAATGCCGACGTCATCATCGTGTATCTCTATGACCAGCAGAGCGACAGCTTTCCGCTGCTGCCGCCGCTGGTGGAGGGCCGGCTGCTGCAGGAACCGCCGATGATGGGTCGCATCGAATACAATGACACGCCCTCGCGCATCATCCGCGAGATTCGCCAGAATATCTACGCGCCCGACGCGCCCAACCATCCCATCATCTGCGACCGCACGCGCGTGCGGCCGCGCGGCAAGGAACAGCCCTATGTCGATCGCGAGAAAATCAAATCCGCGGCCGGCATTCTCTTTCAGGTCGGCTCGGAAATCGTCGGCATCATGTTCGTGAATTATCGCACCCGCCATGAATTCACTTATGAAGAACGCCGCTTGATCGAAACGTTTGCCTCGGCGGCGGCCATCGGCATCTACAATGCCCGGCTGTTCAGCACCACTGACAAGAAATTGCGGCAGCGGCTGGAACAACTGACGAGGCACGTCAACGAGTTGCGTCACTTGCAGGAGGTCAGCACCGCCATCACTTATTCGTCGACCGACTTGCGGGACGTGCTCAAGCAAATCACCAAGGGCGCGCGCAGCGTGTTGAATGCCGACGTGGCCCTGATTTTTCCCTATGAGGCAGCCACGAAATCCTTCAACATGAAGGCGGCAGAATACGACGGCCTGCCGGAGGGGCTGGAGGTGAGCGACTTGCCGCGACCAACCGGGGTGACCGCCGCGGTGATGGAAAGCTCCGAGCAGTATCTGGTGGTGGATGATGTCGAGAATCCGCCGCCGCTGGTGGCCCTGCGCATCGGCGAGGGCTTTCTTGGGCGCATCAAGGTGCGCTCGTTCCTGGGCGTGCTGTTGCGGGTCGCCACCGAAGGCACGGCGGAGAATCATGCCGAAAAGGAAACGGTGGGCGTGCTCTACATCGATTTTCTCTCGCCCCATACGTTCAAGAAGGAAGAAATTCAATTGGCTCAGATGTTCGGCGATTATGCCGCTACGGCGATTGCTGCCGCCCGCCTGCGCGAGCACCGGCTCGCGATGGAAAAACTGGCGGCGATCAACGCTTTTGGCGCCCGCTTCGCCCATCGCGTCGGCAATCTGCTGGGGACGGTGCCGGTGAATTTCGAAGCCATCGAGCGGCTGCTGCGCCGCGTCGAGCTGCCCGATCTGAGAGACCATCTCGAATTGCTGCGCGACGACGTGCAAAAAGTGCAGCGCATCCTCGAAGCCGGCCGCCATCTCCGCCGCTTCGGCTCCGGCCACCAGGAGAATTTCGACCTCATCGCGCTGCTGCGTGAGTTGGCCGCAGCCCAAATCCTGCCGGCCAACGTGCAGTTGAGACTCGAGCTGGAGGAGAAAGTGCCGGCGCTGTCCCTCAATCGTGCCGTGTTGGTTGACATCTTCAGCGACATGATCGAGAACGCGCTCTATGCCATGGCGGAAACCGGCGGGACGCTCACCATCAGTGCCCGGCATCTGTCGCAGCTTCGCATGGTCGAAGTGTGCGTGCGCGACACCGGCTGCGGCATTGCCCCGCATGTTCTGGAACGCCTGGGCGAGCCCTTCTTCACCACCAAGGAAGCCAACCTCGGGCTGGGCGTGTGGCTGTGCCGCCAGGCCGTGGAAGACATGGGCGGCAAGCTGCTTTTCACCAGCGAGGTGAATGTGGGCACAGCCTTCACCATTCAACTGCCGCTGCCGGCGTAGAGGCGCTGATGCCTTCGAACAACCCCCGCGTTTTGATCGTGGAAGATGCCTCCAACTGGCGTACGACGCTGGAGACGCTGCTCAAGCCGCGCGGCTTCACGGTGATCGTGGCGGCCAATGTGCTGGAGGCCGCGAGCGCGCTGCAGCAAGGCCCGTTTACCGCCGCCATCCTGGACGTGCGGCTGGATTCCTTCGACGACGACAATCGCGAAGGTCTCACCTCCGTGCTGGTGGCCGCCCATGAGCTGTATCCGCAGATGAGCTTCGTGGTCATGTCTTCTTATTACAATGAGACCGAAGTGCGCAGCCTGGTGCCGGCGGACGTCAGGATTTTCTACTTTGACAAAAACAATTTTCGCACCGAGCGGTTCTTCCAGATCTTGGAGGAACTGGCGCAGTCTTGAGGAGGAGCGGGCGATGGCGGACAAGCAGGCTCTGATTGTCGAGGACACGCTCAACTGGATCAAACGGCATCGTCTTTCCCTGAGTAAATTGGGGTTCGACTGCGCCGTGGCGACCACCTATGCCGAGGCGATCGGACTGCTGCGGCGACAGCATTTTGACATTGCCGTCATCGATCTCTGTCTGACCACGCAAGTCGAGCCGGAGAATCTGAACGGCGTGTTTCTGCTGCCCTACTTCGTCGAGAAGGGCATTCCGGTGATTGTCGTCACCGGCCGCGGCGTGCGCCGGCTGGTGGACGCGATGTACAAGGATTTTGACGTCTTCGAAGTGCTCGACAAGCTGCATTTCGATCCGCAGAAATTCAAAGAGTACGTGGTGCAAGCCACGACACGTCCGCCGAACGCCGGCGGCGACAACGGCATGCAGCAGGCCGTGCCGCGCGAGCGGCTGGAGGAACTCATTTTGGAAATCATGCACAGCGCGCCCCTGCCGCGCCGCAAGCCGCCGGTCAAATCCAAAAGCGACATTGCTCTGACTGCGGCGCAGCCACGGCGGATTTTCTTGAGCCATTCCAGCAAGGACAAGCCGCTGGCGGACCGGTTGGTGCACGATCTGCGCCAGGCAGGCCACGACGTTTGGTATGACAGTGATGACATTCACGTGGGCGACACGATCTTGGAGAAGATCGAACAGGGCCTGGCAAAATGCGATGTCATGATCGTCATCCTGTCGCCGGCAGCGGTGCAGTCGTGGATGGTGCGACAGGAGTTGATCTTTTTTCAAAACGAGGAGCGCCGGCGCGGCCGCAACGTGATCCTGCCCCTGCTCTACCAGGACTGCGAAATCCCGCGCTGGCTGGAGGTGCGCCACTACGCTGATTTCCGCCAGGACTATGCCGCCGGTTTTGCCGCACTGCAAAACAGTCTGGCCACTGCCCTTCCCCCGGCACAAAAGCCTTGAGTTTATCTCCCCGGATGTCTATCATCACACCTGCAAAAGCTCGTCTCCTTCAAATGCAATGATTCAATCTTCACGGAGGAACTCATGCGCGTGTCCATGCTGTCAGTTGGAATATGCCTGTTGTTGCTGAGCGGCGCTCTTTGTCCCGCCCTCACCCAGGAGACACATCCGTTCACGGTTCATGATCTGCTCGCGATGGATCGTATTTCAGAGACACAAGTTTCGCCGGACGGCAAATGGGCCGTCTTCACGCTGCGCACGACCGATATGGAAGCCAACCGTGGCCGCACCGACCTGTGGCTGGTGGGAGTCGAAGGCGCCGGTTTGCGGCAATTGACCTCACATCCCGGCAGTGATTTCAGTCCGGTTTGGTCGCCTGACAGCAGGAGCATCTGGTTCCTCTCGACGCGTTCCGGTTCCGCGCAGGTTTGGCGCATTCCGGTGGATGGCGGCGAAGCCGAGCAAAAAACCAACCTGCCCCTGGAAGTCGGCAGCTTTCAGCTCTCTCGCGACGGCAGGCTGCTGGCGCTCACCATGGCAGTCTTCCCGGATTGCGAAACCCTGGCCTGCACCCAGGCGCGCGAAAAAGAGCGTAACGCCCGCAAGGCCAGCGGCCGCATTTATGAAAAGCTCTTCATCCGGCATTGGGATACGTGGAAAGACGGCCGGCGCTCGCATCTTTTCGTGATGCCGGCAGCCGGCGGTGAGGCCATCGATGTGATGAAGGGCATGGACGCTGATTGCCCCTCCAAGCCTTTTGGCGGCGCGGAGGAATACACTTTCACCCCGGACAGCAAGGGCGTCGTGTTCACCGCGCGCGTGGCCGGGCGTGAAGAGGCCTGGTCAACCAATTTTGACCTCTACTTTGCGCCGGTGACGGGCGCGCTGCCGCCGAAGAATCTTACCGCCAGCAACAAGGCGTGGGACACGCAACCGGTTTTTTCTCCCGACGGCAGGACACTCGCCTACCTTGCGATGACGCGGCCGGGGTATGAGTCCGATCGCTTTCGC
>JBBIKM010000040.1:7716-37258 GCA_037445455.1 bacterium | reverse complement strand
GCTTCTTCGATCGTGCCGACCATGTAAAACGCCTGCTCCGGCAGATCGTCATATTCGCCTTCGACAATGCCCTTGAAGCCGCGCACGGTATCTTCCAGGCGGACGTAGCGGCCGGGCGTGCCGGTGAACTCCTCGGCGACGTGGAAAGGCTGGCTCAAAAACTTCTCGATGCGGCGGGCGCGGTTGACCACAATCTTGTCGTCATCGGAAAGCTCTTCCATGCCAAGGATCGCGATGATGTCCTGCAGCTCTTTGTACTTTTGCAGAATCTGCTGCACCTGGCGGGCGACACGGTAGTGCTCCTCGCCCACCACTTGCGGCGAGAGAATGCGGGAGGTGGAATCGAGCGGATCAACTGCCGGATAGATGCCCAGTTCGACGATGCGGCGCGACAACACGGTGGTGGCGTCGAGATGCGCGAAGGTGGTGGCCGGCGCCGGATCGGTCAAATCATCGGCGGGCACGTAGATGGCCTGCACCGAAGTCACCGAGCCTTTGCGCGTGGAGGTGATGCGCTCCTGCAGCGCGCCCATTTCGGTGGAGAGCGTCGGTTGGTAACCCACCGCCGAGGGCATGCGGCCGAGCAGCGCCGACACTTCCGAGCCGGCCTGGGTGAAGCGGAAAATGTTGTCGATGAACAGCAGCACGTCCTTGCCTTCGAAATCACGGAAGTACTCGGCAATGGTCAGAGCCGAGAGGCCGACGCGCGCGCGTGCGCCCGGCGGCTCGTTCATTTGGCCGAACACCATGCTGGTCTTGGAAATCACGCCGGAGTGTGTCATTTCCAAAAGCAGGTCGTTGCCTTCGCGCGTACGCTCGCCCACGCCGCTGAACACCGAATAACCGCCGTGCTCAGTGGCGATGTTGCGGATCAGCTCCTGAATCAACACGGTCTTGCCCACGCCCGCGCCGCCGAACAAGCCGGTCTTGCCGCCCTTGGAATAGGGCTCGAGCAAATCGATGACCTTGATGCCGGTTTCCAGAATTTCCGAGCGCGGATCCAAGTCTTCCAAAGCCGGCGCGGGGCGGTGAATCGGCAGGTAGCGTTCCGCCTGAATCGGACCCTTCTCGTCAATGGGTTCGCCGATGACGTTCAGCAGCCGGCCGAGGGTGCCGGTGCCCACCGGCATGGTGATCGGCTGGCCGGTGTTCTTCACCTTCATGCCGCGCACCAGGCCGTCGGTGGAATCCATGGCGACGCAGCGCACGGTGTTTTCGCCGAGGTGTTGTTGCACCTCCAGCACCAGCCGGCTGCCGCCGGTATGATTCTGGACAACTTCCAAAGCGGTCAGAATGGCAGGAATCTCGGCGTCTTCGAAAGCCACGTCCACCACTGCGCCGATGACTTGAACCACTTTGCCTTCACTCATCAGGTCGTCACCTTTCTAAAACGAGAGTTTGATATCGCCGCTCCGTTGGCCGTGCCCCGCGTTTGCCGGCGGGTTGCACGCCACTACTTGGTCAGGGCTTCTGCGCCGCCCACGATCTCCAGCAGCTCCTTGGTGATCGCGGCCTGCCGCGCCTTGTTGTAATGCAGCGTCAATTGCGCGATGATTTCCTTGGCATTGTCGGTGGCGGCATCCATGGCGGCCATGCGCGCGCCCAATTCCGCCGCATAGGATTCCAGCAAGGCCTGCCAGACGGTAATGTTGATGTACTTGCGGCAGAGCGTATCCAGAATCTTCACCGGCGCAGGCTCGAACACGAAATCAGTCGGGTACTTTTCATCCCGGGGCGGCCGCGGCACGATCGGCAGAAGCTGCTGCACCACCAGCTTCTGCTGGATCACCGATTTGAATTCATTGTAGACGAGATAGATGCGGTCCAGGCTCCCGGCGAGATACTGCTCTTGAATCAGACGGCCGAGGGCCTGCGCATGCACGAAATCGAGATTGTTGAAGAAGCCGGTGAAATTTGCCAGGATGGGATAACCGCGGCGATTGAAGTGTTCGTAGCCTTTCCTGCCGGCGCAGATGAGCGCGGCTTCGACGCCCGGCTGCTGTACCGCCTGAAACTCGCTGGTGGCGCGCCGAATGATGTTGGCGTTGAAGCTGCCGGCCAGGCCGCGGTCGCCGGTGACCACCACGAAGGCGAGGTGCTTCGGTTCCCGCACCGCCAGCAACGGATGCCAGCTCGGATCGACTTTGGCGCTGACGTGGCCCAGCATTTCGTCGAGACTGTGGGCATAGGGCCGCGCTTTCAACATGCGCTCTTGCGCGCGCCGCAGCTTGGCGGCCGCCACCAGCTTCATCGCCTTGGTGATTTGCTGCGTGCTCCGGACGCTGGCAATCCGGCGCTTGATGTCACGAAGAGTCGCCATTTATGCCTTGCCGCCGAATAGTTTCAGGAACTCATTGGCAGCCGCGAGCATCTGGTCGCGCAACTCATCGTCGATTGCCTTTTTGGTGCGCAACGTCTCGAGGATGGCCGGATGACTCGCTTCCAAATAGCTCAGATACTCCGCTTCGAAGCGTTGAATCTGATCCACCGGCAGGCTGTCCAGCAGGCCGTTGGCACCGACGAAAATGATGGCAACCTGCTTCTCGACCGGCAGCGGCTGATACTGGCCCTGCTTCAACAGCTCCACCATGCGGGCGCCGCGCGCCAATTGCTGTTGCGTGACCTTGTCGAGATCGGAGCCGAACTTGGCGAACGCGGCCAGCTCGCGGTATTGCGCCAGGTCGAGGCGCAAGCGGCCGGCGACCTGCTTCATGGCCTTGATCTGGGCGTTGCCGCCGACGCGGCTCACCGAAATGCCGACATTGATGGCCGGCCGCACGCCGGCATAAAACAAATCGGCTTCCAAAAAAATCTGGCCGTCGGTGATCGAAATGACATTGGTGGGAATGTAGCCGGACACGTCACCCGCCTGGGTTTCGATGATCGGCAGCGCGGTGAGCGAGCCACCGCCCTTGGTGACGCCATGGTGCCGCAGGGCGTTCATGTCATCGGTGAGTTTGGAGGCGCGCTCGAGCAGCCGCGAATGCAGATAGAAAACGTCACCGGGATAGGCTTCGCGGCCCGGCGGCCGGCGCAGCAGCAGCGAAACCTGGCGGTAAGCCCAGGCGTGTTTGGAAAGATCGTCGTACACCACCAGGCAGTGCATGCCGTTGTCGCGGAAATATTCGCCCATGGCCGCGCCGGCGTAGGGCGCGATGAATTGCAGCGGCGCCGGATCGCTGGCATTGGCGGCCACCACGATGGAATAATCCATCGCGCCGGCGTCCTCCAAAGTCTTGACGACGCGCGCCACCGACGAGCCTTTCTGGCCGATGGCGACATAGATGCACTTGACGTCCCCGCCTTTTTGATTGATGATGGTGTCCACCGCCACCGCGGTTTTGCCGGTGCCGCGGTCGCCGATGATCAACTCGCGCTGGCCGCGGCCGATGGGAATCATGGCGTCGATGGCCTTCAAGCCGGTTTGCAGCGGCTCTTTCACCGGCTGGCGCTGCACCACGCCCAGCGCCTTGCGTTCGAGCAAGCCGCGCGTGCGTGTGTTCACCGGGCCTTTGCCGTCGCGCGGATTGCCGAGCGGGTCCACCACCCGGCCGAGCAGCTCCATGCCGACCGGCACGTCCATGACGCGGCCGGTGCGCTTGACGGGATCGCCTTCCCGGATTTCAGTGTCGCGGCCAAACAGCACCACCCCCACGTTGTCTTCTTCCAGGTTGAGCGCCATGCCCATCACGCCGTTGGGGAATTCGACCAGCTCGCTGGCCTGGACATTTTCCAGGCCGTAGACGCGGGCGATGCCGTCACCCACCTGAATGACTTCGCCGACTTCGGCGATGTCGACCTTTCTTTCAAAACCTTCGATCTGCTTTTTCAGAATCGAAGTGATTTCATCGGGACGAATTTCCATGAACTCCAGTCTCCAGGAAGTGGCTTTCGTTCGCGGCGGGCGGCGGGCGCGGGAAGCGATGGGCGCAATTCCGGCTTCGCGACCGCGGCGCCGGCCTCAGTTGCGCTGGCGGTGAATCGCTTCGCGCAAGCGCTGCAACTGCAACCGCACCGAGCCGTCGAGAATCTTGCCGTCCAAATCGAGAATCACGCCGCCGAGAATGCCGGGATCGACGCGGTTTTCGATCTCGAGCTGCATCTTCAAGGTTTTGGTGAGATCCGCCTGCAGGGCTTCCAGCTCGGGCTTGCCCATGGGCACCGCGGAGATCGCCAGCGCCCGCAGCTTGCGATGATGCTTGTCATAGAGCCGCTGCCAGGCCTGATGGATCTCGCGATACATGCCGATCCTGCCCTTGTCCACCAGCAGGATCAGGAAGTTGAGCACGATCGGGGAGCATTGCCCCTGCAACACGCGCGTGAGCGCGTGGCGTTTCTCCGCGCGGCTGTTTTCCGGGGAGCGCAGAAACACGTCCAGCTCGCGGTTTTCTTCGATCGCGGCAACGACGCCATGCAACTCGCGGCGAATGGCCTCGAGCTGCTGGCGCTCCAGCGCCACGGCAAACAGCGCGCGCGCATAACGCTGCGCGAGGATACCCTCTTTCATAGGCTGACCGTCACTGGTGCCCGTGCACGATTTCAAGTTTGGGTTCGCGGGCCGGCGGGCGGCATGCCGCGAACGGTTTCAATTCGGTTCGCCGACCAGCGGTTGAATCTCTTTCAGCGCCTGGCGGATGAGATCCTGGTGATCCTTGGAGCTGAGCGATTTCCCGATGATCTTGGCGGCGATGGCCACCGACAGCTCGCCGGCGGTACGCTTGATTTCCTCCAGCGCCTTTTCCCGCTCCAGACCGATGTCGCGTTTGGCGCGCTGCAGCAGGGCCTCCGCTTCGGTTTGCGCCTTGAGCACGATTTCATCGCGGGTGGCTTCCGCGGTTTTGCGGCTCTTCGCGATCACATCCTGCGCCTCCTGGCGCGCCTTCGCCATCATTTGGTCATATTCACGCCGCATGCGCTCCGCGTTTTGCTGCGCCTGTTCGGCGCGCTCGAGCGATTCCCGAATCTTGCGGGTCCGTTCATCAATGGCCGCGACGATCGGTTTCCACGCGAGCTTGCGCAGCAGCAGCAGCAGCAGCACAAAGATGATGACCGTCCACGCTATGAGACCGGTGTGCAGTTCTAACATGCCTCATCTGAAAAGTTGAACGATGAGCAACCGAACAAGCGGAATGGCCGGACAACGGACCGCTTACTTGCCGGCCAGCAAAAAGCAAATCACTTCGCCGAACAGCGCCACGCCTTCGATCAGCGCCGCGGCAATGATCATCGAGCCGCGCACGTCACCGGCAGCTTCGGGTTGCCGGCCAATCGCCTCCATCGCGGCGCTCGCGATCTTGCCGATGCCGAAGCCCGCGCTCATTGCCACGATGCCGGCGCCAATACCGGCGGCCAAGTGTGCCATGCCGAATTCACCCATTGCGAATTCCTCCGTCAGAGTTGAAAACCAGGAATGAGTTTATTTTTGACAATGCAGAAAAGCCGATGGTCCAACACGTATTGCTGCCTGCGCCGCAGCGCAACGGCGATCCCTGCCCTTCCGGAAAGAAACGGAACGACCCAGGAGGAGGCCGGCGCGCGGTTACGCGCTCAGTGCGCCGGCTCGGCGGGATGGGCTTCCTCCTCATGCGGCTCGGCATGAGCCGCCGCGAAACCGATGAAAAGAGCGGACAACAGGGTAAAAATGTAAGCCTGCAGGAAGGCAACCAGAATTTCCAGAAGATAAACGAACAGGCTGAACGCCACCGACACCGGCGCAATGCCGTAGCCCGCCGCCGGATTCGCGCCGTTCTTGCTGAAGATGAAGATCAGATTGATGAGCGCGAGTATGACGACGTGACCGGCGGTCATGTTGGCGAACAGACGAATGCACAGGGCGAAGGGCTTGGTGAACAGGCCGAGAAACTCCACCGGGATCATGACGATCCACATCGCGGGATGCACACCGCCGGTGAGATGCTTGAGATAACCCAGCACCCCATGCGCACGGATGCTGGCGAACTGGGTGAGCACGAAAGTCAGCGCGGCCAGGGCGGCGGTCACGCTCACGTTGCCGGTGGCGGTTGCCGCAAAGGGAACCAAGCCCAGGAGATTGCAGGTCAGGATGAAGAAAAATGCGGTGCAGAGATAGGGCACAAAGATCGCGGCGGCCTTCTCGCCCATGTTGGGAATGGCGATTTCCTTGTAGATGAATTCCACCACCGCATCCACCGCCGCGGCCCAGCCGGTGGGTACTGTCCCCGGACGGTTGCGCCGCGCGGCGATGGCCAGCACAATGAGCAGGAACACCGCGGCAACCATCATCATCACCACATGCTTGGTAATGGAAAAATCGATTCCGAAAAGCTCGAACTGGGGCAGGTGGACTTCGCCGAAGGGATGGAAGTCCAGCTTGTTGGCATCGCTGATGTGATGAAGGATGAAACTGCCGATGCTTTCCTCGGGGGGATGATGCGCCTCCTGCGGCGCTGCCGTCCCGGCCGCCGGCGAAGGATGGGGAGAGGGGTGTTCCTGCGGGGTGTCGCCTGCGAAGGTGAACAGTGCGAGAAACCAGCCAATCAGCAGCGGCGTCATGAATTCCTGATCGATTTAATGCGTTTGAAATGTCTCTGCAGAATCAGCGTCTCAGTGAATTGCAAGATCAGATACGTGCCCACCAGGGAAGCGGCGAAGATGGTGAGGTCCAGGCTCGAAAATTTCCACACCACGAACAGCGCCACGCCCACGACGATGATCCGAAACAGCAGGCCGCCAAAGAGCACACTCACGAAGACTCTATGCGACCGGGTGCTGGCCCAGCGCAACGCCAGAAAACCGACGACCGCCATGCCGGCGCTGATCGCCAGGCCGTACCCAAAACTCTGGGAGGCGGAGGATTCGGCCGCCACGGCCGGGAGTAACAAGGCAAGCGCTGTGTCGCTCAAGATCTCTCACCTGGCGGTTTGGGATCGGTTCTGGTTGGCCTTGCGTGACTCCGCAGATTCCTGACGGGTCAGCCGCATGACATTGTGATAAAGATTGATGAAGCCGGCAACCGCGCCAAACAGCACGCCGGCGATCAGCCCGATCGGCGAACTCGACAGCTTCGTATCCACCCAATACCCGAGCAATGCAAACAGCACGGCGGACACGGCGAAGCGCAACCCGAGATCGAGATAGGCAACGACCCCGGGCAGGCTTTTCAACCACTCACCAGGGTCTGGCTTGGACATGATGTGCGCGCCTCACGGATGGGCGACATTCATCTCCGGGCGGCCCGGCCGGTTGGGCGAGGCCATGCGCGGCCGGCCATCGGGACCTTCGGGCAGGGCCAGCACTTTGGCATCCTCGCTCATCGAGCAGACGCCGTCAAAAATGGCGCCCTCATCGATGACCAGCTTGGAGGCTTTGACTTCGCCATTGAAGGAGGATTTTGCCTCCAGCACCACTTTGCCGCTGGCGAAGACTTTGCCCTTGATGCGGCCGCCGATGATCGCGTTTTTCACGCGGATTTCGCCTTCCACTTCTCCGTCTTTGCCGATCACCAGAGAGTCCGTCGCGGTGATGTCACCCTTCACCCGGCCGTCAATGCGCAGACTGCTCTGCACCTTGATCGAGCCTTCCACAATGGAGCCTTTGCCAATGATGGTATTGAGGTCTCCGCCTTTGTCGAAATCTTCCATTTCCTTTTTTCCCAACATCATTGCCTCGTGTTGAAAGAATCAAGACTGTTTATTGCAGGGAGCCCGACCGAAGCGTCAGGAGGAATTCCCGCGGATCCACTGATTTTCCGCCCTGCGAGATTTCGAAATGCAGATGGGGCCCCGAACTGCGGCCGGTGCTGCCGAGCAGCGCAATGGGGTCACCGCGTTTCACCAGGCTCTTCTCGCGCACCAGCAGGCGGTCGTTGTGGCCGTAATAGGAGAACAAGTCGCCGCCGTGGTGAATGATCACGAGATTGCCGAGGTCATTGTGCCAGCCGGCGAAGACGACGTAACCGCCCCCGGATGCCACCACCACCGAGCCGCGCTTGCCTGCAATGTCGATGCCGGCATGCGTCTGCCAGGGCATTTTGACATCGCGCGAAAACTCCTCGCTCAGGAATCCCTGGACTGGCAGCAGGGTCGGCAGATTGGCCGGGAACCTGTTGCTTTCCCTGGCATCCGCCAGGAGCAAGCGGCCGCTGCCCTTGGCATCGGTCTCGACCGCGCCGACGGTAGCCGCAGGCTCGGGGATCTCGGCCTCAGGCGCGGACTCGGTGGCCGCCGCCAGATTTGGCAGCAATGAGGCGTTCAGGGTGGCCCGGCTGCTCTTGTGATTGTCCACGCCGAGCAGGCTCATGATTTTGCCCTGATCGCGGTCCATGGCTTCGAGCTGCGCGGAAAGCCGATAAACCCGCTTATTGTCCTCGAGCAGGCGCGTATTCGAGCGCTCCAGCTCGCTATTTTCACGGCTGACTTTGGCGTATTGAACGTAGCCGACGACACCGAGAATCATGTGCAACACGAGCACGGCGGCCACCGCCATGATGACCTTGGCCTTCGTCCAGCTCAGGCGAAAACTGTACGGCTCGGCATTGTCGTCCGGAATGAGCAAAACGGAAATGAGACGCTGGCGTTTTTTCTTCATGGCACTTCTCATGTCGTTTACCGCCTGCCAGCTCTCGCGTGCATCGTTTCGATTGCAGGCCGGTCAAAGGAAGGATGAAAAACGAGCCGGATCATCCCCTGCCCATTCCCCACAGAACTCGCTCTCATCGTTGATTATTCCTCCGCTCAGCAGTCCAAGAAAGGCTCGAACATAGAAAATCCGAGCCTAAAAGTCAACAGCTTTCTGGCTCCAAACAAGGCTCAAATGGCACGTTCTGCCATTCGGTCGTGTCTGTCTCTCACGCTCTGACAAAAAATTTGCCCGGCAGTTGTTTGATGAGGCCGCGCAATTCTAAATCTAGCAAAATCGCCATCACTTGCGCAGAAGGCAGAGCCAACTTTCTTGTTAAAATATCGATGTGAAGCGGCTCATGCGAGAGCAGATTGAAAACTGCCGCGTCAGACTCCTGCAAATCCGGCGGCAACGCTTGTTCATCTGCGGCGTCCGTGAACAAATCGAGCTGGCCCTGCAACTCTTCCACAATCTCATCGGCGCTTTCGACCAGCCGCGCGCCCTCGCGAATGAGTTGATGCGGCCCGGCGCTCTTGGCACTGAAGATGTTGCCCGGCAGCGCGAAGACTTCGCGGCCCTGCTCCAGCGCAAAATTGGCAGTGATCAAAGCGCCACTTTCGCGGCCGGCTTCGATCACAACCACGCCCAGCGACAATCCGCTGATGATGCGATTGCGCCGCGGGAAATTGACGGCATCTGGCTTGGTGCCGAAGGGGAATTCCGAAATCGCTGCGCCGCTGCCCGCGATTCCCTCCAGCAGGTCACGATTCTCGGCAGGATAAACAACGTCCAAACCCGATCCCAACACCGCCACCGTGCGCCCGCCATTTTGCAGCACAGTGCGATGCGCGATGGTATCGATGCCGCGCGCCAAACCGCTTACGATGGTGACCCCCCTGGCCACCAGGCCGGCGACGATTTTTTCGGTGACCAGTTTGCCGTAGGCCGTGGGCGAGCGCGTGCCCACAATGGCAACAGCATTGCGCGCCACCGACCGCAGCGATCCCTGCAGGTGCAACAGCACCGGCGCATCACTGAGGTGCTTCAGCCGGGCAGGGTATTCGTCATCCCAAAAGGTCACGATTGTGCACTGGCGGTGCGCCATGAGGGCGAGCTGCCGCCGCGCGAACGCGGCGTTGCGCGACTCCAGCAGGTTTTGCGCCAGCGTCTGATCGATGCCCGGAACTTGACACAGCTCGTGCTGCGTGGCCTGCAACACCGCCGAGCCGGATCTGAAATGGCCGACCAGCGCGCGCACCCGCGCCGGGCCGATGCCAGGCACGGCAAGCAACTGGATGAGTGCCTCGAGTTCCTGTGTTTCCACCATGACCCCCGGTTGTGTCGCTGCAATAATGGTCGTTCAACCTCGGCAACTGTGTTGGATACTCCCAGGCCGGAAGCGGTCGCGTGTCCTGGGCGAACTCCTGAGAAACGGCTCCGGCATGACGAGCACCGGCCGTTCAATCCGCCGCTGGCCCGCTCGCCGGCGGCGGTTGCATGGCGGCCCACATCAAGTCGAGCAACTCCGGCAAGCCTGCGCCCGTCACGGCTGAAATGCGGCAGCAGGGAAAAGGCAATTGCTGCAAGAACGCCTCGCCGGGATTTTCCTGCGGCGCAAGATCGATCTTCGTGACCGCGATGAGACGCGGCTTGTCGAGCAGGGCGCGATCGTACCCTGCCAACTCCGCCAGCAGCGTTTCATAGGTTGATTTCATGTCCTCGGCGATGGCTTCGATCAAAATCACCAGCACGCGCGTGCGCTCGATGTGGCGCAGAAACTCGATGCCGAGACCTTTGCCCTGATGCGCGCCGGCGATCAGGCCGGGAATGTCCGCCACCACAAAGCTCTGCTGCTCGCGATAGCGCACCACTCCCAAATTCGGTGTCAAGGTGGTGAAGGGATAGTCCGCGATCTTCGGGCGTGCCGCCGAGATACGTGAAAGCAGGGTGGATTTGCCCGCATTGGGCAGCCCCACCAGGCCCACCTCTGCCAGCAGCTTTAGCTCCAGGGTGAGCCACAGGCTTTCGCCCAGCTCGCCCGGTTCCCATTCGCGCGGTGATTGATGCGTCGCAGAGACATAGCGGGCATTGCCCCAGCCACCGCGGCCGCCGCGCGCCACCACCAGCCGTTCGCCGGCACGCACCATGTCGGCGAGCACTTCACCGCTCTCGGCATGGCGCACCACGGTTCCAGGCGGCACGCGAATCGTCACGTCCCTGCCGCTGCGGCCGGTTTTGTTGGCACCTTTGCCATGCTCGCCGCGCTCCGCGCGGAAATGCCGGCGAATCTGGAAATCCAGCAGGGTGCGCATGTCTTTATCGACTTCCAGAATGATGTTGCCGCCCGCGCCGCCGTCGCCGCCGTCCGGGCCGCCTTTGGGCACGAACTTTTCACGCCGGAAACTCACGCAGCCGCTGCCGCCGCGGCCGGCTTCGACGTAGATTTTTGCGGAATCAACGAACATGCCGTTTTTCGATTTGAGGTTGTCCCCGGTGCCGGGGAAGGTTCTGAGAGAATGACAACTCGAAAATAGTACGTTGGAAAACTCACGCCGTCGTGGATCAATCTGGACGCAAAGAAAATCGCCAACTGATTGAAACAGCCCAACCGGTGGAAAAGGTTGGTATCGGTTTGGCTGTTTCAATCAGCAGGAAATCTGGTCAGCCAGTCTTGGGTTTGCCGCAGCGAATGCTGGAATCTTACGCCGCGAACGCCGTGAGGCCGCGGTGATCTTCCCGGGGCGAGACTTTGTCAAGCCAATCGTGCGCGCTGCGGCTCTCCGGCTCAGTTCAGGGAGTCGCGGGTTTGATCACCAGCTCGGGCAGCGAGGGCAGACTGAGATGGTTACGCCCGGCCCGGCTGCGCACTTGCACGAAAAGCGGGAGCGAATCGCCGATTGTAAACGTGTGCGCTGTGAAGTCCCGGCCGATCACGATGGGCACGGGCAGCTCGGCCAGCGGGATGCCGGCCATGCTGCGCGAGGACACATACAACAAGTAGCCGCTGAAGTTTGGCGCACGGACTTCCTCGCCGGCCTGCCAGGAGATCGTCACGCTCTGGCCCGCGCGCCGGCTCTGCACATTTGCAGGCGGCGGCAGCCCGATGACGTCCTGCACGTGCAGCATGGTCACGCATCCAGCCAGCGGCAGGAGTAAAATCCCAATCCGCTTCATCACCATTCCTTTTTCCAGATTACGTCGAAGCCGGTGTCCTTCTCGTCCTTGCCGCCGCGCGTGGCCTGCAGGAAAAATTGCCGCAGCACTTCCAGCTCCAAAGTCACGCGCAAGGCCTCGGCGGAATTGAACGAGCTGAAATCCTGGCTCACGCTCACGAACAACTCGTTGGTGAGATACTTCCCCACCAGCACCGAGCCGGGCGTCAATTCCTCGCCGCTGCCGAATTCGATGACGTCCAGCTTCAGGCTTTCCCCCAGCGATTTGGACAATTGCTGCGACACCAGCCCGGAGACCACGCCGCTGGCGGTACTGGTCAGGTCAATGCCGGCGCCTTGCGCCGGCACGTTGAACAGAATGTACGATATCGCATCCTTTTGCTCAATGGCTTTGTCATCATTATCGAGCGAGAACGCGATTTGGGGATTGGCGAGGGCGCCGGTGATTTTGACGAACATCTCGTGCTTTTCCTTGCCCTGGCGAAAAACGTAGGACGCCAGCAGGTCGATTTGCACGGCGGTGGTGTAATCGCCTTGAAAGATCAGCTTGCCGTTGCGCACGGTGAATTTCTTGCCGTACAGCTCATAGGTTCCGCGCACGATGTCAATGGCGCCGTAGAGCAAGTACTCGCCGCCTTCCTGCACCAAATCCAGCTCGCCGTTGAGTTCGAGATTGATGCCGGGACCGCGTACCCAGGTGTTGCGCGGCATGCGAATCTTCAGTTCCCCGTGAATCTTCTCGAGCAGCCGTGCCCAGGCGCCGTTGTCGGCCTTCGCCGGCGGCGCCGGCTGCTGCGGCTGCAATTCCGCTGCGTCGATCTGCAAAACGCGGCCGCTCTGAATGCCGCGCAGATAGTAGATGGCGCGGTCGATCGTCACGGCGCCGGCGTAGCGCAGGCCGTTGGCATCGCCGTGGAAACGGGTGGTGTCGCTGTCGATGCGCAGCTCCAGCTCGCGGGTGTTGGCGAGCGGAAAATCGCGCGCGCGCACAAACCCGGCGATGCTGGCGATCCCGCCGTGCTCATTCAGCCGCAGCGTGCCGCTGGCGTTGAGTTTTCCCTTGTCACTCATCACCTCGAAAAAGGGCAGGTCAACCAGCTCCGGCTGCAGGCTCATGGTCAAACGCAGATCGTGATAGGCGGTGCGATTCTGCGGCAGCCGGAAGGTGCCGTCGAAAACGCGAATCGTGCCGCCGGGCCGCATTTGCGCAAACGATCCCAGGATCTCGACGTCGCAGGCCAGTGTGCCGCGCACGTTCTGCACCGTGCGGGTGAAAGCCTGCAAAAAGGAAAGATCCAGCTTTTGCGCATCGGCTTGCAGGCGCAGGGGCCGGTCGCGGAAGAATTGCACCGGCGAGCCATCCAGCGCCAGGCGCAGGGGCACAAAGCCCTCGCCGGTGAGTGAATCCGCGCTGCGTTGCTGCAGCCCGAAAGTCCACTGCAATTTTTCATCCTGATAATCAAAGGTGCCGGCCCAGCTCTGATAGGTGAATTCCGAAATCCGGCCGTTGTTGATCAGGAAGTGGCCGTCCAGGCGGGGTGCCTGCGCGGTGCCGCTAACCAGCGTCTCAATGTCCAGCATGCCGTGCACGTCGTCGTCGCTGCCAAACAGTTTGGCGTAGCGCGAGAGATTCAAATTCGACAGGCTCACGCGCAGGCTCTCTGCGCCGGCGAGGCTCAACCGGCCGGCGAGCACGAAGTGTTCCGGCCCGGAACGCAACGCGAGATTGTGAAAGAAAAACGTCTGGGGCGCAAGATCGATCCACATGCTGTCGCCGCTGGCCTCCCAGGTGCGGTCATGAAAGTCGATTTGCGCCTGCCGCACCACCAGCCGCGCGGTGTCGCCGAAAACATAACGGCCGCTGAGCACGCCACTGCTGGCGGGATCGTACCACACCTCGGCGGCAAAATCGGTGGCGCGCGCATCAAAGGAAGCGCTGAGTTTCGCCGAATCCAGCGCCGCCGTTGCCAGACGCAATGCGCGGCCGGTGGCTTGCACCGCGCCGCCGCCGCCAGCCGGCGCAAAGTTGAATTCACCGGTGAGCGATTTTGCGGCAATGGTGTTGAACTGCACCTGCGCCAGACGAAAACCGCCATTCACCAGCAAGGAATCAAAGCGGCCCTGCACCGTGCCGCCGATCACACCGTGAGCGCGCAGGGTATCCGCGTCCAGAAAACGGCGCACCAACTCCAGTCCGGCCGGCCTGGCCACGAAATGCAGCAGATGAATGCGGCGGCGATTGAACCTGCCCTCCACCTCGAAGTGGCCGGTTTCCGTTTGCAGCCGCAACGTGTCCAGCACCATTTCGCCGGCGCGGCTTTGAAAGTGGGCGGTGGCCGCGGCGAGGTCGATGCCGACAATCTGCGAGGGCGACAGCGTAAGCGTGCCGCTGGCGCTGAGCGAATCGAGATTCAACCGCGCGCCCTGCAAGCTCGCGGTGAAATTCAAATCCGACACCAGCGTGGTGTCAAAGGTGAAGGCCGCCAGATTCAGCCGTTGCGCCGCCAGGTGCACAGCAAAACGTTGGGCGCCGGCCCAGTCTTCCAGGCGGCCCCGCCCACTGACTTCACCCACCGGGGTTTGAATGAACAGATTGGCCTCCGCCTGCCCGTCACGCGCCGTGCCCTCCAGGCTGAGGGTGGAAATGAGATGATCGCCCAGGCGCGAGGAATCGGCGTGGAGCACCAGACTCGCATTCAGGCTGTCGCGACTCAGCCGGTCGCCGTGCAGGCGCAGGGAAAGATTGAGATCGGAACGTGGGCCGCGGCCGGGCAGCAGCCTGGCGAGATCGGCATGGCGCAGATCCGCGGAGAGCGCGAAGGGAACGCGCGCAGAATCGCGGCGGGCATAAGCCACCAATCGGCCTTCACCGGCTTCCTGTTTGAAATCAAGATCAGCGAGCACGCTGTCGCGGCTGCCCACGACATTCAGCCGCAAGTCAACCGGCCCGCTGGCCGGCAGGGCCGGCACGAAAGCACGGGCATCTTCCATTTGCAGCGGCGCGGCGGCGAGCTGTACGCGATAGCGCGGCCGGGCAAAATCGCGCACCCAGAGATTGCCCGTCAGCTTCGAACCGCCCACGGCAAGACGAAGAGGATCAATCCGAATCGACTCGGCGGTCTGCACGAGATGCGCCTGCAGACTGTGCACGGCGAGCGGAAAATTACTGAGTTCAAAGGCGAGGTCGCGCACCTCCACGACGGTCTGCTCGCTGCGGTATTCCACCAGCAAACCGGCATTGAGCTTCTGCACGCGGCGGTGAAAGAAGAAGCTGGCGGTGTCCAGCGGCACCACAGTCAGCGCGGCTTCGCGAATCCGAATGACCGGCAGCACCACCGGCCAAATCGCGGTGGTGTCGGTGACGATCAAATCCTGCACGTTCCAACTGCTGTCGGGCCGCTGCCGCACAAAAACCGCCGGCCGCTCGATGATGAGTTGATTGATCAAAACCCGGCGGTCCCACAGCTCGGCGGCGGAAAAGCCGAATTCGATTCTGGGTACGCGCAGCACGGTTTCGCCATCACGCTCGATCACCACATCAAAAATCTCGAAATGCGAGATCAGGTTGCCCTCGAGGCGTCCCAGGGTCAGGCGGCCATTCAGCTTTTGGCGGGACAGCTCGACGAGCTGGTCGCGCAGCCAGTCGCGAAAGCGCTGGGTTTGGGTGAACGCAGCCGCAGCGACGGCGAGCAGCAGCAGCAGGCCCAGCAGCCCAAGCAGGATTTTCAAGAGTCTTTTCATTTCATCCCGGCGTCATCGTGGTGTCGTCCCGCAGGGCTCTTTTTCCACGCCCGGCAAACTGCCCGGCATCTTGCAGCATGTGCCGGTGGGATAAAGCGCCCCGCTTCCTGTCATTCTGCCGGAATCTTCCCGGGCACAGGCTTTCATCTTCAATGGGGGTCATTCCGGCACCCGGGAAGAGGCCTGCAGTGCGACAGAGCGGGCAAGGCACTTCGCTGGAAATTTGACTCCTCTCAAAACGCCTGGCCGACGCTCAAATGAAATTCAAAACGCTTTTCATCGAAGCGCTGCTTGTTCAGCTTCCAGGCGAAGTCGAGGCGGCCCGTCCCAATCGGGGTGTTGTAACGCACGCCCCAGCCGCCGGCGTAGTGCAGCTCATTCAGGGGAAAAGTTGCGCTGGCGCGCTTGACATTGCCGGCATCCAGGAACCCGACCAGGCCCCAGTCTTTCCACACCTGCAAACGCAGCTCGGCGCTGCCCTCAATCAGACTGCGGCCGCCCGCCACGATTCCGTTCGCGGTGCGCGGCCCGAGTTCCAGGCGCCGCCAGCCGCGCACCGAGGAGCTGCCGCCGGCATAGTAAAGCTCATCGGGCACGTCGGCCTCTTTCAGGGTGGCCGGCAGATGCAGGCTGCCGATCACACCATGCAGCGCCAGGACGGTTCCCCCGGCGAGCGGCAGATAGCGGCGCAGATCGAGCGTGGCACGCCAGTAGGGTGTGCGATCGAAGAAGAGGTTGCCCCAGCGGATTTCGAGCGAGCGGAACGAGCCGCGTTTCGGCGAAAACAAAGGCTCGCTGTTGTTGCGCGACAGACCCAGCGTCAACGCGGAACGGCCGTTGCGCGAGGTGATTCCCCGGGCGCTTTCGATTTCGGCCCGCTCGGAGCGATAGCGCAGGTAGCCGCTGCTGAATGCGCCCAGCCGGCGCTGCACCAGAAACTCCGAGCCCAGCAGCCGCAGGCTGAAAACCGTGCGGCCTTGCGAGCGCTCGCGTTGCCGCCAAAAGTAGGGGCTGAGCTGCAGCGAAGTGGGCGCATCCGGCACGTGCGGCTGAAACAACGTGATCTGCACGCGCAGGGGTTCGAGGTCGGAATGTTTCACTTCCGCCTGCAGCCGGCGCGCGTCGCCGAGAAAATTCCGGCGCCGCCAGTTCACCGTGGCGCGCAGCTTGTCTTCCGTGCCCCACCCCGCGCCCAGCTTGAGCGTGCGGCGTGGCGCTTCCTTCACACGAATCCCGACCGGCAAAACCTCCTGGCTGTCGGCCACCGGCAGCGCGCGGATTTGCACGGACTGGAACAATTCCAGCAAGTAAATGCGCTGCTGCGATTCCATGAGCTTGCGCTGATTGAAGCGCTCGCCCTCCTTGAACGTGAGTTCCTTGCGCACCACGCGGCCGGGATAGAAGTGCAGACCCTCGATCTGCACCGCGCCGAAGCGCTGCCAGCGGCCGGGATCAATATGAAAAATCAACCTGGCCGTGCGTTCATCCGAAGACAGCACCAGTTCCGGTTCGATGGCCGCAAAAGGATAACCTTGCTCGGCGAAGCGATTGAACAACGCCTGGCGCGCGAGCCGCACTTTGGCTTCGTTAACGTGATCGCCGGGCTTCAAATCCAGTTCCCGCGCCAGGCTGGGCCAGAGATGGGTGAGATTGCTGGAGTCTTTCGGCACCAGCGTGACGTGCGTCAAATGCAGCGGCTCGTTTTCTGCAATGCGCACCCGAATGCGAATCTCCCGGCGGCGGTCATTCGCTGCCAGTTGATGATCAACGACCTGCGCGCGATAGAAGCCGTGCAAGCGGTAGAATTTGGGGATACGCAGCAGATCGAGTTGGAATTCGTAACTGTTGAACAGCGGCTCCTCGCCGCCGGGCAACAGCCGGCTGAGCCAGGAAGGGCCCTTGGTGGCCAATGCTTCGCGCAATTCATCTTCTGAAACCTGGCGCACGCCCTCCAGCTCAAAGGCGATGATGCGATAGTCATCCTGCGCCCGGGCAACCCCGTGCAGTCCCACACAAAGCAGCGCCAGGAACCACCAGGCGGAGGCTCTGCGCCAGGGTGCAAGTGCGCCGCCGCGGTCGGGCAGCCTGGGTTGGCATGACATTCTGAAGCGGAACAAGCAGCGTCTTTCCCTGACTGAGTGACTGAAGGAGAGGAAGGCGGGCAAGCAACAAGCTGCGTGGGCGCGCCTTTCATGGCGCGGCCGTGGCGCCGGCGGGAAACCGGCCCGTGAGAATTTCCGGCAAACGTGCAAAGAATTGGGAGCGCGCCATCACCACGCAGCCGGCCGCGCGTGCGGCCCGGGCCAGTTCGACTTCCACGTGACTCAGAAAACCAATGACGCGATGGCCGGCGCTCAGCGGGGCCGACAACGCCGGCAAGGCAGCGGCGGGCAACTCCTCGAGATTGACGAGCAGCACAGCGGGCTGCTCCGGCAGGCGCGCAAGCAGGCCGCTGACCTCGCCGTAGATTTCCAGCTCGACTGCAGCGGCCTGCGCCACTGCCTTGATCTTGCTGCGCAGGAACAAATCCTTGACCGCCGCCAGCACGCGCGGCGGCGCGGGTGGTTCAATCCGTGGTGACATTCTCGCTTTGAATCGCTGCAATCACCTGGTCGTGCAGCCGGCCATTGGTCGCCACCAAACCCTGGCGATGGCGAACCTCGACGGCGGAGTAGCTCAACGCCTCTCCGCGCATGTCGGTCATCATCCCGCCGGCCGCGGTGAGAATCGCTGCCGGACCGCAACTGTCCCACATGTTGACTTTGGAACTCGGGTGAATGTAGACTTCACACTCGCCGGCGGCAATCAAACCGCATTTCAAACCCACGCTGCCGGAATGGCGCATCTCGTGAATGCCGAGCCGCTGGCGCACACGCTCGACGCGCGGATCGAAATGCGAGCGGCTGGCCACCATACGCCAGCGGGTGGTGTCGTTGCGGTCGGAGACGCGCAGCGTTTGCATCCCGCCCGGCGTGGCGAGCCAGGCGCCCAACCCCGGCGCGCCGAAATAGACTTTCGCGGTGGCGGGTTGATACACGACACCCAGCGCCGGCCGGCCCGCGGCCACCATGCCGATCATGATCGAAAACTCGCCGTTGCGCGCGATGAATTCCTTGGTGCCGTCGAGCGGATCCACCACCCAGATCAACTCACGGCCCAACCGGCTCATGTCGTCTTGCGATTCTTCCGAAAGCACGGCTTCGCCGGGAAAATGCCGGCGCAGTTCAGCCAGAATGATTTCATTTGCGGCATGATCCGCGGCGGTCACGGGATTGCCGGCCGACTTCCATTCGATTTCGACTTTGCCATCGTAATACTGCAGCGCCGCTGCGCCGGCTGCGACCGCGATCTCACGCACGATCTGCAACCGGCGATCCAACTCGGAGGCTTGCATCGTCCTGTCCTTGCCGATAAAATCAACTCCTGGAACGCCGGAGCAGTTTGCTGCCCACTTTGTAGATGCCGCCCAGCAGGCTGCCGAGCAGTCCCGAGACTTCGAGCAGCGGGCGCTCGACGCGCTGGCGAATCATGCGCTCGAAGTCATGGATGTTGCGCGCCGTGTCGCGAATCGCGCTGACGGCGTCGCGCAGGCGGGGCATCTCGCGTTCGACATTTCGGACAATGCTACGCACATCGGCGCTGATTTGCGTGACATCGTGCATCAAAGCCGGCAGGTGCAGGCGGGTGGTCTCGGCGAGCTTTTCCAACTCCTGCACCAGCCGGCGCACGCGCAACAGGGCGGCCACGCTCGCCACCGCCACACCGATCATACAAACCGCAATCGTGGCCACGCTCACGGTCAGAATCAAGTCCATGCCAACCTCGCCTTGGAGTGGCGCACCCGCAGGGCGCTCAACTCAGATTTTCCTCGCCGGCGGCGCCGGTGTCGGTGCCGGGTTTGTCTTTGCGGCCGAAGCGCTTCTTGCCCTCGTCGATGATGCTCTGCGCCTGCGCCTTCACGTCTGCCAAACGGCTTTCGGCTTCGCCGGAGAGCGCGTTGACTTTTTGTTTGCCCAGTGCCAGCAATTGATCCGCCTTGGCGCGGGCTTCGCGCAATTTGGCGTCCGCCTGCTGGCGCAGCAAATCCGCCTGTTGTTTGCCCTCGTCAACGATCCTGGCGGCGCGCTCCTTCATCTCACCCAAATAGGCATCGGCATCATCATACAGCTCGCGTGATTTGCGCTTCAAGTCTTCCCGCGTCTCCCGGCCGCTCTTGGGAGCATAAAGCAATGCCAGCGCGGCGCCGATCAGGCCGCCAGCCAGCAGGCCTTTCAAAAAGCCACGATTCTCAGACATGGGGTCTCCTTTCCGTCTGCTTAAGTTATGATTCTCAACTACGGTGCTCCTACTATGATTGCACGAAAACCGTCTTCCCTTTGTCTGGCAACGCTTTATCCTGCCGCAACAGCAACCCGTGTGAATTTTCAAAAGATCCCAACGGGTATGGCGATGGACTTTTCAAAATTGGAGCAAAACGCTGAAAGTTGATGCCGGGATCATTTGCCGGCAAAACGGTGTGAAATCATTCTGCCGATAAATCATCCTGCCAGAGTTTTTTTCGGCGATGCCCGGTGACTGCGGTGCGTTGCGCTGGAGATGCTTTATCGCCGATGGCCAGCGCAGACACCGCGTTTCACTGGATCGTTGCTTGCCGCTGCGCCGAAGCCCGGCGTTGCAGCCTGCCGGCAAAGCGGGCGAGAACAGCGAGGCGTCCAGTTCCCGGCGATCCGAATCAGCCAATCATTTTCAAGAAATCATCTTCTGAAATGACTTTCACCCCCAACTCCCGCGCTTTGTCGAGCTTCGCGCCTGCACCCGGCCCGGCCACGACGTAATCGGTTTTCTTGCTCACCGAACCCGAGGCGCGGCCGCCGCGTTCATCCACCATGCGTTCGGCCTCGTCGCGCGTGAATTTTTCCAGTGCGCCGGTGAACACGAACGTCTTGCCGGCAAAGTTGGGATCCACCGCTTTCGACCTGGCGCTGGCGCGAATCTTCACCCCGCCCTTTTGCAGGCGTTGGATGGTGGCGAGGTTTTTCTTTTCGCGGAAAAAACTCGCAACGCTTTCCGCCACTTGCGGGCCGACTTCATGAATCTGCTGCAAACGCTCCGTGTCTGCCTGCTGCAATGCTTCCAAAGAACCGAATTCTTTTGCCATCACGCGCGCCATGTGTTCACCCACGTGGCGAATGCCCAGCGCATAAATGAAACGATCGAGCGTCACGTCGCGGCTTTTGTCGATCGCCGCAATGATGTTCTGCGCCGATTTTTCCGCCATGCGCTCGAGGCCGGCGAGCTGTTGCGGCTGGAGAAAGTACAAATCTGCGCAGCTTTTCACAAGCCCTTTATCCACCAGTTGGTCGATCAACTTCTCGCCCAAACCGTCGATGTTCATCCCCAGCTTGGAGGCAAAATGGCGAAGACCTTCCTTCAGTTGCGCCGGGCAATTGATGTTTTGGCAGCGATGCGCCACCTCCCCCTCCAGGCGGATTACCGGCTCGCCGCACGCCGGGCATCGCGTTGGAAATTTGAATCTCCTGGCGTTTTTGGGGCGCTTTTCCTTGATGACTTTGACGACTTCCGGAATGACGTCCCCGGCGCGCTGAATAATCACCCAATCCTTGATTCTCACATCGAGACGCTCGATCTCGTCTTCGTTGTGCAGCGTGGCGCGACTCACCGTGACCCCGCCAACCTTGATGGGCTGCATGATCGCCACCGGCGTGATCGTGCCCGTGCGGCCCACCTGCGCCTGAATGTCGAGAATCTGTGTGCTCTCCTGCTGCGCCTCATATTTGTAGGCAATCGCCCAGCGCGGGCTGCGCGTGCGCATGCCGGCGGCGCGCTGCAAGGCAAACGAATTCACCTTGATCACCGAGCCGTCAATCTCATACGGCAGCGTGGGCCGCAACTGCCCGATGTAGCGATAATGCTGCAACGCCTCCTCCACGCCACGGCAGAGTTTGGGCAGATCATTGACTTTGAAACCCCATTTCTTGAACATTTGCAGGGCCTGCCATTGCGATTCGAACTCGAATCCCACCACCTGGCCGAGGCCGTAGACGAACATGTCCAGCGGCCGCTCGGCCGTGATCTTGGGATCGAGTTGCCGCAACGAACCTGAGGCCGAATTGCGTGGATTGATGAAGGGCGGTTCGCCGGCTTTGAGGCGCTGCTCGTTCAGCTTCTTGAATGCGGCGATGGGATAAAACACCTCGCCGCGCACTTCCAGCCGCGCGGGAATCGGCGCCTGGTCGCTGCGCAAGCGCAGAGGAATGGATTTGATCGTCTTGAGATTTTGCGTGATGTTCTCGCCGGTGTAGCCGTCCCCGCGCGTCGAGCCGCTGACGAACAAGCCGTTTTCATACACCAGCTCAACCGCCGTGCCGTCGAGTTTCGGCTCTACCGTGTATTCGATTTCATCGAGTTCGAGCAGCTTGCGCAGACGTTGGTCAAAGTCGCGCACTTCGCCGTCGTCGAAGGCATTGTCGAGCGAGACCATGGGAATGGTGTGGGTTACGGTCTCGAACTCTTCCAGCGGCGCGGCGCCGACGCGCTGCGTGGGCGAATCCGGCGTCACGAGTTCCGGATATTGGGCTTCGAGTTCCTGCAGCCTGCGGAACAGGCGATCATACTCGGCATCGGTGATCTCGGGATCATCGAGCACGTAGTAACGATACGCGTGATAATTTAGCTGCTCGCGCAGCCTGGCGATTTCGGCTTGGGGTTGGGTTGCGGCCATGGTTCTTGTGGATTCTTCGGTTGTCGTTCCCGTCTATAAGCCTAACTTTTGTCGAATGAAATCCCGCGCGGCTTTCATTGCCGACAACGCATTGCGCGCATCATCTTTGGTGGCTGATTCGCCAGGATAGCGAACCGATACGGCATATTTATTCAAACTTTCAAAGAGTTCGCGCTGCAATTCGAAAGAGCCGTCATGCAACAAACACAACTCCAGCAATTCAATGAGATCATGAACAGGACGAAAACGTTGATCTCGTTCTTGCAGATATCCTTTCAAATACTTTTCGACACATTGCTGGCAATGAAAGCAAGCCGCATCATAGTTGGGGGATTTTCTGACGCGCGCCTCGCGTGTTGCCGTCCGAAAATCGCCTTCGGCTTTATCGACCCCCTCCCGGGTGAGGGCGTTCATAAAGTACCTTGCCTTTTTCCATCACTTCTTGCACAAAAAAATCGCCCAATGCCAGGCGCTCGGTTATTTGCTCGGGCCGACGCACCAATAAATCGAGCCCAAAGTGATAATCGATCGCATGCGCGATTTGAATGGCCTGCTCGACGTTGCGCAAGGGTGTGTCCATCACTACCAACAAATCCACGTCGCTTTCCGGCCGCGGCCTGCCATAGGCATATGATCCAAAAAGAATGATCTTGTTCGGCTGAAATTTCTCTGCAATCTGCTGCACTACCGCCCGGATAGCGGCCGCCGGAATACGTCGGCGCTCGTTGACATTGGGCACTTCTATGGTTTTCATGGCTCATGCTCCTGCAGCCTGCGGAACAGGCGATCATACTCGGCATCGGTGATCTCGGGATCATCGAGCACGTAGTAACGATACGCGTGATGATTGAGTTGCTCGCGCAGCTTGGCGATTTCGGTTTGAAGTTGAGAGGAGGGCATGGGCTTTGTCAAATGAATTCCTGCTTTACTTGTCAAAAGCAGCGGCGACATTTTCGAAAAACTGCTTGATATTTGCGTGATTCTCTGCAACTTTGTCAATTAGTGCCTGCAGCTCGGCATTATTAATGAGAAATGCCGTAAATCTTCGTAGCAACATGTTGAAAGGCCATCAAGTCCTCAATTGTCTCAATGGCGCTTGATTCGAATTGTATGGCGTTATTAGCAAGCAGGGCTTCGAAAACCTTTAGTGTATCGCGATGTGAAAACGGGCCGGTTGGAACCTCCGTTTTTTGGTGTTTCAAGATTCTAATAACAAGATGCTCCAGGGCATGATAATAACCCTGGCATTCGCAAGTCAAAGCCGAGGTTTTGACTTCTTCTTCAATGTCTTTCTGAGAGAAGCTTAATAATCGTCGATGGATGACATCAAGGTTCTCCAGGCCAAATTGCACGGCTTTACGAAGTTCATGGCCGCTCAGACAAGAGCCTCCCTTCATTCAGGATTCTTTCCCGTAAATACCCCCTGGCATTATTGAAATCCAGCACGCTGACATGGTGACGAGCACTCATTAAACACTCAGCCAATGCCCGAAAAAAACTGCGATCGGGAAGGCCTTCGACACAGAGATCTATGTCTGAATCCGGTCGATAATCCCCACGCGCCAATGAGCCGTACAAAATGATCTTCTTAGCGCCGTGGCCAAGCAAGATGGAACGAACATTGACAAGATCTTCTTGAAATTCAAGAGGCAAAGCATTTTCTGTGAGTGATATTTTTCTCATACGCCAATACCTTTGATAGGGTATTTTTCAACAACGATTCGAAGGCGCCTCAAACAAATTTGTAAATTCCGTCACGCACAGCAAACCAGAACATCGACTTTCTGCACGTGGGGAAAATATAACACCATTTAACCTGCAGTCGCAAGCGAAAGTCCGGGAACGGCTTGCCACCGCCCGGGCGCTGCGAGCGCCCGGGCGGTAATGGGTAAATTCCCAAAAAATTTTCGAGGCAGGCTCGCATGCGCTCGCCTGCCTTTCAGAGTTTCAGATGGTCAGAGTGTCAGAGTATCAAAAAAAGGACTGGACGGCGACAACCCGAAAACCGTTGACGTCCCATAGACTGCCGGGATTGCTGATGTAGCGAGCCGCGCAACGCAGATCCTCCGAGGCATAGCTCCACGAGCCGCCGCGCAGAGCGCGCGCATACTTCCGATACGCCCCTTCGCCATACAGATTCTTCATCCACTCCCACACGTTGCCAGCCATGTCCTGCAATCCTTCCGGCGTGGCTCCGGCTGGATAGGCGCCCACCGGTGTGGTCTGTCCGACTTTCTGACCATAATTTGCACGCGTTTCATCGGGTTCAGGATCGCCCCAGGGATATTTACGCTTGCCGCCGCCTGCCGCCCATTCCCATTCTTCCTCTGCCGGCAGACGATAGATGATCGTTTCTTTTTGCCCCTTGCTGTTTGCTTTTTGCAGTGCAGAAAGCCAGGAACAATAGGCCATGGCCGCAAACCAGGCCACGCCCACCACGGGCTGGTCATCGCCGTTAAAGCGTTTGTCATCATCAAATTTTGAAACCAGCTTTGGTGCCCACTGGCTATGGTCTTCGCCCAAATAGCCCTCGATTCCCTTCTCACCGACGAGCAGGCTTTGAGCGAAGGTTTTCATTGGCAAGACCTGCAACGCCTCTGTCATGATTTTTTCTTCACGCAAATAGGCAATAAACCGGCGGTAGAGTCTGTTGGTGACCGGGTATTTGGCGAAATAAAGCTCCGGCACCGTGACTTCCTGTTTGGTCACCGAGAAACGATATTTGCCGCCCGGAATGCGGATATACTCGGCTTCCAGTTCGAAGGGGTTGCGCCAGCTTGGTTCCAACCCCGGGCCGGCCGCAGGCGCGACCGGCGGACGATGGAGTTTCCATTCAATCAGAATTTCTTCCGCCTTTTGCAGCAATTGCCGGCGGCCTTCGTCCCCATCCCCGCTGCGCTGCTTTTCCCGCTCCCAGACTTTTTTCACCAGCGCTTGCGCCGGTTCCGAGGCAATCAAACGCAAACAGAGCAGGGCATTATAGCCCTGCTGCCAGTTCATCTGGGCATTGCCCAGAAAACTCTCAAACGCGGTGACCGGTTTTTGGCGCGCTTCCTTGAGTACCTGCTCCAGCAGCGGCGGAAATCCCGCCGCGTTGTGGGGATGCGGCAAAAAGCAGCGGAAGAAATCATCAAAGATGACGGGCGTCGGCAAACTCAGGCTGAACAGCACGGTTTCGCGCCACCAGTCGTCGGTGAAATGATCCACCAGGGTTTGCGCCAGCGCCGGCTCGCGGTGAATGCGCTCGGCCAGCTCACAGCCGGCCAGGTATTCACAAAACGAGCGGTGGCGGAAAACCGCGGCCGCGTTGCCGAATTTGTGCAACAGCCCGGCGCGCTCCACCAGATGCGCCGTGAAATCCCTTGCAGACACCTTGGGGTCGATGGCTTGCAATCGCTCCCTGATTTTCTCCTCGAGCTCGGCGAGTGAAAGCTCGGTTTTGCGCTCTTGTTGCAGCCACCAGCACAGAGGCCGCAGTACGCTCTTGGCGTCATTGGCTGGCAGCGGCGGGAGCAGGTCTTTCTCGCGATCGCGGTCGCGATAGTCGAGCAGATAGTCGATGCACTTTTCGTAAAGGTCCGCGCGCTTGGGCGGCAGGTTGTGATATTCCTTCCACAAGATCGCCATGATTTGCAGCAGCACGGGCGCGCCCGCCATTTTGCGAAGATTCTCGTTCTCCTGCTGCGCGAGAAATTTGCGGATGGCGGCCGCCACCTCATCGGCCTGTTTTTGCAGTTCCTGCTTTTGCGCGCCGGCGCTCAAATCCTCGGCCCCGAGCTTTTCACCGTAAACCGCGGCGAACCACTTGCGCAGAAACACGGCCTGCTGCTGCTCATTCAAATCGAGCACGCTGGCGCGCAGATGATCGGTGTGCAGCTCGATGATCTCTCGCCGGCCATAGCCGACGTGGCCATAGCCGGTATGGCGCGAGGTGACGACAAATTGGGAATGATCGAAATAGTTGGCCGCCTCATCGATCCATTCGCACACGCGCTTGCGCTTTTGGAGATCGCCAATTTCATCCAGGCCGTCGAGCATCACCAATGCGCCGCGGCGATGCAGCCAGTGGTCGAATTGCTGCGGACTCACCGGGCGGTTGCTCTGCGTGGCCCAGGCGCTCAGGGCTTCACAAAACGGTTTGGCGGGATCGACTTTGCGCAGCGGCAAGAGAATGGGGAGAAGCGGTTTTTGCAGACCCAGATTGCGCCGGCCGGCCTCATCGAGGCAGCACATGGCATAGTATTTCAGCAACGTGGTCTTGCCGGAGCCGGGCTCGCCGGTGATGAGCAGCAGACGATTTTTGCGGCGGGCGGCCTGCAACACTCTTTCAGGCGAGAGATGAGAGCCGTTTTCAATTTCGTTGATCGCGCGCATGCCGCTGGCGGGCGATTCTTCCGTCAAGTTGAGCGAGACGAAAACCTCCAGCGTGCGCACCTGCAAATTCGCGCTGGATTGAAAACCGAACAGCCGGATGGTGTCATGTTCATTGCGCACGCCCTGCAAATAGCGGCGCTCGATTTCGTCTTCCGCTTCGAATTGGATTTCTCTGCCGAATTCGCGTTCGACGGCCATCTCTGCGCGTTTCGTTTTGCCGGCCACTTCCGGCGCTTTTTTCTCGCCGCGCCGCGCCAACCACCAGCCTGTCAGTGCCGCGAGCAAAGCCCCGACCATCACACCGAGCAATGCCGTCAACGCCGGGTTCCGCTCAAACCATGAAGGTGAGTCTGGCACGGTGGATTTGGTCTGCTTGATCGTCGAATCCACCGCCACGACTGCTGATTTGGCCGTTGAATGGAATGGCACCGGCGCGGGACGAGACCGCACCAGGAGGGGAAAAACAAGCAAGAAGAACAGGAGAAAGCGGGAGGAGGCTCTCATAACATTCCCAGGATTCTATCAAGTGCAACCGCCCGGGCGCTGCCACCGCCCGGGCGGTGGGTTATGGCTGGGATTGAAGGTACTCCAACAACGCCGCCGCGTTGTTATGCTTTTCATCTTTTGCGCTATACAGCAACGTCACCGCGCCGGCGCGGGCATGCTGGCGCAGCAGCGCCACGGAATCCTGCTTGGTGCGCAACTCGGCGAAATAGCGCTTTTTGAACTCGGCCCACTTCGCCGGGTCATGGCTGAACCATTTGCGCAAAGCATCGCCCGGCGCAATTTCTTTGAGCCAGAGAGCGAACGGCGCGCCGTCTTTCTTCATGCCGCGCGGCCACAGCCGGTCGACGAGAATGCGAAAGCCGTCGTCCGCGGCCGGGGCGTCATAGATGCGCTTGATTTTGATTTGCATTTTCATGGTTGCGGTGGCCAGCCTGCCAGGGTCATCGGCAGCGGCTTCAACTCCCGCCGCAGGGGATCGAGCGCCAGGCCCAGCGCTGTGAGTGTGAGTTCACCGAGCAAATGGCTGTCGCCGTCCTCGCCGAAGATCACATCAGCGCCGCCAACTCGATTGCGATACTTGAAAAACGCGCCACCTCTTTTGCGGACGATTTTGCTGCCATCAGCCAAACGAAAGGCTTGCTTGCCAATCGGCTTGATCTGCAAGCGTTTCAAAATGCGCTTGGGAACCACGGATTAAATCGCGCCCGCGTCGAGCAGAAACTCGAGCTTTTCCGTGATTTGGGATTTGCCGGATTACCGACTTCGATTTCGAGGACGGTGAGGCCCATGGTCACCCCATTTCGAAGAGTTTTTCGTTCATTCGTTTTTCCTTGCAGCGCGTTTAACCGTGCCATGGCAATGCCGGTTCTCGAACACTATTCTTATTCTTGCCAAATTGCGTTTGGCAATTTCCGCTAAAATATGTCAAAACTCATCGATGATCGCGTCCAGAATATGCTGAAGAAAAACCCCTTCATCACGCTTCATAAATCACCTTGAGTTCGCACATAACTCTTTCGCGCAGGCAAGGGCTGATCGCCATTTCCGTTAATAAATCAACTTTTTTGCCGAGGCCTTCCGAAATTTCCCCTTCCAATGTTACAAGATTGAGCAGGCTTTTAGGTTTGGAGAAATAAACCAACAAATCAATGTCACTTTGCTCAGATGCTTCTCAGCGTGCCATTGAGCCGAAAACACCAATCTTGGCGACGTCGTTTTTTTGACAAATCTCGATCAATTTGTCGGTGTCAAATGGAAAGGTCATTGTCTCATGCTCCAGTTCAATTTTTCTTTTCAAGTCTGCGGTACGGAGCTGCCTTGCGCCAAGTTCGATTGGGATTCTCGTCGCTGTTTTGATCAAGTCAACTCGGGTTGCTTGGAAACTCGCGGTTCTACGGGTGGCAATCGAATCCCCAAATCTGTTGGAATGCCGTTCCCAGACAAGTCTTCATCAAGCACCGGCCAGTGAAAGCCAACGCCAACCGGATCGACTATCATTTCCGCAACTTGCTCGGGCGTGGCTTGCGCCAGAGTTTTCGAGACTTTGGCGAGGTTACAGGATTTCCCTGGCCTCACGAGCCATTTAGAGCATATTCATTGCCGAATGCGAATCATTCGATCATCAATAACAATCAGCTTCTGGCGGAGATCATCACGATTTGCGGTGAAAAGAAACTGCCTTAATAAGGCATGCAATCCCTTGCGATTTCGTGTTCGGATGCTCAAAAGAATGATGCCTTGATGCAAACGCGGTGGATAGTCGAGAATGTTTCCAAAGCCCTTGTCTTCGGCGAGCAAAACTTCATCTCTTTGGATCGACAATTGCAGAACGGAAGAGTCTTCCAGTTCGGCCAACCCCAGACTCTTCAACGTCGTCGGTTCGTGGCCCAAGCCGCGGAGAAAGTCCGTCGTTCGTTGGGACACACAATGATCAACGAGAAATCTCACGCGGCCTCCGTCAGCCCCGTTTCGTATAACTGAATCTCCTCATTGCCGACCAGTTGATTTGCAAATGCAATGCACGCGCGAATATCCTCCGGTACAAGATCTGCAAAATCTTCCCTGATAATTTCTTCCGGCGACGCCCCGTCAGCAAGCAAATCCAAAACCTGCTGAACCATAATTCGAGTTCCTCGGACATGAGGTTTGCCGTGACAGATATTCTTGTCAACCGAGATGCGGTTCAAAAGTTTTTCTTTCATCGACGTACCTTTCAAATCAAAATGAAGAGTTCGGTTTAATCAATTTCACCCCTTGATACACCCCAACGGCCTGAGCTGCGCCACTTTCTTCGAGATGCCCGCGTAGTGACAGGTATCGACCACGTCCGCCACATCCTTGTAGGCTTCGGGGATTTCCTCGTCGATCGTGCCCCGGCTCGCGCCCATCACGTGAATGCCCTGCTCCG
>JBBIKM010000040.1:3064-7680 GCA_037445455.1 bacterium | reverse complement strand
GCGCGGTTTTCTTGGCTTTGTGGCGGCTCATGGCGCGGCCCGCGCCGTGACAGGTCGAACCGAAGGTTTGTTCCATCGCGCCCTGCGCGCCGACGAGCACGTATGAATAGCGGCCCATGTCGCCGGGAATCAAAACGGGTTGGCCGACCTCGCGGTAGCTCTCGGGGATTTGCGCATGTCCCGGCGCAAATGCGCGCGTTGCGCCTTTGCGATGCACGCAGACCTTCACGGGCCTGCCGGCAAACACGTGTTCTTCAAATTTGGCGATGTTGTGCGCGACTTCATAAACCGTACGCAGGCCGATGTACTTGGGCGCTTTGTTGATCGCCTTCGCGAACGCTTCGCGTGTCCAATGTGCAATCATTTGGCGATTGGCAAAGGCGAAATTGATGGCACAGCGCATCGCGCCGAGATAATCCCTGCCTTCCGGGGAAGTAATCGGTGCGCAGCACAACTGGCGGTCGGGCAAGGTGATGCCGTATTTGTGCACCGCACTGTTCATCACGCCGAGATAGTCTTCGCAAACTTGATGGCCGAAACCGCGCGAGCCGCAGTGAATGATCACCGTGATTTGATTTTGAAACAGCCCCAGCGCTGCCGCCGCATGGGCGTTAAAGATTTGCGCAACGTAGCCGACTTCGAGAAAATGATTGCCGCTGCCGAGCGTGCCGAGCTGCGGCCGGCCGCGTTCACTCGCGCGCTTTGAAATCTTGTCGGGCAGTGCGCCGGGCATCAAACCGTTTTCTTCGATGAACTCGAGATCGTCAGGCTCGCCGTAGCCGTTCTTCACGGCCCAATGCGCGCCGTTGGTCATGATCTGTTCCAACTCTTTCTGCGCGAGTTTGACTTTGCCTTCCGAGCCGACGCCGGTGGGCACGTGATGAAACAGGGCTTTGACCAGCTCTGCAATCTTCGGTTTGACTTCCTCGAGCGTCAGTTCCGAGGCCATCAAGCGGACGCCGCAATTTATGTCATACCCGACTCCGCCCGGCGAAATCACGCCGGAATCAATATCAAATGCCGCCACGCCGCCAATGGGAAAGCCGTAGCCCCAGTGAATGTCCGGCATGGCAAGCGAATAGCCCACGATACCCGGCAAATGCGCGACGTTCATGGCCTGCTGCGGCGCATTGTCGGCGAGAATGTGCTTGAGCATTTTCTCCGCGGCGTAGAGGCGCGCCGGCACCAGCATGTTGCCTTCTGGCGGAATCTCCCAGAGGTAGTCGGAGATTTTTTTGAGTGTGATTTCAGACATGATGACACCACCTGACCGGAACGGGTTCGTGAGGAGGTGAGCAGGAGAACTCGATGCGGCCGGAATATAGCGAGAAAAAAGCGCGAGATCAAAGGTGAAAATGCCGTGTCAAGAAGCGGCCGGAGGGCACCGCAGAAAACAGCCGTGACCGGCGGCGGCTGGCCGCTCCCGCCGGCGCTCGCGCCCGGCAGGAGGCGAAGCGCTTTTCAAACCTGGAAAAAATTCCCGCTCTTTTCCAACTGAGGGAAGAACCCAACTAACAAGCATGCCCCATCAGTTGGGTTCTTCTTGCGGCCGGAAAATTTCTGTGCTGCCCAAAGGGCTTCGATTGTCAACGAGGCTGGCAATTGGCGCAGCATCTCGCGGTGCGCGATTCGCGACTGACCGCAACACTGCAAGCGGCAGCTTGCGGCCTGCCGGCCGGCTCCAGCCGTTGCATGTGGTGGCGGCCTCGAACCCGGGCTTCAAGACGGCCGGCACTCTCGCCGACTCCTGCAACAGGTGCCGAATCATCGTCGTTTTCCTGCGTGACGACACCTCCGGCGAGCCGCTGGCGGAGAAGAAGTGCCGCAGCTCAGCGCGCGGCGAGGAGGTGATCCTGCCGCCCACCGGAAAAAAATCTTGCTGAGCGGCGCCGCGGTTTCACCACTGCAAAGGCGCGGCAGCGCTGCGGCCTCCAGAAAATAAAAAAAGCGGCCGGGCAGGCGCCCAGCCGCTTGATATGTCAAACCCTCCTGGAATCGATTTCTTCCTGCGGCGGCCATTTGGCCTTATTTCATCAAGACCATCTTGCGGACGGCCTTGAAGTCACCGGCTTGAATCCGGTAGAAGTAGGTTCCGGAGGGCAAGCCTTGCGCGTCGAAGGTGAAAGAGTGCCGGCCGGCATTGAAGGCACCGGAGGCGACCAGCGCGACTTCGCGACCCTGGGCATCGAACACCTTGAGCGTCACAATCTCCGGTGCCACCAGATCAAAGGAGATCGTGGTCGAGGGATTGAACGGATTCGGGTAATTCTGCGACAGCGCATACGACTGTATCACTTGCGGCACGTTGTCATCGACATTCGTGATCGGCGGATCCGGGAAGGCCAGCATTTGGCCGCTCGGCAACGCCGCCATCAACAACAAGCCGGCGCCGCTGCGATTGGCCTGACGATTCAGGAAGCCGGAAGCATACACCACCGCCGACTGGCCGCCATAGCGCGCGAGATTGGCAATGAATCGCGCCAGCGGGGTGCCGTTATCCGGATCGGTCAAGTCAAGAAGGTAGTCGGCGGCCGGCACGGACAGATAGCCGGAAATGTCGCCGTACACCAAGTCATCCACGAGTTTGCCCACACCCACGGCCACAACATCGACTCTGGGCGCGTCGGTGGAGCCATGCACCACGACGAGATCGATATTGCCGGGCGCAGAGCCGGTCTCACGAATGCCGTCGTAGAGGAACAGGGTGAAGCCGGTGTCCCGGCCCTCGGGATTGGCCGCGAACTTGGTTGGATCCAGCACGCCGCTGGCGATCGCAACATAGGTCTCGCCGGGCTGCAACGTCACGGTGAAGGTCTTGAGCGCTTCATTGACCGAGGTGCTGGTGCTGGGTGCCACCGCAATGCTGAGCGGCACGCCCGCCGGCGCATCGATGAAGGGCGTGGCGCGGCGGAAGCCGAAGTTATCGAGCAACAGACTGCCGTTGAGATACACGTCAACGCGCGCCGCCGCAGCGTCTGCGGAGTTGTGAATCACTTGCAGCCGCGCCGTGGTCAACTGCGGCAGCTCCACCACGGTGCCGTTGGCCAGCACGGCGATCAGCCCGAAAGCCTTGCCGTTCTGATTGGCGGCAGGATTGAGGAACCCGGAAGCCAGCACTGCCAGCGAAGAACCGGCGAGGCCGCTCAAATCCGCCTGAAAAGCCGCGACGATGGTGCTGTTGTCGCCGCCCGGGGTGATGTCGAGCGTGTACTTGCCGGCCGGCACGGAGAGATAACCGGTCAGGTCGCCATACTTGGCGTTATCCACCAGTGTCGCCACACCGCGTGCGATGACATCAACCGTGGGCGCATCCGTGGCGCCGTGCAGCGCAAAGAAGTCGACCTGATTGGGGTTGTTCGACTTTTCACGCGCCTCGGCCTGGGTGAAGAGGGTGAAGCCAATGCTCACGCCATCGGGATTGGCCGCGAACTTCGCCGGATCCAGCACGCCGTTGGCAACTGCGATGTAGGATTTGCCCGCCGCGAGCGTGACCTCGAACGTCGCCAACGCTTCGGCGACAGAGGAGCTGGTGGCAGGCGCCACCGCGATGCTCAGCGGCACCTCCGCCGGCACCTCGACGAAGGGCGTGGCAGTGCGGAAGGCAAAATCATTCAGCAGCAAGCTGCCGTTCACATAGACATCGACTTTCTCGGCCGCGGGATCAGCCGCATTGTGAATCACCTGCAGGCGCGCCTTGTCGCTCAGGACCGGCAACTCGATCACCGTGCCATTTGCCAGAACGGCGATCAATCCGAAGCCCTTGCCGTTCAGGTTGGCGGCGGGATTCAGGAAACCGGAGGCGAGTACAGCCGCCGAGCCGCCCGCCAAGCCGCTGAGGTCAGCGACAAAGGAAGCAACGATGGTTGAGTTGTCATTGCCGGGCGTCACATCCAAAGTGTATTTGCCGGGTGGCACCGAAAGATAACCGGTCAAATCACCATACTTCGCATTGTCAACCAGGGTGGCAACGCCGCGCGCGATCACATCCACCGTCGGCGCATCAGTGGCGCCGTGCACCGCGAAGAAATCGACATTACCGGCGGTGGTGGCCTGCTCGCGCGCCTCCGCTTTGGTAAACAGTGTGAAGCCGATGTTTACGCCGTCGGGATTGGCGGCAAACTGCGCAGGCGACAAAACGCCATTGGCAATGGCGATGTAAGTCTTGCCGATTTCCAGCGTCACGTTGAAGGTGGCCAGCGCCTCAGACACGGAACTGCTGGTGCCGGGCGCGACGGCGATGCTGAGCGGCACATTCGCCGGCACGTCGATGAAAGGCGTGGCGCTGCGGAAAGCGAAATCATTCAACAACAGGCCGCCATTCACATAGACATCCACACTGGCAGCGGCCGGATCAGCGGCATTGTGAATCACCTGCAGCCGGGCATTGCCGACCTGGGGAAATTCGACAACGGTGCCGTTGGCGAGCGCCGCGATCAAGGTGAAGGCTTTGCCGTTCTGATTCGCGGCAGGATTAAGGAAGCCCGAGGCCAGCACCACGGCCGAGCCGCCTGCCAAGCCGCTGAGATCAGCACTGAAGGAGGCGACGATGGTCGAATTATCGTTGCCGGGCGTCACATCCAAAGTGTATTTGCCGGGTGGCACCGAAAGATAACCGG
>JBBIKM010000040.1:0-2964 GCA_037445455.1 bacterium | reverse complement strand
TCAAATCACCATACTTCGCATTGTCAACCAGGGTGGCCACGCCGCGGGCGATCACGTCCACCGTAGGCGCATCAGTGGCGCCATGCACCGCGAAGAAATCGACATTGCCGGCGGCAGTTGCCTGCTCACGCACTTCGGCTTTGGTGAAAAGCGTGAAAGCGATGCTCAAACTGTCGGGATTGGCAGAGAACTGGTTGGGATTGAGCACGCCGTTGGCAATCGCGACATAGGTCTTGCCGTTCTCCAGCGTGACGTTGAAAGTCGCCAGTGCCTGCGACACGGAGGTGCTGGTTCCCGGTGCGACGGCAATGCTGAGCGGGACACCGGCCGGGACATCCACAAACGGCGTGGCCGTGCGAAAGGCAAAATCGTTCAGCAGCAAACCGCCGTTGACATAGACATCGACCTTTTCCGCCGCGGGATCAGCGGCATTGTGAATCACCTGCAAGCGTGCAGTGCCGATTTGCGGAAACGCGACCACGGCACCGTTCGGCAACGCGGCATACAGACCGAAGGCTGCGCCGTTCTGATTAGCAGCCGGGTTCAAAAAGCCGGAGGCGAAAACCACTGCCGCGCTACCCGCCAGGCCGCTCAAATCGGCATTGAAGGAGGCTACGATCGTGCTGTTGTCGTTGCCGGGCGTCACATCGAGCGTGTAGGCGGCGGGCGGCACGCCAAGATAGCCGGTCACATCGCCGTACTTGGCATTATCCACCAGGGTGGCCACGCCGCGGGCGATCACGTCCACCGTGGGCGCATCAGTGGCGCCATGCACCGCGCGAAATTCGACTTTGGCGGGATCCTGCGCACTTTCGCGCATGCCATTGCGCAGAAACAAGGTGAAATTGGTGTTGCCGCCATCGGGATTGGCAGCAAAACCGGAGGCATCCAGCACGCCATTCGCAATCGCGACATAGGTTTCACCGGGGTTCAGCGTCACGGTGAAGTTCTTGATCGCCTGCGCCGCCGAAGTGCTGTTGCCCGGCGCCACACCGATCTGAATCGGCGTTCCCGCCGGCGCATCAATGTACGGCGTGGCGGTGCGGAACGCGAAATTGTCCAGCAAAATGTGGCCATTGAGATACACGTCAACGCTGGCGGCGGCGGGATCAGCGGCGTTGTGAATCACCTGCAGCCGCGCGGTCTGGCTCAGCGCTGTGGTCGTCACGGTCACGAAGGAGAAGATCGCCAACAACCCAGCCTTGCTCCACTTCTTCATGTTCTCTCCTGTCAGACTTAGGAATGATTAGATGGGAATGAAACACGGGCAGGGCGAGCGCAAGGGAAACCGAAGAGTTGCCCGCCCTGCTGCAACACACTACGCCCATGTCTGGCATTCCCCTACCTCATGCCGCGCTTTCTGCAGGAATCAGGCAAATGACCTGCCGTCATCACGCTGAGGGGTGAACCGCCCGTCGGGCGCGCGCCACACATGGAAATTGCTTGCAAGTGAGAAGGAGTTTACTAAACTGGGGCGAGACAGGATTTTGGACAAACATGCAGACCATGAGCGACAGCCCCGATCGCCAACTGATCACCGCCCTGCACGCGGATGATACCCACGCCTTCCGTGCGCTCTACGATGCCTACTATGAGCCGCTCTATCGCTTTCTCTGGCGCAAAACGCGCGACCGGGAAACCGCCCTGGATTTGATTCAAGAATTATTCACGCGAATATGGCACAAGCGACGGACGCTGTCGGCGGACAAACCGCTGCGGCCGCTGCTCTATCGCATCGCCAACAACCTGGCCATTGACCACCTACGCCGCAAGACCGTGCGGCAAAGCACGGTTCCAGAGGCCGAGGCGGAGGCGATTGCCGATACCTCCGCCCTGCCGGAAGACCGGGAGTTGCGAGGCGAGTTCGAGCGCGCCCTGCAGCAGCTCCCGGAAGGCCAGCGCCAGGTGTTCACGCTCAGCCGCTTCGAAGGCTTGAAATATGCGGAGATTGCCGCCCTGCTGGAAATTTCGGTCAAAGCCGTGGAAAAGCGCATGTCTCTGGCGCTCAAGACATTGCGGCAACATCTCGCCCACCTGCTCACCCTTGTGCTCGCCTGGAAAATCGCCAAAACGTGGGTAGAGTTTTTTTCGGCTCATTCGTAGTATCCGGTAAGAGCAAAAACCCATTCGTTCGAAACCTTGTTGACCTATGCGCATAATTGACTACAACAAACTGATCCCTCTCCACTTGAGCGGTGAGATTTCGCGTGAAGACGAGCAGGCCCTGCAGCAGTGGCTGGCGGCCGCGCCCGAGAATCGTGCGATCTTCGCCAAGCTGGAGAAGATCTGGCGGGCATATCAGCCGCGCGAGCCCGATGACATCCCCGACCGGGAGCTGGTCTGGTCGCGCCTGGAGCAAAGCCTGCACCTGCAAGCGGCGGCACAGCCACCAGCCTTGCTGCGCGCCGATCATCCTGTAACCAGAAAGTCCTGGTTCAGCGACAACTATTTCCGCGCCGGCCTGCTCGCGGCTGCGGCAGCCGCGCTGTTTTTGGTTTACCGGACGCTGCAATCGCCCGCAGCCTGGCAAACGCATGCCACCGGCTACGCCCAAACAGAAGTCATCGAGTTGCCCGATCACTCACGGGTCCGCCTCAACGCCGGCAGCGAGATTCGGTTTGCGCGGGAATTCGCGGACTCCGTGCGGCTGGTGACGTTGCAGGGTGAAGCCTTCTTCGAAGTCGAGCCGGGAACACAGCCGTTCGTGGTGCAGACGCCGCATGCGGAAGTCCGTGTGCTGGGAACAAGATTTGATGTGTTCGCGCGCGGGGAGAAAACCGAAGTCATTGTCATGGAAGGTTTGGTGCAACTGAGTGCGGTGACCGCCGTCGACCGTGGTCGCGTGCTGCTGCGCGGCAATGAGAAAAGCATCGTTCGCGCCCACCAGGCGCCCGCGCCGGCCGAGGCAGTCGATGCCGCTTATCTCATCGGCTGGCTGCACAATCGCTTCGTCTTCCACAAAAC
>JBBIKM010000039.1:36707-37745 GCA_037445455.1 bacterium | reverse complement strand
CAAAAAGGTGGGGAATGAGTTGCGGCTGTTGTTGGATGCCGGGGCGATCAATTCCTGCCGGACGCTGGAAGATTTGAAACAGCTCATCACTCAAGCGACAACCTACAAAGAAAGTTAACTGGCAAAATTTGCCGAAACACCGGTTTCACGGAATAAAACGGGCGGGAACGGGGTTTTCTTTGTACTTCGTCGTTCAGGTACAACCTCGCTCACATACGCGCGTTCGTACCTGCAATTCTACACTGCCGATTTGCAGCCTCGCGTCAATTTTGTCAAGAGAGGCGGGATGGAATTCTTCCTCGTCGCTTTGGTTTTCGTACTCGCTTTTTCAAACGGCGCCAATGACATCTCAAAAGGCATTGCCACACTGGCCGGCTGTCATGTCATTCGCGCTTCCACGGCCATTCTGTGGGGCACGCTCACGACGACTTTCGGCGCGATGGCCGGTGTTGCCGTTGCCGGCGGCTTGCTCAAGACTTTCTCAAGCGGAATTTTGACGCATCCCGCCAACTCGACCTCGTTCCTGGTCGCCGTCGCAATTGGCGCCATTGGTTGGATTTTCTTTGCCACGCAAACCGGCCTGCCGGTTTCCACGACCCATGCACTGACTGGCGGCATCATCGGCGCGGCTTTGGCGCAACCTGGCGCTTCCGGCGTCGCCTGGCAAGCGCTGCTGCTGAAAATTGTGCTTCCGCTGGCCTTGAGTCCGGTCGCATCTTTTGCCGCGGCTTGGCTGATCTTCCCCATTATCCGTCGTGTTTTGGCCGGTGTGAACAACTACTGTCTTTGTCTCGAAGTCCAACAGACCCAGATTGTTCCTCTGAAAATTGGTCAGCCAGTCGGTGTCGCCAGCGCGCTTGTGTCCAACCAACCCTCCATGCAGCTTGTCGCGGACAAAGTCGAAACCTGCGAGCGTACTGTTGCGGTCAGCGCGGTCAAATTGCGCCTGGCGGATTCTCTCCATTTATTCACCAGCGGCTTGACGAGTTTTGCTCGCGGCCTGAATGATACGCCGAAAATTGCCGCGCTGCTCGTTGG
>JBBIKM010000039.1:34516-36697 GCA_037445455.1 bacterium | reverse complement strand
CGGCGGCAGGAATACGTCAACGCTTTTTGGCTTTGTCGCCATGGCGATGGCAGCCGGAAGCTTGCTCGGCGGCCGCAAGGTTCTCAGCACGCTTTCCGAAAAAATCACGGCGATGGATGGCCTCGAAGGCTTCACCGCCAACTTCGGTGCATCCGCACTCGTGACGGCTGCGACCTTTTTCGGCCTTCCCCTTTCCACCACGCATGTCACCACCAGCGCGATTGTCGGAATCGGGATGAGCAGCCGCGGCCGCGCCAATTGGCGTCTCGTGCGTGACATTCTTCTGTCGTGGTTGATGACTTTGCCGGCTGCCGCCCTCATTGCTTACACTATCAGCTTGTTGTTCAACAAAATTTAACGGAGTAACATGATGTCGGGAAATGCCACCGGCCTTTTTGTGGAACGCGCCGTCAAAGAACGTTACGCCCATGCGGCACAAAAGCGGGAAACGGCGCTGTGTTGTCCCGTCGAATATGATCAAAAATATCTAAAGATTCTGCCGCAGGAAATTTTGGAGCGCGATTACGGCTGCGGCGATCCCTCGCAGTTTGTACGGCCTGGCGAAGTCGTGCTCGATCTCGGCAGCGGCGGCGGCAAAATCTGTTACATCGCCGCGCAAATCGTGGGGCCGCGGGGAAAAGTCATCGGCGTCGATATGAACGACGACATGCTGGCGCTGGCGCGCAAGTATCAGGATGAAATGGCGGAGAAAATTGGCGCCCGCAACGTCGAATTTCGCAAAGGCAGGATTCAGGATCTGCGGCTGGATCTCGACGAGGTGGATGAGTATTTGCGCGCAAATCCGATTCGCTCCAGCGCCGATTTGCAGCTTCTCGAAGAATATTGCCAGGCGCTGCGCCGCAGTGCGCCGCTGATCGAAGACAACTCCATCGACGTGGTGGTGTCCAATTGCGTGTTGAATCTGGTTAAAGAGGAAGATCGCCGGCAGCTCTTTGCAGAAATTTTCCGCGTGCTCAAAGTCGGAGGGCGGGCGGCCATTTCGGATATTGTCAGCGACGAAGAGGCGCCCGAAGCTCTCAAGAATGATCCGGTGCTGTGGAGCGGCTGCATTTCCGGCGCGTTCACGGAAGAGGGTTTTCTCAAAGCCTTTGAGAACGCCGGATTTTACGGCATGGAAATCGTCAAGCGCGATGACAAGCCATGGCAAACTGTGGAAGGCATCGAATTTCGCAGCGTCACCGTGGTAGCGCACAAAGGCAAGCAAGGCCCCTGCTATGAGCGCAACCAGGCAGTGATTTACAAAGGCCCATGGAAGGCCGTGATTGACGACGACGGCCACACGCTTTATCGCGGCGAGCGCATGGCGGTTTGCGATAAAACTTTCGGGCTCTACGTGCGGGAAGGCAGTCCGTATGCGCAAGATCTCATCGCCATCACACCCTACGACGATATTCCATTGCAGGCCGCCAAAGCTTTCAATTGCTCAAAAAACGCGCGGCGCCATCCAAAAGAAACCAAAGGGCAGGATTACAAAGTGACGGAAATCGGCGAAGGTTCGTGCTGCGGGCCGGAGGGATGTTGTTGAGCCGGCGGGCTGTCCCTTGTTACTGACTTTTGAAGAGAGGCATGACAGAAAAAGGGAGGGGCGAAAAATATTTATGGCTTATTGGTGTCAAACTGCGGGTGCTTTTGGACAAGACCGAATACTCATCTTTCTCTCCTGATTTTTTCCAGTCTGTGCCATGGTTTTATTCAAGAGTTGGCAGCATTGGGTGAGTTGCCCGTCATCTCTTGCATGCCTGCGGAAAGCGTGTCACTCTTTGCCTGGAACAATGAGATTGATTTGATTGCCAAAATGAAAAAGGAATCCCAGCCCGACTCCCACCATCCAACTGGGAGTGAGTTGGATGCTGCGCACGTTCTGATAGGCGGGAATTTGACCGAAAACGCGAAATGTCGAGTTTTTCCCAAAGTATGAGAAGGCGGGTTCAACATACCAGGCCGAGCTGCCGGTGGCCTGCAAGATTCTCTTGTTTGAGTAATCCTGCCCTGCAAATCGTCCGCGCGCGGACAGGGAAAAATCGAGATGTTCGCGATAATTGTATGACGCTCCGGTTGACACGATCAGTTCATCGCCAAATTTATAACCGTCAAAATTTGCGCCGGCGTAGCGATAGAGACCATGAACGTTGAAGCGCAGACGTTGGCGGGGAAAATGAC
>JBBIKM010000039.1:0-34498 GCA_037445455.1 bacterium | reverse complement strand
GTACCGGGTTGAAGATCAATGGGAAGTCGTGCGCCATTGCGCTTCTGGCGGTAGTTCCCGATCGGCGGCTTTGCCCCGGCGCCCAGCGCCAGCTCAAAGGGTGCGGTGAGAGAGGGCGCGATTGCCAGATACTTGATTACCACTACCGGATCGCCCAGCCCGTCACCTTCAACCTTCAATCTTTGCGTCACATTGCCCAGCGAGTTACGCGCAGTCAATTCCCGGTTTCGCACGACATAGTTGAGATGCAGCAAGAGCGACACTCGTGCTGCCAGGCCGTATTCCGCCTCCAGTCCGAAAACTTGCACATTGGCCTTGCGGGCAAGGGGATCATCGATCTTGCGGGTCGCTTCGAAAGTGCTGCCCAGACGGGCATGCCGGTAGCTGACACTGAAATTCAGCCTTTTGAACGCCATGACGCCGTGCTCGAGGCTCTCAATGGCAGCGGAACCGGGGGTACAACATCCTTGTGCATGAAGTTTCCCGGCAGTAACCAGCACCGAGAGTATCAGTGCCGCTGTCGTGACAACACAGGCTTGCGCTTTCGCCTTCATGGTTGAACTTCCACATCAATGATTTTGCTGGCGACTCCACCACGCCCGTCTCTGACCGTCACGGTCACGCTGTTGATGCCGACGCAACAATACGTCACGACATAACTCACCACCGGGCCTTCGCCATATACATCTCCGGCAGTCATAAACCACTCGTAGGACAACTCGTCCCCATTCGGGTCTTCGGCCTCAACCTTTAGTGTCACAATCCGGCCGACGCGACCCCGGGGCGGGTCTGCCGTCAAGCTTTTGATGACCGGGTTGGAATTGGGGCCGGAGGCGGAGCCGACAATCTCCGGCTGAACGCAGGCGCTTGCGAACAAGGCAAGGAATACCCACATGACTGTTTTCATAACTCATACTCCCAGCGAGTAATGTTGGTGGAGCGTCTCGCACTGCGTGTCGCAGGGATGGCGTTCTGCTGCCATGCGAGAACTCAGGGAGAAAACACCAAAGTCCGGCGATTTTATTCCAAACGCCTGCCATCAGGCATTGGCGGGCATTGCCTAAACTGATGCGTCCTTGCGTTCGCCAGCCTGGCTCATTTCTTCGGCCACGCGCTGCAATCCGTCACACGTTTTTTCAAACATGCGGGCGAGCCGCGGCCTCACCATCTTGTCCAAAAGCCGGCCGATAACGGGATAGGGCTTGTAAGAAAAGATGAAATGCAAGTTCGTCCCCTGGTTTTCTCGCTTCAGGTGATAAATGCCGGAGCTCTGCAGGATGGGCGCCATGATCCTCAGGCGGTTGGTGACGATCACTTCATTTTGCTTTTCCACCACACGATCCAGGGTGATCTCGGCGGATGCAGCATCGAACAAGCAGGTATGCGACAGGCCGAGACGCAAAGGCGCGTTGCGATCGTATTCGACTTTGACCAGGCCGGGATTCCATGCCGGCATTTTTTCGAAATCGAACAGCAGGGCGTGGACGATCTCCATCGGGGCGGAGATTTTCTTCGTCACGACAATCGGATTGGGGAATTGTATGCAATAATGCGGCGCCGGCGGTGGCGGGACTTGCGAGCGCAGAGGCGACAAATTGTGCACGTAGATCTTCAATTCACCCAGATGGCCGTAGGTCTCGCGGTATTCCTGCATCAGCGTCGGCGCCGGCAGGTTTTCCTCTGCGGCCTTCAACAGCGCCTGCGAGATCAACAAGTATTCGGAACCGGGGACGTTGTTCTTGAGCAGTCGGTGGGCGATAATGACATCCCTGCCGATGAGCTTGACGCGATCCTTGATCTTCATCAAGGAGATCTTGCCGTGGTGCGCAATGACTTTCAATGTCAACGCGCCCACATTCTGGCAGGCGCCGCACTTGCAAAGCGTGTCACGTTTGATTTGCTGGAGATATTGGTGGAATTTCAGATAAAAGCTGGCAGCCTGTTCCGTCAATTCCCGCAAGGTTGGCGGTGGGCCCATTCGGTAAAACAATACGGCATCCCCCTCAATCTCATTCACTTTGAAGCCAAGCGCATTGGCATCGATAATGACTTCCAGCAACTCCGCGATGATGTGCTGGCTGTGGGAAAGCTCGACCTCGGAAACGAACTGCGTGAAACCGCTGATGTCGGGGATGAGCAATGTCCCCATTTTTTCGCTGGCTTGCATCGGGCGCTTGCGTGCTGGCGTCAAGGCTGAAGCGCCAACACTAAATTTGGCGTTGATTCATTCAAGTTTGACGTCTTCGGACACATGCTCCACGAAAAACACGAAGAGACGGGAAAAGGCTGCTGGCGTACTTCGTGTGTTGGTGGGTCAGGGAGGTGAACTGTCAAAGTAGAATCAATTCAATTCAGGTTTCTCAGCCGTTCAGGTTTCAAAATGGTCAACGATTTGGTCGTGAAATCGATTATCCCTTCTTTGCGAAGTTCGTTGAGAATGGTCGCGACGGTTTGGCGGCTGGCGCCGGTCATGTGGGCAATTTCCTCCTGGGACAGAAACTTGGGCACGACAATTTGCCGGTCTTTGATCCTGCCGAACGCTTGCGCAAAGCGCAAAATAAAACCGACAACCCGCTCCCGCACGCTTTTGAAGATCAGGTCTTCCACTCTGGACTCCACCCGGCGCAGCTTCATGCCGATCAACTTGATCATCTGCAGGTTAAGCTCCGGATTCTGTTTGAGAAATTCCAGGAAGTCGCTCTTGCTCATGGCGCAAATCAGCACCTCATCCAGGGCTTCCGCGATTTCCACGTATTCCTCCTCCGCCTCATCCGCCAGCGTCAGCTCGCCGAAAATTTCTCCCGGCCCGATGATGTCCAGAATTGCTTCGCGCCCCTCGGGTGACAGGCGCGCGATTTTCACGTGGCCGGATTTCAAGAAGTAGACATTCTTTGACTGCATCTCGGGAAAATAGATCACCCCGTTCTTGCGCAGCCGGCTCATTGAGGTGCGCGCCGCGAGGGCCTCGAGTTGAGGCTCCGATGCTCCTTCAAGGACATTGATGCTTTTCAGATACCACAATCTGCTTTTGGCCAGCATCCTCACATCCGTTGCAAAAGTGAAACAATCGGCGTGTTTTGCTTCAGTATGAACACCGCGAGGGAGGCAAATATTTCCCGTCCTCTCCCGTCTCCATGATTCGATGTCGCAGCAGCGGGCAGCAACGCCGGGCAGACCGTGCTTTCGGGGAATGCGAAGGCAGGGGAATCCGATGCGCGCCTGAACCGGCCCGAAACTTCACGGCACCTCGAACAGCGGCACATAGTTCACCTCCTTCACGATCCGCTGTCCCTCTTTGCTCAGCACCCAGTCGATGAAAAGCTTGGTCGCGCCAGCCGGTTTTCGGGCGGTGTAGAGGTAAAGATAGCGGGTGATCGGATAATGGTCGCGACGCACCGCTGCCTCTGTCGGGCTGACGCCATCGATGCTGCAGTGCACGAGCTGCCGGCCATAGGCGATGCCGCCGTAGCCAATCGCAGTCGAATCCTTCTGCACTGCCGCGACAATGGCGGCCGTGGTGGGCAGGCTGATGACATGGTTGCCATAGGCCTGGCCTTCCAAAACATGCTCTTGAAAATAAAGATACGTACCGGAGTTGGGCGAACGGCCCAAAGCCACGATCGCTTCATCCCGGCCGCCCACTTCTTGCCAGGAGGTGATCCGGCCCAGGTAAATGTCCCGGACTTGCGCCAGGCTGAGATTGCGCACGGGATTGCGGGGATGGAGATAAATGCTCAAACCATCCTTGGCCACCAGGGAGGCCACGCCGATACTGTGATGGCGCGCAGCGAGGTGCCGCGCTTCGACAGAACGCAGCGGCCGCGACGCCGCGCTGATGTCGACTTCGCCTTTGATCATGGCGGCGATGCCGGTGGCGGTACCACCGCCTTCGACATAAACCGCAACACCGGGATGGCGCTGCATGAACTCCTCCGCCCAGCGCTGCACCAGTGTGATCATGGTGTCCGAGCCTTTGAGGCGAATGCTGGTTGCAGCCGGCGCCAGCTCGCGGGAAGTCGCGCAAGCCTGCAGGCCGCAACACAACAGGAACAGAAATCGCTTCAGGGTGGTCATGGCTTTGTGCTACCGTTTTTCCGCCAGCGACTGCAATCGTGCGTTGAGATAGGGCGTGCCCTTTTTCCATCTCGGTTCGTCTTGCAGGTTGGCGAGCAGATGGCAGAAGGCAAAGAGAATCTGCGTGTGCTGCACGGCGGCCGCGAGATTCATCGGCTGATGGAGATCATCGAACGGTGAGTGATAGAAGCGCCGGCCCCACTCAATCATGCGCTGCAGGCCGGCGGCAGCCGGCGTGTTGTGGTAGTGCAGGCCTTCCATGATGAGGAGCGCGGGAATGCCGCCGCGCGCAAAGGCCACTTGATCCGAACGGCCGAAGGAAGCAGCCTCGGCAAACGGTGCGGGTACCGGCGAGACCGTGAGGTTCATCTCCGCGGCAAGCTGCACCAGCAACTCGCCGAGCGTGGAAAGCTCGGCGCCCACGCCCACGATGTCCCCAAAGGTATCGAACATTGCCAGGCCATCGACGTTGAGATTGGCAATGGTGCGGTAAAGTGGTTTCACCGGATGATCGACGTAATAGGTCGAGCCCAGCAGGCCTTTTTCCTCGCCGGTCAAAAACAGGAAGAGCAGCGAACGCTTGGGCTTGCTGGCCAGGCCGGCGAAAGCGCGCGCGATTTCCAGCACGCCCGCCACACCCGCGGCATTGTCGAACACGCCGTTGTAGATGGAATCGCCCGCCACTGCCGGCCCCACGCCCAGATGATCGTAATGCGCGGAGATCAGCACATAGGTCTGCTGCAGTTCGGGATCGTTGCCCGGTAACAGGCCGAGCACATTGGCCGCCAAGAAATCGCGCTGTTGAAAACTGCCGCGAAAGGAGGCGCTCACCTGCAAGCCAAAGCTGCGCACCGCGTTGGCGCGCTCCATCGCCAGGACGTCTGCGAGTGAGTAGGCCGCGCCTTCGAACAAACGGCCGGCGGCAGCGGGGTTCATCACCATGCTGAGGTTGCCGGTCGCCGCATAGAACAGGCTGACGTCTTCGAAAGCGAACTGATCCAGCCAATATTGCCAGTCCCGGCCGAAGGGATGGCGGGGCGAAGGAATCATGATACTACCCACCGCGCCGCGGCTGAGTGCGACTTTTTGCTTGACCTCAGGCAGGGCGTGCACGGTTTCAGCCTCGCCTTCAAAATAGGAAAGATCATGGGCGTACGGCTCGCCGGAGAGAAACACCACGATTTTGCCCTCGACATTCAACGTTTGATAGTCGTTGTAATCATACTCCGGCGCGATGATGCCGTAGCCGAGAAATACCAGCGGCACGGGTTTGGGGATGAAGGTTTGCGCGCCGGTATTGTAGAGCAGATAGTCCGCGCCCAGCACCAAACCCACCGATCCGCTTTTGGTCACGAGCTGCAGCTTGGAGGCGGGCAGCGGTTTGCTGGCGTGCATCGGGATTTGCTGAAAGTAGGAGCTGTCGTCACCTGCCGGCTGGAGTCCGAAGCTCTGGAGTTGCTGCGCCAGGTAAGCCGCGGCCATTTCGCCGCCGCGGGTACCGGTGCCGCGGCCGGCAAGCGAGTCGCTGCCGAGCACGGCGAGATGGCGGTAAAGGCGCTCGCCGGTAATCGTGGCACGCGCGGCAGCGGCATCATTGAACCGGCTGCTTTGCGTGGCGGCAGGCAACAGGCCGGACAGCCATGTCATTCCCCCAAGCAAAAGCGGCAGTGCTCGTCTCATGAATGCGAATGCCTTTCGGACTGCACGGCAACACGTTTTCGCGCCTCGGCTGCACACCGGTGGCGATGGCGTATTTGCACCTCACGGCCTCCACAGGAGGATTGCACGAGGATGAATCATCAACATGGGCGAGGGCAATCTAAGCAGGAGGGCAGCAGGAAAGCAATGCCTTTGTCCGTCCGCGCTCCTCGGTCTTGACCGATGGCGGTCTCGCCGCCACGCATTCTCCCACGAAGCAGAACGCGAGGGGCGCATTCCGGGTTTTCCTGTGGCACTCTGCCACAGCTTTGCAAAAACGTGTGTTATTGACGCCCACCCGACAGCTTTGCTTCGGAGACGCAGGAAAGAAAGCAATTTTGGCTGATCGGCTTGAATCTCATAAACTACAAACAGTTGAGTTGGGCCCTGCACCATTGGCATGACTGGCACGCAGGTTGATTGTGTCGAATCAATCGATGAAGTCATCATCCGCAGTCAATTTTGAGGGAGGTGGCAACATGATGGATATGGCGACCACACGCAATCAAATCAAACAGCTTCTTTTTCTGGTGCTGGTGATTGTTTCCCTGCTCATGGTTTTCTGGTTGCTCTTGTCGCCGCAGGCCGGCGCGGCGGAACGCCAGGAAGAGCCGGCGGTTCTCGCGGCAGCCGATACGAGCGAGTGTGATGAACGCCTGGTGCAGCAGGCGATCAGCGATTATTTGGAAAGCGGCGGGCCCGGCGCGGCGCGGCGCTCCGGCGATTTCGAGCTGGCGGCAACGGACAGCCTGAGCGGCGATCTGGTGGTGGCCGGCGGTGACGTGGTGATTGCCGGCAAGCTGCACGGCACCCTGCTGGTGGTGTGCGGCAACATCACGTTGACCTCGACGGCCGAGGTCACCGGCGACGTGGTGGCCGTGGCGGGCCGGGTGAAGCGCTTTGCCGGCAGCCGCATCGGCGGGGATCAGATCGAGACCTCACCGGAAGCGCGGCCGTTCCTGCGCACGTCGCGGCACCGAGGCAAACGCGATTGGGATCGCGAGTGGAACCGGCGTTACCGTCGCTTCACCACCTCGTTTGACATGGAACTGCGCTACAATCGCGTCGATGGCCTTTATCTCGGCGGCTTGCTGCCGCGCAAGTATTACGGCGTGGCCAACGTTGGCCTGTTCGGCTCCGGCGGCTACGGCTTCAAGGCCAAACGCTGGCAATACGAAGCGGGCGCCGAACTGTATTATGGCCGCAGGTTTCGCTCCATTCTCGGCGCGGAGATTCACGATCGCACCGACAGCGAAGATGAGTGGATTATTCCGCGTGACGAAAACACTGCCGCGGCGCTGCTGCTCAAGGAGGATTTTCAGGATTACTACCGGCGCAAAGGCTTCAGCCTGTACGGCCGCCAGCATTTCGGGGAAGATATCAAATGGACTGCCGGCTATCGCCGCGATGATTTGCTCGATCTGGAGAATCGCGCGGTGTGGTCGCTGTTCGGTGGCAAGAAGAAGTTTCGGGAAAACCCCGCCATCGCTGCGGGCAAGCTGGTGAGCTATTTCTCCGAATTCAATTGGGATGGCCGTGATCACCGGCGGGCGCCCCGGCGCGGCTGGTTCGTGCAATTGCTGACGGAATTCAGCCGCCCAAGCTTTGACAGCGACTATGATTTTGACCGGATCATCCTCGACGCGCGGCGCTACATTCCGATTGGCTACGGCAGGAACCTCGATCTGCGACTGCGCACCGGCTCCAGCCGCGGCGAGCTGCCGCCGCAGTTTCTCTTCGATCTCGGCGGCCTCTCCAGCCTGCCGGGCTATCGCCTCAAGGAATTCACCGGCAACCGCATGCTGCTGGCCAATCTCGAATACCGCATGAACGCCGGCCGCAGCCGGCTGCATGATCTGCCGATCGTGAGCGAATTCAACCTGATTCTGTTCGTCGATTCCGGCATGACGTGGTTCGCCGAGGGCAACGCCTCGCTCACCGGTGCTTTTGATGACCTCGCCTGGAACCGGCTCAAAACCGATGTGGGCGTGGCCGTCACCGACAACGACGGCCGGGTGCGGTTGAATTTCGCCAAGCGCACGGACCGCGGTTTTGATGATCTGGTCGTCACGTTTCGATTGAATCGCAATTTCTGAAGCCTTGCCGGAACGCCGGCGACAGCAAGCGCGCCGCGGCCGCGCGCAACCGGCCACTGCCGGCGGGGTGTTTCGGAGATTTTGTCCACCCCGGTTTTGTCTCTCGCTTTGACGCTGCGGCTCAGGACGAGCCGGGCGCCGGGAGACCGCCGCTCGTTTCAGTCTCGGGCCGGCGCGAGGCTTGTTTTTCCCACCAATCCTCCAGCAGAATTCCCGCCACTGCGCCTGCGATCAATGCAACCACCGCAGGCAAGCCCGCATGCACTCCCATCACCAGATGACGAAAAAGCTGCAGCCCCAGGCCCAGGCCGGCGCTGAGCAGAGCGCCGCCCGCGGTTCGACGCGCGAGCGAAATTTGCCACCGCGCACGCGTCCCGCGCGCCAGCAGAAATGCAATGGGAAGAAAAGTGAGAAAGAATTTGACGAACAAACGCAGCGGCTGCGCGTCGGGCCGGAAGAGATGGCGCGGCTGAACCGAAGCTGCCAGCTCTGCCAGCAAGCTGGGCGCTGCCGTACCGTTGTGCGCGAGGGTCAGCTCGCCGAAATCCGGCCGGCCAAGCACGAGAAGAAAGAAAACCACATACCACCATTGCAAACGCTTTACCGCCGCAGCAGGGTGCCGGGGCGCCGTCCGGAAAATCCGGGTGCCGAGGAACATGCCGAGGACGCAGGCCAGATCAGGCAGGACATCAGGCGGATTGGTTTTCGCCAGCAAAGCAAAGCCATTGAGCAGAATCAACAGGCCGGCCGCAGCAAGAGGGATCACCCATTGGCGATGCGAATTCGCCGGCCAGTACCAGCGCACACACCAATGCACCATTCCGCCCAGGACAATTCCAAAAAGAAGATTCTCTGCGCCGGCCAGCGGCCAGTACTCGCGCAAATCGAGCGTGCGCCAGGTTTCATTCAGCCGGCTGAGATGGCGCACGGAATGAAGCCAGTGCAGCCAGTTGTTCCACACGTTGTCGAGGCGCGGGGTGAAATTGAACGGTGCGAGACGCCAGAGCAGAAAACTGAGGCCGAGTCCGAGGCAAGCCAGCACGCCCGGCCGTTGTCGCAGATTGCGCCAGACGGTTTGCAGCGCGGCGGCAAACGGCGCATAAAAGCGCAGCGCCAGCGCGGCGCCCAGGGCTGCGCCGAGGGTGTTGTTCATGACATCGTTCACGGAGGTGAAACGATCGGCGAGCAGAAGCTGCATGCTTTCGATGGCAAAGCTGCCGAGCGAACAGGCAAGGACGGTGCTCACCAGACGCGGCCGGCGGTCACGGCCAGCGGCGAGACGCCAGCCGTGCAAACAGAAACCGACCGGCAAGAACAAGAGCAGATTGCCAAGCGTGTCAGAGCCGGACATGCGCCGGCCCTGGGCATTGTGAAAGGGCACCAACTCAGCGCGCGCCCACCGCCGGGCCACGCCCGGGCGCGAGGGGTCCAGGTGAAAGGGAACAGCAGTGAGATAGCAGACAACCAGCGTGACCAGCACCAGGAGCCGGCGCGCCAACTGCGGAGGAATCAGCTTGGGCATGGAGTGGGGTTGGCCCTTGACAATTTGTGAAATTTTGCGTTAGTATGCGCCCTATTTCGTGTCTATCCGAAAAGCCGGAACCGCGGCTGCGCCGGGCTTTCCAAGACATCGCACCTGGTGATACTCGGAGGATGCTGCGGCCGCGGCCAAGCCGTGGCGGGACCACGCTCTACAAGTCCGCGCTCACGGACCGGCATCAGCTCAAGGAATGTCATTCTGCCAGCTTGAAAACCAAGGGAGATCAGCATGGATGCCTACACTCTGGAGCAACGCGAGGGCATTGGGATATTGCGGCTGCATGCCGGCGGTGCCAATGCGCTCAATGAGCGCGTGTTGCAAGCCTTGAAAGCCGGCTTGCGCCAGGCGGAAGCACTCAAGCTCAACGGCCTGGTGCTCACCGGCTACGAGCGTTTTTTCTGCGCCGGCCTGGACCTGATTGCCAACTATGAGTTGAACCGCAACCAGATGAGCCGCTTTCTGGAAGATTTCGATGTGGTCTTCAGTCACCTGTTCAGCTTTCCCCGGCCGGTGGTGGCCGCCATCAACGGCTCCGCGACGGCGGGCGGTTGCGTGCTGGCTCTGGCCTGCGATTATCGGGTGATGGCAGCGGGCGCCGGCGTCATCGGGCTGAATGAAATCCGGCTGGGGCTGCCGCTGCCGGCCGTGGCGCTGGAGATCGCGCGCTTCAGTCTGCCGCCGGACAAGGCGACGTATGTGCTGTACAGCGGCAAATTGTTCCCGCCGGAAGAGGCCGTGCCTGCCGGTCTGGTGCATGAAGTGACGCCACTGGAGAGTCTGCTGCAAACGGCGCTCACCCGGCTGCACGAGTTTGCCGATCATCCCGGCGAAGCGTGTGCCCCGCTCAAAACCTCGCTGCGCAGCGCGGCCGTGGCACAGATGGCCAGGAACGCCGGCTCGATGCGCGAGGCCTTTCTGGAGGCGTGGTTCAGCCATGCCGCGCGCAACGCCGTGGGCAGCTTGCGCCGGCAATTGCTCGAGAAAAAGCGCGTCTGAAACATGCATACAACACAAGACAAAACCCCATGCACCGCTGTTGCCGGTGATGGGGTTTTGTCTTCATGGGAGGAGGACAGCCGCACTGCGGCCGGCCCCGCCGAATTGCCGATTGGCGTCAGTTGTTCTTCTCGAGTGCTTCGGCCTTGTCGAATGCTTGCTTGGCTTTGTCGGTCGTGCCCGAGCGGGTATAAGCGATACCCAGGTTGGTCCACACCGCCGGTTGATTGCCGCCTTCCAGTTGAGTGGCGCGCTCCAGGTAGGGTACCGCTTTGGTGGAATGATCCTTCTCCACGGCCTTCAGCGAATCAATGACTGCCATGTTGGGCTTCTTTTTCTTGCTGGAGGCTTCATCCTGCAGTTCACGCGCGCGTTTGTCGGCCTCTTCGGCAATTTTCAAATGGGCCACGCCGAGATAGAAATTGGCGCCGAAGTCATCGTCCTGCAGCGCCACCAGCCGCTGGAATTGCTCGGCGGCATGGGCGTAGTCATTGCGGGTCAGGAAAAGCTGGCCGTAGTTGTAAAGCAAATCCTTGTTGTTGGGATCGGCCACCAGCGCCTGATCGTAGGTTTTGAACGCTTCTTCGGTCTTGCCCATGATGTTGTAGGTGTCGGCCAGGCGCGCCAGAATTTTGGGATTGGTCGGTTCCTTCTGCAGGGCCTGCTCGAACAACGCGGCGCTGCGGGCATGATCATCATGGGAGTTGTAGTAGTCCGCCAGCACCAGCAAGTGGATGGTTGAATCCGGCTGCAGCTTCACCACGGTTTCCAGCGTGGCGACGACACGGCTGCGCAGATCCGGCAGCGCCTCCTTGCTGCAGCAACACAGCTTGCCGGCCTGGCCGGTGGCGCTGTCGAGGCATTTAAAGACCTCCGCATCCCAGGTGTAGGCGGCGGTACCGCAATCCTCGCAGGGATCTTCCTTCAGGATTTCCTGCTCCACCAGTTGGTAGGCCACCGACAAGTTGCGGTGGGCATCGACATAGTTCGGATCGAGCTGGGTGGCCAGCAGGAATTTCTCCGCTGCTTTGCTGAAGTTTTGCTGTTTGTAGGCTTCGACGCCTTCGTTGTAGCTCTTGGCGGAGAAATGGCGGACCATGTCCTCCATTTGCTTCTTTTCTTTCTTCATCTTGTTCTTGGTGTCGAGCTTTTTGCTCTCCTCGAACTCCCGCGCCATGTCGAGCAAGCGGCCTTTTTCTGCGTAAACCTGGCCGAGCAGAAAGTGCGTCTGGGGATCCGCCCCGTTCTTCTCCAGCGCCTTCTGCAGCCACTCAATCGCTTTGTCCCACTCCTTCTGCTGAATGTAGAGCTTTGCCGAGGTCTTCTCCATGCTTTGGGCGAGTATCATGCCCGGTATGATCAGCAACAAAGCACTCCACTTCATCAAGCCCAGCCAACTTTTCTTCATCCCACTCTCTCCTTATGAAAATAGAAGTATGATGAGTTGCACCGATTCGTGTCTCGCAACCTGCATTCACCACGCAAAAAATATAGGCGACAATCACTCAACATGCAAGCGGATTTTCCCGCCCGGCGCCGGCCCCGCGCGCGAAGCGCGTCGCCGTTTCGTGTACGCGCGCGTGCTTTTCCCCTGTACCGCCACGAACAGACAAAAACCCGATCGTCGGCAGCCTGCCATGCTAACCGGTTGATTTTGTTTTCAACGCAGCGCTGGCATGCTGCTTGCGAAAACCCAAAGCGAGCGCAGTGAGGTTGGATCGTTCTGACGATCGTGCTTCGAAGCAACGTTGCCGGCCCTCCGGCCCAGTGCGTGCAAAAAAACACTGTTTGATTTCCCACCCTCCCAGCTTATGAGGAGCACACATGAAAGTGAAGACGTATTTGCGGCTGTTGTTCCCGGCGGTCGCGGCCCTGGCTCTGGCCGCCTGCTCGAATGAAGACCCGGTGTCATCCTCCGCCAGCCTGAATGCCACCGAAGACGCGGCCGAATCGATTGCCAGCGCGCTTGGCGCAGACAACGGCGGCGCCATTGATCAAGTGAGCGACGTCATCGAATTGGCCGGCACCGGCGGTCTGCAAAAGCCTGCCGAGGTGCTGCTCGGCAAATACAGCGAGCCCGGCGCGATCGCCAGCGTCGATACGAGTTATGATCCGGTCACCGGCACGTGGACTCTGCTGCTCCAGCGCGAGCGCGGCAACCCGAACGGCGTGCCCTATGCCAAAATCAGCCGCACCTACACCTATCAGTATCTCAACAAAAACGGCCAGCCGCAGAAATACTGGCGGGTGGGCGCCGACACCGCCTACACCATCGTGTTCAAAATCGTGGAGGGCACGGGCACGCATCGCACACGGCGGCTGTCACAGCAACTCACCGGTTTGAGCGGCAGCTTCACCGCCACCGGCGTGAACACGCGCCTGGTGACGATCAACGGCACCTATGCCCGTTCCGCGGTTGATACGATCACGACGCGCAACGCGGTGCGCACGCTCGACCACGCGCTCAGCCTGACGTTTACCAACGTGCAAGGCCCGCGCGGCAGCCGTCTGGATCTCTCCCGCAAGATCAGCGGCACGGTGAGCGGCACCTACACCGCCAAAGTGACCTTCCAGCGCGGTGAATCCTACGGCGAGACCAACATCAATCGCACCTTCACCATCGTGCTTGGCAACGGCAAGGCCAACATCAATGTCGGCGGGCAAAGCTTCGCCGGCGACTTGACCAGCGGTGAATTGCAATAAACAACAATCCGGCCCGGGCGAACACACCTCCGTCTTTGTCCCCGGGCCGGCTTTTTTTTCCAATCCCCTTGAATCGCGCAGATGTGGAGATCGCGAGTGTCATTTTAAAAGTCTGATTCAGCGATCGCCGCCGCCTGGCGGACGTTTTTTTCTTCGTGGTTCCGCCGCATTCAGGTCAGGCATTCTCGCGGTAATCCCCTGTGACACACCGGCAAAGCCGGTTCCCGATTACTCCCTCCGGGTTATCCAAATCGGACTTGACCACGCCATTTCGCCGTCCTCCTGCACCACCCGCACATAATACCAATGCGTGCCGGCGGCCGCCTGCTGGTCATTGAATTCGAACCGCACCATGTCACCCACGCCGAAGTCGCCGCCGTGCTGGTGAATCACCTGATTGTCGCGCAAGAGATAGACATAGCGGATTTTTGCGGTGCCGGCAACGCGCACGGCGAGGCGGGGCGGGGCCGCGCTCTCATACTCGCTGCCCTGTGGGTGACCGTCCGCGCTGAAGTGCAGCAGAATGCGCACGCCGCTGGTGGCATAAACCCGCCGCGCCTGCAGGGCGGCGAAGAGAGATTCGCGTGTCAACTCGCCTTCGATCCACACGCCTGCCAGGCCTTGCACCCAGGGGTCACGCTTGCGGCCGATGCCCGCATGCCGGAGCAAACCGTGACCATCGGAGGCGCCCAACACACCGAAGCGCAGCCCGCGCGCCAGGCCGTCCTGCATGAACATGCCGGGAATGCCACCGCGGTGGGGAATCGGTTCATTGCCGGCATATTCGAAAGCACCGTGCACTGACACAATCTCCACGTTTGGTTGCACCTGCGGGTCGTGATGCGGCCAGTCAACGCCGGTCCAGCCGATGTGATGCGGCACCGCCATTGCGCCGGCTTCTCGCAGACGGGCAAAAAGTTTGGGCGTAAGGTTGGCGGTGGAATCGGCCACGCTGAGAATTGGCGGCGCGGCCCCAGGGAAATAGACATTCTTGTGGCCGGGCCCGTTGGGCCAGCGCGCCGCGGTCCATTCATACGCGTGCAGTGTCACGAAATCCGGCGGCGCGTGGAAACCGGTGGTGATGCGGTTGATATATTCCCATTCCGAGGGCAAAATGCGATTGCGTACGAACCATTCGTGATCGGTGAGCGCGGCAAAATCCCAACCGTAAAAATCGCGGCTGCGGGTGTAGCAATCATCCACCGTGCCCATGCCGTCGGAGAGATTGGAATGTTGATGCAAATCGCCGAACACCAACTTCTGCGCGGCAGAGGCATTGAGAAATTCGCGGGCTTCCGCTGTCATTTGCCATTTCGCGGCTGCCACAGCCGCAGCCGGCGAGGCGGGCACGGGCAGCTCGGGCGCAACTTGCAGCTTCGGTTTGGCCGCTGCCCCGGCAAGCGCGGGAAAGGCGCAAAGCTCGATCAGCGCAATGTCGCGGCGCACGGTCCAAATCGTGCCGTCTTGCGCTTCCGTGGCGCGCACGAATTCGCCGCGGCCGCCCCAACCGGGCAGCGCAAAGTCCTGGCGGCGGCTCCAGCGGTCACCGAGAAAAACTTGTGCGCTGAATTCCTGACTGGGACGGCCGAAGAGCCACAAGGCGCCGCGCCGGCTCGCGAGCAGCTCGGGAGACTCCCAGCTTTGCACCACGCCAGTGGCGGTGAGATTGCGATCGGGCATGGCGGCAGCCGGCGCGCGCAGCGTCTCGCCATCCCATTGTCGCAGCGCCAGCCAGCGCGGAATGTCCGGCCGGCCGGCCGCATCGGCATTGCTCTGCCAGGCGAGCCACAGACGATTGCCGGTGTCCACACTCAACGCGGGGCATTGTTCCAGCGCGGCGGAATTGGTGAGATTCCAAACTTGTGAGGCGCGATCCAATCTTCGCAGAAAAATGTCGTAGTTGTAGTTGCCGAGATAACCATCCCAGGCGCACCAAATCTCGCCTTTCCGGCCGGCCGCCAGGGCCGGCCGCATTTGCCGGTGGGCGGCGGCAAACACCGGTTGCGGCGGCGACCAGCGGCCATTTTCCCGCACGCTGAATCGCACTTGTGCAGTATCGCGATGCATGTGTTCCCATGCCAGCCACAAACGTCCCGCCTGATCAAAGACCATGTCATGCTGCCAATTGGCGGAAGGCCCGTCCGCCAGGATTTCCTGCGCGCCGGGCTGGCCGTTGACAATGGGCGTCACGACGAGCGCGAGTCCTCCGGCGTCGGCGCGCGCCCAACTGACCCACAGGGTGCCGTCGGGCGCGGCCGCGAGGCGCGGCTTGCAGGCCAGACGGGCGCGCTCCAGCAGCAGCGAATCAGCCCAGGCGCCGTTGCGATAGGCGCGCACGCGGATGCTCTCCTCCTGGTCCTGCATTTGTTGATAGGCGACCCACAGCGTACCGGCAGCATCAAAAGCGAGATCAGGATATTCGGCGAGTGCGGCGCTGGTCACCGGCACGCGCAACGCTGGCTCGGGCAACGGTGAGGGGGTTTCGAGAAAGTAGAATCCGGTGAGCAACAGCAATGGAAAAATGCAGAACCGCGTGGTTTTCAAAGTGAGAGCAGAAGCTGAGAATTGCAGTGCAACCGGCCGCAGTGAATTTCTGCTGCTGTGACGATCCCTCATCATCAACCTCCTGCAGGTGGAAAAAGCGTTGCTGGCTGCCTGAGTTTTGCGCCGGCAGCAGCCCCCCACTTCCGTCTGCGATCGCAAGCGTGGAGGCATCAGCCGGCTCAAAATCACAGATGGCAATCGAATGCAACCGGCTCCTGGCAGCCGCTGCCCGAGGGGTAAAATGTTCCGGCCATGGCCCGCTCACGGTGTGATCGCACGCACCACGGCATCATGCAACCTGGCGCGAAACGGCAGGATGCGGCGATTCTCGCGCGTGGGATGCACGCGATTGCTGAGCAGCACCACAATCAAGCCGCGCTCGGGATCGGTCCACAGCGACGTGCCGGTGAATCCGGTGTGGCCGTAGGCTTTGCGGCTCATCAAAGTGCCAGCGGAGTTTTCACCGTCGGCGGTATCCCAGCCCAGCGCGCGGCTGCTGCCCGGCACCACTTCCTGGCGGGAGGTGAACAGCGCGATCGTCTCCGGTTGCAGCAGTTTGACCTCGCCGAAGCTGCCGCCGTTCAACAGCATCTGCAGGAACACAGCAAGATCGCGGCTGCTGCTGAACAGGCCGGCATGGCCGGAGACACCGCCCAGGCGCCAGGCGTTTTCATCATGCACAATGCCGTGCGCGAAATCTCCCTTGCGGCCTTCGGTCCAGGAGTCGAATTCCGTCGGCGCAATGCGCGGCCGCAGCGCAGCCGGCGGATTGTAGAACGTGTCGGTCAGGTGCAGCGGCGCGAAGATTTCCGCGCGGCAAAATTCGTCGAGCGGCTTGCCGGCGAGGCGCTCCACAATTTTCCCCAACAAAATGGCGCCCAAATCGGAATACACCGTTTTGCTGCCGGTCGGATACTCGAGTTCTTCCCGCAAGATGGTATTGACGATTGCCTCGGCCGTCTGGTAGTCGCGATAATACAGGCGAAACGCCACCAGACCCGAGCAATGCGTGAGCAGATGGCGCACCGTGACTTTGTCCTTGTCTTTGCCGGTAAATTCAGGCAGGTAGGTTTGCACTTTCTCGTCGAGCTTGAGGCGGCCGCGCTCGTAGAGCAGCATGCAGGCCGTGGTCAAGCCCACGACTTTGGTGAGCGAGGCGATGTCATAAATCGCGTGCAGCGGCGTGGGACGATTGAAGGCGCCGTAGCCCAGCGTGCCAAACGCCTCATGCAGCGCAATCTTGCCGTGGCGCGCCACCAGCAACACCGCGCCGGGGAAAACCGAGTCGCGCACGGCCTGCTGCATCAGCGCGCGCACCGAATCGAGACCTGCTCTACTCATGCCGGCTTCCTCCGGAAAGGCCATGCGCAGCGTGGGCGCGAGCGCAGCGCTCTCATCGCGAGCTTTGGCATCGCGCGCGGCGATTGAGATGCCGGCGCCGCGCGTAAAGAATCCCGGGATCGTGATCGGCAGGCGGCCGCCAATCGCGGCAGCGCCGGCCACGGCGCGCGCCGCCGCCTGGCTCATCCGGTTCCCGTCGTCATAGGCCACGAGATAAGCCGCGGCACGCTGCACTTGCGGATAGACATAGGGATTGCCCATGCTGATCACCGCCGCCGGCACACCGGTGGCGAGCAGGGAATCGACCATGGGCTGCATCACCGGCGGCAAACCAATGTGCCCTTTCCAGGAACCGATCGCGGCATAGACCGGCAACACCTGAATTTGCGCGGCGCGCACGGCCGCCAGGGCGCGCTCCAGCTCGCGCGCCGTGCTGTTGGGATGCAGAGACACCACCGCCGCCGGTTGTACGAAACGCTCCAGCTCGCGCAGCAAGGGTGTGCGATTGAAGCCGCGCGGCTCATCCCAGAGATTCACGACCACCACGCGCTTGCCGGCAGCGAGCGGCAGCAGCCCGCCTTCATTTTTCAGCAGTGTGAGGCTTTGCGCCGCGGCCTGTTCCGCAGCCTGCAAGGCTTCCGGCCGCTGCAGCAACCGGCCCACGGCCGCGGGTTCCACCCGGCGCTGTTGCGGCAGGCCGATTCTGGTTTTCGCCAGCAGAATGCGGCGCACCGATTGATCAATGCGCGCTTCGGCAAGCTCTCCGGCGCGCACGCGGCGCTCGAGGTCCGCGATCCGCTCGGGGATATTCTCCTGCGCCAGGATCACATCAGCGCCGGCGTTGAGCGCCGCGACCGTGGCATAGGCCTCGGTGTAACTTCGGGTAATCGCCCACATGTGCATCGCATCTGTGATGATCACGCCGTCGAAGTGCAGCCGCTCGCGCAACAGCCGGGTGAGGATTTCGGGCGAGAGGGTTGCCGGCGTGTAGGGATTCATGTTGAGGCCGCGTACATTCACATGGGCCGTCATGACGAAATCGACGCCGGCCGCGATGGCGCGGCGAAACGGCACAAGCTCGAGTTGTTCCAGGCGCGCGCTGTCGGCCTCGATCAATGCCAGCTCGATGTGCGAATCCTGCCGGGTGTCGCCGTGGCCGGGAAAGTGTTTGGCAGTGGTCAACAATCCCTCCTGCCGGCAGCCTTGCAGAAAGGCCTCGGCGAAGCGTGCAACCGTTTCCGGTTCCTCGCCAAACGCGCGCACATTGATGATGGGATTCTCGGGGTTGCTGTTGATATCCACCACCGGTGCGAAGGTGAGGCCGATGCCGAGGGCACGCGCCTCCAGGGCGGTATGCCGGCCCATGGCATATGCCATTTCCACGTTGCCGGTGGCGGCAATGGCCATGTTGGTCGGAAACTCGGTGCCGCGAAAGCGCGCCATGCCGTTTTCCAAATCAGCGGTGAACAGCAGCGGCAGCTTGCTGAGCGCTTGCAGCCGGTTGGTGAGATGAGCTGTGGCATATGGTTCTCCGCGCCACAGATGCAGGCCGCCGACATGGTGCTGCGTGACCAGCCGCACGATCGCCTGCAACTCCGGATCATCCGCCGGTTTGAAATCCGTGTCCAGGTAATAGAAGAAGAGCTGGCCAAGTTTTTCGCGCAGCGACATCCGGCGCAGCGTCTGCTCGACCCATTTTTTCGAACCCGGTGGCCTGAGGGCTGCAGATTTTGCAGGCAGCGATTGGGCACCCAGATGAGTGGCGAGCAACAGGGCCGCAGTGCAGACGACTCGCAGCACGCTGCTGGAGGGCGCGACGGCCTCTTGCTCTTCCTGCCGGCGCCGGGGCTGGGCAACGGCCGCCATTGACCGGGTGCAGCGGTGGTTTAAGAATCGCATGTCAACTCCCAAAGAGTGATTTCGGCATGAAACAAGGTGGGCAGGAGAAAGGTGGGCGTCGCAGAAGGCCATACGCCCGTAGTCTCGCCCGCTGATCAGAGTCTCGTGTCCATCCAGATCATGAAGGAACCGCCCGGGCGCTCGGCCCCGCAGCGTGCACACGTCGAAGCGGATGTGTACTTGCGCATGACGATGCGCCCGGGCGGTGGCGTTTGCGGACGGCCCATAATTTCACAAACCGGGCAATCGCTGCACGGCCACCCGCCGATTCAGGACGATTTGCCCGGGCGCGTCACTTTCAAAATCGCGCGCTTCCACGATCAATTGGAATTCATCGGGGTGAATCGGGCTGACGTGAATATCGACATCGAAAGGCGCCGGCGCGGGAGGGGCGCAGGCGTTGTTCATGTCGAACTGGATGACCAGGCGGTCACTGCCGGCAGCCGCGACGCGCGCCGCCGGTTGTGGATCACAGCCTTCGGCAACGACATTGATGCGCAGCAGCCGCAGCACGCGATTGAAGCGCAGTTGCAGGGAATCCGGCACCGGTTGGTAATTCGGGTCGGCATGGGAGTACGCCGCAATCGCCACGATTTCAGTGGGGAGGCCTTGATAAAGCGAGGTGGGCGTCCGCTCACAACTGAACAGGGTGGCAGTCAGCGCCAGCAGGAACAGCCTTCGCGGCAACAACATGAAGTGAGTTGAATGGTGTTTGCGGCGAAGATAGGAAAAAGATTTACGAAATGAAACAGAGGAATGCCTTGCATTTCTCGATGAGATTCTTATCTTCTCCATCCGATTTCAGGAAAAACCGGCCGGCCGGCGAGAGTGCCGGTGGGAGGACCCGGGCTGGGTGCCTGAAACGAAAAGGAAATCCCGCAATGCAAGGAACGAGGCAATGAAGACGATTCTGGTGGTCGAGGACGAAAAGAATTTGCGCCTGCTTTATTCCCAGGAATTGCAGGCTTTGGGATATCATGTGATCACTGCCGCCGATGGCCAGTCGGCGCGCGAACAAACGCGCAACTGCAAGGTCGACCTTGCCATCGTTGACATCAAACTCAATGGCGAAAACGGTCTCGACGTGCTGCGCGATTTGATGGAAGAAAATCGCGAGCTGAAAGTGATCTTGAATTCGGCCTACTCGACTTACATGAGCGATTTCACCAGTTGGTCGGCGGACGCCTATTTGGTCAAATCCTCGGATTTGAGCCAGCTCAAGAAGAAAGTACGGGAGCTTACCGCACAGGAAAACAGCCTCTATCTCGTTTGATGGCTTTCAACCAGAGACGCTCGCCCAGAACTGCCGGGGTGCCGGGCCAGGCGCGCAACGCCTGGCCGGCCTTCACTGCCGTCCCCGCGCCAGACTTTCTCTCCGCCCCTGCCATTTCCAAGAAGATCGCGCCGATTTGAACACCATTTCAGTGGCATGTGAGAACCAGCAGCTTGACCTTGTGATGCGCACCTGAGCGAGGAACTGTGCCATGTCCGTTTGTCCACGATGCCAGCGAGAAATTACCACCCAGGAGGCCAAGTTCTGCCCCTATTGTGGCGCGGCCATCGCCGATGAAGGCCTGTTTGAATTTAATGCCGGGTCCGCGCCGCCAGCCATGGCAGCAGAAGCACCGTACCCGCCCGCGGGCGCCGCAGAGCCGGCGTCACCACCACCGCCGCCTTTCGCATCCAGGGAGCCGATCGAGTGGGAGGATCGCAGCCGCAGCGGCTTTTTGCGCGGCTTGAGTCAAACCTGGAGCGACGCTTCTTTGCGGCCGACGGAATTCTTTCGCCGTGCGCCCAAGACCGGCAACCTCGGCTCGGCGCTGCTGTTCGCCCTTATTGTTTGGATGACGTCCGGATTGATTTCGCTGTTTTGGCAGAGCCAGATCATGCAGTCCTTTCCCATGCTCGAGCAGTTCGAACGCGAGCTGGGCGTGGAGTTGGGCCCCGGGCAATACGGCTTTTATGTCTTGATCCTGCCGTTGTGGATGACGCTCGTCATCTTTTTCGCGGCTGCGGTTTTCCACCTCTGCCTTTTGCTGGTGGGCAGCGGCCAGGCCGGCTGGGAGGCGACATTCCGTGCCCTGTGCTACAGCTTCGGGCCGCAACTGCTGGCCGTGCTGCCGGTGTGCGGCGGCTTGGTCGCGATGGTCTGGCAACTCGGCGTCGTGCTCATCGGCTGGCGGGAGTTCCATCAAAGCGCCATGCCGCGCGTGGCGCTGGCCGCCATGCTGCCGGTGATCTTGTGCTGCGGGCTGGTCTCGTATGCCTTGTTTCGCTTCGCGGACATCCTCTCCCACTTCAGCTTGCCGCAGTGAGCCATGCGCCACGCACCCGCACACTCGCTCTGGCCGCAAGCCGGCCTCGGCATGCTTCTGCTCCTGCTCGCCTTTTTCGGCTGGCTGGCAGCACGCGTGGCCGCGCCGCTTGCCGCCGCGCTGCCGCCCTGCCTGTTGCACCGACTGACGCACATTCCCTGCCCAACCTGCGGCAGCACCCGCGCGCTGCTCGCCCTCGGCCGTGGCGAGATCGCCACGGCCCTGGCGTTGAACCCGCTGCTGGTGCTGCTTGGTTTCGGGTTGATTCTCGGCGCAGCCGTGCTGGTGGCGGCGACGGGCGCCGGCCGTGACCTGAGCCGGATTTGGCAATCGCAAGACGCCGGGCGCTGGCGCCGCCTCGGCCTCGCCGCGATTGTCTTGAATTGGATCTATCTGCTCGCGCGGACGAGCATTCAGTAAACCTACGGAGAAGCAGAGTATGCAGGTCGGATTGACCATCGGTGATTTTGACGGCAAAAAGGCCGGAGAATTGCTGGCGCTGGTACGCCGGGTGGGCGTCAGCTTCGTCGAGCTGAATCCCACGGTTTTCAACGATCTCGACGCCGTGATTGCCAACATGAACGGCATGGCGGCCGGCTTTCATCTGCCGCTGGTGAGCGAGCACGGCTTCGATTTGTCCTCCTTCGACGCCAAGGAGCGCATCGACGACACCATCGCCCTGCTCAATCGCCATCGCCATGACCTCAATCTGCTCTACTGCGTGGCGCATCCACCCGAAGCCGAGCAGGATGAAGGCAACGCCGATGATGCGCTGGAATTCCTCTACGACAATCTGCAGCGGCTGGAAGTACCCATCATCCTGGAGAACGTCGAGGCCTGGAACGCGAAGGATTTCGACCGGCTGGTGGACATGAGCCGCAAGGTGCTGAAGAAAAAACTCATCGGCTTGTGCTTCGACCCGGCGCACGCGTTCCTGCGCGGTGAAGACATCCTTGCGCGCTTCAGCGCCATCGCGCCACAGGTGGTTTGCATCCATCTCTCGGATTGCAGCCGCGGCCAGGACGCGCACCTGCCCCTGGGCCAGGGCGAGCTGCCGATCGCGAAATTTCTCGCGCACGTCAGCAAGCACCGCTATGACGGCGTGATCAATCTCGAAGTCGTGCCCAAATCGATCGACGACACCATGGCGGTGCTGGACAGCTATCTGCAAGTGCTGCGCGTCTTTCAAAAAGGCAAGTTCTTCGCCACCCGCGCAAAGCTGTTGATTGGCAGGGCGCAGTTCGCGTCACAACACTGAGGCCGCCAACCGGTGCGGGCCGCTTGCAAAGGTGCGATCGGCCAAGCCCGCCGGCCTTCATTCCAATGAACAAAAATGGCGCAGCGAATTACAGCGGTGCACGACCGCAGGAATTCGCCGGCCAGAAATGCGAAAATACTTCGAGGTGAGCTATGGCACGCATGGTGAAATGTGTGAAATTCGGGCGGGAAATGCCGGGACTCGACAAGCCGCCGATGAAGGGCCCGCTCGGCCAGCGGATTTACGAAAACGTTTCCCAGGAGGCCTGGAAACTCTGGAAACAGCAAATGATCATGCTGATCAACGAGTACCGCCTCAATCTCATGGATCCGCGGGCCAGCGAGTTTTTGGACAAACAGACCGAGGCTTTCTTCTTTGGAGAAGGCGCGGCGCTGCCGCCGGAATACACACCGCCGCAGCAGTGAAGCACAACCCGCCGCCGTGCCGCGTGGCGGGAAGGATTCGGCGGCTTTCTGCAGCCATCACAAATATCCGCAGGCGGGTATTGCTCCTGGCAGGGATCCGTTGCAAAGCGGCGCGATCGCCGCGCGCAAAATTGCCCCGTGCCGGGGTGCTTGATCTAGATCACCAAGGATTCGCTATGAGCCAACAGAACCAAGATGACTCAAAATTGCTCTCGAAGCGCATCACCATTGATCCTGAAATCTGCCACGGGAAACCCTGCATACGTGGCCTCCGCTATCCGGTTGAAACGATCCTGGAGTTGCTAAGCGCGGGGATGACGGTGGAAGAGATATTGGCAGATTATGAGGATCTTGAACGCGAGGACGTACTTGCCGCCTTGGCATTTGCGAAACGATTGACTCAAGTAAAACGAATACAAGCTGTCCTGGTATGAACTTCTTGATCGACGCGCAACTGCCTCGACGCCTCGCCTATCGGTTGCGAGAACTGGGCCATGATGCAGTGCATACACTTGACTTGCCCCGCAGGAATCGAACACCTGATCCAGAGATTAAGGAGATTTCTTTGCAAGAAGAGCGTATTCTGGTTACGAAAGACGAGGAATTTGTTGATTCTTTTTTTCTCCAAGGTAAACCTTTCAAGTTGTTATTGGTCTCAACAGGCAATATCAAAAACGCTGATTTGGAAAAATTATCCTTACAAAACATAGAGCAAATCTTGCAAGCATTTGAACACTATAGTTTCGTAGAGATAGACACGACGGTGGTCACGATTCATACGTGATTTTGGGCTCCCTTCTGTGGCAGAACATGAAGTAAGCCATGACCATCTGCCTGATGGAGTCGGTAGTCAAATGGTTTCATGGTTCTCCAGAACTGTTTTGGTAGAAGGTTTTGAGGTGCTTCAGATTGAAATAGCCAAGAGAAAATTGGGTGACAAAGAAAACTGAGCCCGAGCGGGGGCAGACTTCTCTTCCGTCCTTCCCACACCACCGGACATGCGGGCTCCTGTCCGGCGATTCATCGTGGATCCCAATGTTCTAGACAACTTGGAAAGCTGCCCGCTTAACGTCCGCAGCCGTCACAAATCTCCGCAGACCGGTATTTCTCCTGGCAGGGATCCGTTGCAAAGCGGCGCGATCGCCGCGCGCAGAATGGAATAAGGCCGACCGCAGCAGCAACGCAGTATTCTCCTGCCCTGGTTCCCTCTGCCTCCCCTCTCTTCCCCCGCTGCCACTCATCCGCGTTCGAAGGCCCGCCGCACCAGATCTTCCTGCTCCAACACATGCACCTTGTGGCTGCCGGTTGCCGGGCTGCCGCTCGAGATGCGGCCGACATACGACAGGCGGTGCGTCGCGGGCAGATGATCGCGCAGCCGCGCCTGCATGTAAATCCACGCGCCCATGTTGAACGGCTCCTCCTGCACCCAACGCACGTCGGTGGCATTGGGGTAACGCTGCAAGACCTCATCCACCGCTGCATGGGGAAACGGGTAAAGCTGCTCGATGCGCACGATGGCCGCCTGCTCGAGCTGATGCGCGCGACGGTATTCCATCAAATCAAACGCGACTTTGCCGGTGCACAGCAGCATGACGGCAGCCGCGCGCGGCGTTTCCGGATCATCCAGCACGGGTTGAAATGTGCCGGCCACCAGGTCGGCGGCGGCAGCCTTGGCCCAGGGCGAGCGCAACAGACTCTTGGGTGTCATCACGATCAGCGGCTTGTGAATGCCGGCGTGAATCTGGCTGCGCAAGAGGTGAAAGTATTGCGCGGCGGTGCTCGGCACCGTCACCCGCATGTTGCTTTGCGCGCAGAGCGTCAGAAACCTTTCGATGCGCGCGCTGGAATGCTCGGGGCCCTGCCCTTCGAAGCCATGCGGCAGCAACAAGACCAGCCGGCTCTTCTGCCCCCATTTGTATTCCCCGGAAGAAATGAATTGATCGATGATGATTTGCGCGCCGTTCACGAAATCACCGAACTGGGCTTCCCACAGCACCAGCGCCTCCTGCCGCATGACGGAATAGCCGTATTCGAAACCGAGCACGGCATATTCGCTGAGCAGGCTGTCATAGATGATGAACGGCGCCTGCTCCGGCCGCAGGTGGTTGAGCGGCGTGTATTCCGCCTCATTGTGATAATCCACGAACACGGCGTGGCGGTGGCTGAAGGTGCCGCGCTGCGAATCCTGGCCGGAAAGGCGAACCGGTATGCCCTCCAACAGCAGCGAGCCAAAAGCGAACGCTTCGGCCAGGCCCCATTCCACATTGTCCTCGGCGAGCATGCGGCTGCGCGCCTGCATCTGCCGGGCGAGCTTGGGATGCAGCGTGAAACCGGATGGAAAGCGCACCAACGCAGCATTGATTTCCTCCAGGATCGCCAGCGGCACGCCGGTCGAAGTCTTGCTCAACAGGGGCGGCGAGGAGGGCCGCGCCGGCAAAGTCACCGGCTCGGGTGCGCGTTCACGGGTCTCATGAAATGCGGTCTCGAGCTTGTTCTGAAAATCGTCAAGCATGGCCTCGGCTTCCTTGAGCGTCATCTCGCCGCGCTTGACGAGTTGCTCGGTGTAGAGCTTGCGCACCGAGCGCATTTCGTTGATGCGGGCGTACATCAACGGCTGGGTGTAGCTCGGCTCATCGCTTTCGTTGTGGCCGTGGCGGCGATAGCACATCAAGTCCACCACCACGTCTTTGTTGAACGCCTGCCGGAAATCGACGGCGAGCTGAATGACGCGGATGCAGGCCTCCGGATCATTGCCGTTGACGTGGAAGATCGGCGCCTGCACCATCTTCGCGACGTCGGTGGCATACACACTCGAGCGCGCGTCCACCGGCGCAGTGGTGAAGCCGATGCGATTGTTGATGACGAGATGCACGGTGCCGCCGGTGCGATAGCCCGGCAGCGCGCTGAGATGCAGGGTTTCCGCCACCACGCCCTGCCCGGCGAATGCGGCATCGCCGTGCAGCAGAACCGGCAGCACGCCGGTGCGCTCGTCCTCCCCACGCATGTCCTGCAGCGCGCGCGCCATGCCCTCCACCACCGGATTCACCGCCTCGAGATGGCTGGGGTTGGACGCGAGCGTGACATTGACCCCTCTGCCGTCGGCCGCCACGTGGCGGCCGGTGGCACCCAGGTGATACTTTACATCGCCGGTGCCTTCGCGGCTGTTGGGATCGGGATTGTCGTCGAATTCGCGAAACACCGCGCCGTAGGTTTTGCCGATGACATTGACCAGCACGTTCATGCGGCCGCGGTGCGCCATGCCCATCACCACCTCCTCCACGCCGTGCTCGATGGCGCGCTCCAGCAGCGCGTCGAGCATCGGAATCAACGACTCTGCGCCTTCCAGGCTGAAGCGCTTGTGGCCGACGTACTTGGTGTGCAGGAAGCGCTCGAAGGCCTCCGCGGAATTCAGCTTCGCGAGAATGCGGCGCTTGTCCGCGGCGGTGAGCCAGTCGCGGCGTTTGCTGCCTTCCACGCGCGCTTGCACCCACGCCTTCTGCTCCGGCTCCTGAATGTGCATGTATTCGATGCCGATGGTGTGGCAATAGGCATCGCGCAGGATGTCGAGAATCTCGCGCAGGGTGGCGCGCTGCCGGCCGCCCAATCCGTCGGTGATGAACTCGCGGTCATAATCCCACAAACTCAGGCGGTAGCGCGCCGGATCGAGCTCGGGATGGGATTGGGCTTCGGCACTGAGCGGATTGAGATTGGCGAGCAGGTGACCGCGCACGCGATAGATGTTGATCAGTTGAATGACGCGCGCCTCCTTCTCGACCATGCCGTCATCCGCCAGACTGCCGTCGAAAGAGGGGTTGCGGTCGCGATCCAGGCGCACGGGATGATAGGGAATATGCAGGCTTGCGAAGATTTCGTCATAGAAATTCTCCTCCCCGAGCAAAAGCTGATGCAGCTTCTGCAGAAACAACCCGCTCTCCGCGCCTTGAATGATGCGATGATCATACGTGCTGGTCACTGTCATCACTTTGCTGATGCCCAGGCGCGCGATGGTGGCGGGATCCGCAGACTGGTACTCGGGCGGATAGTCGATGGCGCCGGTGGCAATGATGGCGCCCTGACGCGGCAGCAAGCGCGGCACCGAATGCACCGTGCCGATGGTGCCGGGATTGGTGAGCGTGATGGTGGTATCGGCGAAGTCTTCCGGCCTGGCTTGATTGGCGAGCGTGCGGCGCACCACGTCATTGTAGGCATTGAAAAAGGTGGCAAAGTCCATCGTCTCCACCGCCTTGAGGTTGGGCACGAACAGCGAGCGGCTGCCGTCCTTGCGCGCCACGTCCACCGCCAGGCCGAGATTGACATGCTCGGGCGTGACTCTGTAGAACGCGCCGTTGTGCGCGAGAAAGTAGGTCGCCATCACCGGCATTTGCTTCACCGCTTTGACGATCGCCCAGGCGATGAGGTGAGTGAAGCTCATCTTGGCGCCGGTGGTGTCGAGCAGATAGAGATTGATGGCGCGGCGGTTCTCCTCCAGCAGTTTCACCGGAATCATGCGCACCGAGGTGGCGGTGGGAATCTCCAGGCTGGCCGCCATGTTCTCGACGATCTTTGCAAAGCCGCCGCGGATCGGCACGGCGCCGGCCGGCAATTCCGGCGGCGCGGGCGCAACCGGCGCGGCCGGCGCGCTCACCGGAGCCGTGGCCAGCGGCGACGACGGCGCATTGATCGGACGATAATCATCAAAAAAATCGCGCCAGCTTTCTGCGACCGAGTCCGGGCGCTCGGCATACTGATGATACATCTCTTCAATCAACCAGGCATTGGGGCCAAAGGCTTTGGCGCTTTCCTGTTGTACATTGCCGTTTTGCTCTGACATAAGGCTCTTTGGGTTGGTTGGATTTCTTTTCGGGAAACGAATCTGCGGAGAAGCGAACCACTGCAGGTGCGTCCTCGCGCGGTTGGATCAATTGCCGCGAAATATACTCTTCATCTGCCCAAGCTGCAATAAAAAACACGGCGTCACACGGCTGATAAATGCCGGAGCACAAAAAACGGGCGGCAGAGCAGTCCTCTGCCACCCGTTGGCATCGCGGGCCGCGACCTGGCAAAAACAGCGCGCCCGCGTTTTGCGGATTCATCTGCACTCATTGACAGGATTCACCGGACTTGCGTGCCATCCTGTGAATCCTGCTGGAAATCAGCGTCTGCCAAAAGAGAAATTTCACTACCTGCTCACCGCGATGTACGCCACACACTCCTCTGCCGGCGGTTTCAAAGCGACCGCCGTGCCGCCCGCGCCGGAAAAAACCGTGCTCCACAAGCCGGTTTTGGTGTTGAACCACTGGCCTTGAACGTGACCGGCCGCCTCCGGGAGATCGACCTTGAAACTGCCGCTGTTTTCCGCATAGATCACATACTCGACGCCGGGATTGCCGGCGAGCCAGCGGCCGTTGCCCAGCGCGGTGAACCGCGTGAATTCCCACCAGCGAATTTCATAGTGGCTGTCATTGGTCCAGAAATCACGCAAGCTGGCCATCACGTGGTCGGGCGCGTCCCCGGCGGCCGCCGGCAATTTGTCCATCGCCGCGCGTTCCTGATAGACGCAGAATACACCTGCCATCACCGTCTGCCACACGGCGCGGCGCACAGCGGCATCATCGCGCGCTTCCGCGCTGTCGAACACCGCCCGCAACTGCGGTTGCATCGCCCTGCCCGCTGTTGCCGGCAATTCCTCATCGGATTCCGTGGCCAGTTTCACAAAGGGATGATGATAAGGATCATTGGCAGCCAGCAGCGCCGCCAGTGCGGCCTGGCCGGTTGCGGAGGCCTCCGCCTCGGCGGTCAGCGCCGTCACCCAGATGACATTGCAGGCGGCGTAGCGATTCACCAGATAGCGCACGAAACGCGTCACCTGTTCGGGTGAGGCGGTTTGCATTTCCAGCGGCCACAACGGCAGGCCCGCCACCAGGCCGCGCTCATTCAACAACGCCACGCGCTGATCGAGGTTCTGCCAGAAAGTGGGATTGAGGCGATGCCAGTCATCCCCATCAAAGGGTGACGCGAGCCGGTCGTCATTGCCGTTTGCTACCGCAGACTGATACCCCATGCCATGAAAGAAATTGAAACCCTGGGCCGCGCGCATTGCAACATAGCTTTGAAAGTCCTGCCGGCTCGCCAGGCCGGGGCCACGAAATGAGGTTTGCAGATCACCCACCAGGAAGAAGGGCGTGCCGTCACGGTGCGCCAGTGTGCGCGGCGAGGTGGCCGACGGCAGGACATGTCCCCGGCGGGAAACATGCGCGGCCGGCAGCGTGCCGCGACAATACAACTGCCCCTGCCTGCCGTTGAGCCCGGCGTCCGCCGACTTCGAACGCCACACCCATTTTCCAAGCGCGGTTGGCGCGAAACGCGCGGCAAAAGTGTGATCGCCGTCCCAAAAACCCGCGACCGTGACCGTCCTGCCCTGTGCCTCTCCGGAAACACCGGTGAACGTGACCGTGACTTCCGGCCCGTCGCGATAGGGATTCTCGCCGGCGCTTGCCGCGGTGAGATAGAGGGTGTACACTTCGTGAAACGCCACCTGGCCGGCGCTGTCCGGTGGCGTGATCAGCGTGAATGCTTTGGTTTCTCTCACCCGGCCCGCTGCGTCACGCACACAGGCGCGCACATAGTATTTTTTCGAGGGGGCCAAATCGCTGAGTGTGACGAAGTGCCGGCGGCTGAAGTCGTTCTCTTCTGCGGTCGTGTTGCCATACTCCAAATCCAAACCGTACTCGATCTGCGCGCTGGCCGGCGCGGCCGTCTCCCAGCGGATGAGCGCCGAAGCAGGTGAGAGCAGCGTGCTGGTGAGGTTGCTGATCACCGGCGGCCTGCCGGAATCGGCCGCAGCAGTCGCCACGATCAACTCCGGTTGGGAATTGAGAGACTCACGCGAATCGAACGACACGGGCCTTTCCCCTGCGCCGATCAATGCCAGATCGAACGTGCCGTTACCATTGATCACCCCGGCAAGATCGAAAGCGTGCCATTGCCCGGCTTGCACGGCATGCAAGCGGCCGATCGGCGGTGTCGTGACCGCCGGTTTCGACAGCCAGGTGACTTCTTTCTCACGCCACGGCTGTTGCAGCACGTGCAAGTTGCCGCCGCTGCGGCCCGCTTGCCGGCCGTGCAGCCGCAGCACGGCAGCCGCAATCTCACCGGTCACGCCCGTCACCTCGAAGCGCAAGTAACTTTCCCAGCCACTGCCTGCCAGGAGATTCACTGCGCCATAGTTGCCGAGTTCGCGCGTCACGCCGAAAATGCCCGAGGCCTCCACCGTGGCATCCGCGCTCGGCTTGAAAAGAAAGAGGCCGCCCCTGGCGGTGGTGAAAGTCTGATCGGCCGATACCGCGCGGTTGCCCGATTGATCGACTGCAATGAGGCGGTAGTGATATACTTGACTGGGCGCGAGTCCGGCCAGGGTGGTGGTGAAAGAGGTTGCCGGCGGTCCGAGGATCGGCGTTTGCCGGCCGTATGCCGGCGTGGCGCCATACTCGACGTAACCGACGGCCGGCACATTGGTGTGCCAGCGCAGCCGCGCGGCGTTGGCGTAGAGGCTTTGTATGACGATCTCATGCAGCGCCAGCGGCGGGGCGCCGGCCTCCGGCAAAAACTCCTTGACCACCAGGTTGGAATAAACCGGCCCGATCATCGCCGGGTATTGATTGCCCTTGAAATTGGTTTGAAAATCGCCGCTCACCGTGCAGTCACGGCCGAGAAAGAGGTAGCGCAATTGCAGCGGGCCGGCATGAGTGTGGGTGGCCGCGAGCCGGCCGTTGCGGAAATACTGCAACTGCCGCCCCTGCCAGATCACGGTGACGTGGTAGGTTTGCTCCCGCTCCCAATCATCCCACACGATGGTGCTCTGCTCATTGGCATTGTCGGTGAAGGAGAGCATCTTGACACCGGGCTTGTAGTTGAAGCCGGTGTGCAAATCCCACAACGTTTCGAGATTTTCAACGATGTTGTGATCGCCCCAGGGATTGCGGAACATGCTCAACACGTGATGGCGCTCGGCAGCGTTTTGCTCGGCTGGTTTAAAATTGTTGAGCTGGATGGTTAACGCGCCGTTTTCGACATATCTGCCGAGATCATAGACAATCATGTCTTCCGGGCCGGTGACTTTCCAGCCGCTGCCGGTGAATTGCCCGCCGGTGCGCGTGCCCAAAGTCTGGTTGTGCAGCGGATCTGCGAGCACGATTTGCTCGCGCACGGTTGCGGCAGCGCCGGTGGGCTTTATCTTAAAATCATCCACCACCCATTCGCCATTGACTTCCGTGTAATCTGCCGCCAGCTCGATGTAGTACTGATCCGCGGGTTTAAGATTGGGCAGCGCAAAAATCTCGGCGTAAGCCGTGGTCCACGTTTCGCCATCAAATGAATACTCGAAGTGAATCGTCTCGGCGGTGAGGCGCAACCGCAAATGGCACGGTCCGGAGAGCGTCACGTCCTCCGCCACCTCCCGGCCGCCCACTTCGCGATTCTTGCTCCAACGCACATAAAGTTTGCCGGGCGCGTTGGGTGAAGCGCGGTAGGTGTAGAAGCGGTAGCTGTTGGGTTCGTCCGAGAAGCCGGTGGTCGCCGCACGATTCGCCGTCGGCGAGATGCCGAGCGCGCCGTCGCCGTTGGGTTGCACGACTTTTATTTGAACGATCCTGTCTTGCAGGGAGAATTTTTGCGCGGTGTGAATCCAGCCGCTGGTGCGGCCGGCAGAGCGCAGATGCAACGCCCCATTCTCGACGGCGGAGAGATTGCCCGCATGCCGGCCGAACACCCACTTTGAGCCGGCGAGGGTTGGCTGGTTGAAATCATCGTTGAAGACGGCGTCCTGGCCGGCGAGGCGCGCCGCCGTTGCCAACACGGCCACGGCGCCGGCAATGCGCAAACGAAACATGCCTTTTCTCCTGCCTGAATTCTGCACGACGGTCGGTGACAACTGGAGTGGGCCCCTCGCGGGAAACCGCCTGCTGCGCAGGCAGGTGCCGGCGATAATGATCTGCCGGTGCGCCTGGTGCTGCGATCAGAACGGATGCACGAACAATCCCGAGCGCAGCTTCGGCTCGAACCACGTCGATTTCGGCGGCATCAGCGCGCCGGCATCGGAGACCGCCAGCAATTCCTCGAGACTGGTGGCGTGCATGCTGATGGCCATCTGCGCCGCGCCGGAATCGACCATTTGCTGCAGCGCTGCGACCCCGTGCACGCCGCCGACAAAATCGATGCGTGCGTCGGTGCGCTGATCGTGAATGCCGAAATAGGGTGCGAGAATCTGTTCCTGCAGCCGTGTGACGTCAAGCCCGGCAGTGGGCGTGGCCGCGGCGGCTGGTTTGAGAGTCAGCCCGTGCCAGTTGCCATTAACATACAAGCTGATTTCGCCTTTGCGCAAAGGCAAAGGCGCAGCGTTGCCGGTTAACAAAAAGTCACGGCGCAAAAGCTGCAGAAACTCATGCGGCTGCCAGTCCGGCAGGCCGCGCAACACGCGATTATAGGGCAGGATGCGAAGCTGTTCCGTAGAAAACAGGGTGGCGGGGAAAAAATTGTATTCTTCATTACCGGTGTGCCCGGCATTTTGCGCGCGCAACCGGGCGCGGACCCGGCTGGCAGCGGCCGAGCGGTGATGGCCATCAGCAATGTAGAGCCGCGGCACCTCGGCAAACGCCTGCACCAGCGTGTCCGGCTGGCGCACCTGCCAAAGGGTGTGCTGCACGCCGTCTTGCGCGTGAAAATCCAGCAGCGGCTGCGCGCGGCACTCGGCCGCCACCAGCGCCGTGATTTCAGCACGGCCGCGATAGGCAATCAGCACGGCCTCTGCGTGCGCCGCCAGCGCGAGCATGTGTTGCACGCGGTCATTCTCCTTGTCTGGCCGGGTGTTTTCATGCTTGCAGATGAGGCCACGGTCGTAGTCGTCCACGCTGCAACATGCCACCACTCCGGTTTGGGCGTGCGCTGCTGTTTGCAGGCGATAGAGGAACAAACGCGGACCGGCGCTGGCGTACAGCCAGCCGGCTTTGATGAAGCTCAAAAAATTTTCCCGGGCACAGCGGTAAACGCGCGCATCATCGGGTGGCGTCCCTTCGGGCAAATCGATTTCCGCGCGCACCACGCGCAGAAAACTCAGAGGATTGCCCTGCGCCAGGCGCTGCGCCTCGGCAGTCGTGACGACGTCATAAGGAGGGCATGACAGCCGCGCCGCCAGCTCCGGCCGGGGCAGGAACATCGTCGCCGGACGAATCAAAGCCATGTGTGCTGGAACTCCTGTTGGTTGGTGCCTGGCCCCATCTGAAAATGAAGGATTGGGATGAACTGGGGCGAGAATATCGCAGCGTCAATGATTGTCGTAACAGATCATGGTCTGTGCCGGATTGCAGACAAGCAGAACTCTCCAGCCCGTGGCCGGCGATCGTCCCAATTCGTACGTTATTGCCTCGCACGAGGTACCCGCCACCACCGGCATTCTGCAAGAACCTCGATTGGAGCCTGCTGCCGTGTCATTCACCTCAAAGGCTCATTGCGAAGACGCGCGGAACGCGGAGAAGGGCTTACTTGATTTTGGAACTCTGCGCCTGCCGCAGCTCCGCATTGCAAGCGTTGGCGTTGTGTCAAGAATCTGCCAGAATTCTATTCTGACTGTGACCGCCCCAGGGCCTGCGCCAATCGTCAGCTTCGCTCACAATTGGAGCCCTTCAGGCAGCACAAGAATTTTCCAGCCGATGGAAGAACCCAACTGAGAAAAGCTTTTTCATCAGTGGGCCTTAATCTATCTGTCGGTGGAAAGTTGGAATTTTATTCCAAATTTGAAAAGCCAATCGCCTAATCCCGCTCGGCAATGGCGCGCTTCACCTGCTCCGCCACGTATTCCACCTGCGCCTTCCCCAAAAACGAATGAAACGGCAGGGCGAGCGTGGTTTCGTAGAGCTGCCGGGAGTTGGGGCAAACCTCCTGCGCCGCGAACACCGGCTCGCAGTGCTGCGCGTATGTGCCGATGGTGGTGTGAATGTTCTGCTGCTTCAGTGCCGTCATCAAATGATCGCGCAGCCGTTCGTCTTTCACCCGGCAGACAAAAGCCTGATAAGTGTGGAAGGCATTGGGATCGACATACGGCGGCGTCAATTCCGCAATGCCGGCCAGCCGCTCGCGATAAAGCGCGGCAAACTCCTGGCGGCGTTCGAGCAGCGCGGGCAAATGGCGCAGTTGCTGCAACCCGATGGCGCAATTGATGTCGCTCAGCCGGAAGTTGTAGCCGAGGTGATGAAAGCGGTAGCGCAGCGGCCCGCCGGCTTTGTATTTGTCCGAAGCGTCCACGCCGAGGGAGGAGATTTCCCGCAGCCGGCGGTAGAGCGCGGCGTTGTTGGTGACCACCGCGCCGCCTTCGCCGGTGGTGATGATCTTGCGGCCATGAAAAGAATAGCAGGCGAGGTCGGCGCATTCGCCGGGCGCCACGCCGCCATAGTTTGCGCCGATGGCACAGGCCGCGTCTTCGATGAGCGCCAAACCGCGCGCCCGGCACCACGCCTGCAACTCGCGCATCGGGGCCATCTGGCCGAAGGTGTGCACCACCATCACCGCCCTGGTGTTGGCCGTGCGCAGCGCGTCGAGCTTGTCCAAATCGAGGTTGT
>JBBIKM010000038.1:0-38031 GCA_037445455.1 bacterium | reverse complement strand
GTGGAATAGGAAATGGCCAGCGGGTTACCGATCAGGTAGCCGGTGACGATCAACACCGCGACGCACAAGGCATTGAGCCAGTGATAGAAACGCACCGGCAGTTGCCAGACATAGACGCGGCGGTAGGCCACCCGGGGTGAGGTCGTTGCCATGGCCGCCTCCTCAATAAAATTTCACTTGGTGAACCGGCCGTCCGGCGGGATCGTAGAGATGCACGGCGCACGCGATGCACGGATCAAAGGAGTGAATCGTGCGGAGAATCTCCACCGGCTGATCGACGTTCGCCACCGGCGTGCCGAGCAAGGCCTCTTCGTAAGCAGAGCGCATGCCGTTGTGATCCTTGGGCGAAGCGTTCCAGGTGCTGGGCACCACCAGTTGGTAATTGTCGATCTTCTTGTCCTTGATGCGAATCCAGTGCGCCAGGGCGCCGCGCGGCGCTTCGGTCATGCCCACGCCCTCGCAGGTTTCCGGCCAGGTCGCCGGGTCCCATTTCTCCTCGGTGAAGGTGCGGGTCTCGCCGGCTTTGACATTGGCGAGCAGCTCATCATAGAATTCCTGCATCCAATGAGCGATGAGCTTGGTTTCCAGCCCGCGCGCCGCGGTGCGGCCGAGCGTGGAAAACAGCGCGGTCACGGGAACGTTGAGCCGGCCCAACGTATCGTTCACAATATCCTTCACCTCGGTCACGCCCTGGGCATAGGCGACCAGCATGCGGGCGAGCGGCCCGACTTCCATCGCGTGCTCTTTCCAGCGCGGCGTTTTCAGCCAGGAGTATTTGCCTTCGACGTTGAGCTGCTCGAACGGCGGCTTGGGGCCGGTGAAGTTGAATTCCGTCTCGCCCTCCCAGGGATGCAAGCCCGCGCCGTCGCCGTTCTGGTAACTGTACCACGAATGCGAAATGTACTCCTTGATTTCCTGTTTGTCGCGGCCATTCACCTCATGCACCTCGTTCAAATTGCGGTTGAGAATGGCGCCGCGCGGGAATTTGAAGGAATCCGTCTGGCCGTAGCTGCGCATCGGAAACTCGCCATAGGCGAGGTAGTTGCTCAAACCGCCGCCGATGCCCGCCCAGTCCTTGTAGAAGCCGGCAATCGCCAGCAGGTCGGGCAGATACACCAGCTCGACGAATGCGATGGCATCGGTGATGAGCTTGGCAACTTGGTTCAAGCGCTCGGTGTTGACGGCGTTGACTTCGTCGAGATTGATCGAACACGGCACGCCGCCGACAAGATAGTTGGGATGCGGGTTCTTGCCGCCGAAGATGGTGTGCACTTTGACAATTTCCTTTTGCCACTCCAGCGCTTCGAGGTAGTGCGCCACCGCCATCAGGTTGGCTTCGGCCGGCAGTTTGTATTGGGGATGGCCCCAATAGCCGTTGGCGAAGATGCCGAGCTGGCCGCTGGCCACAAACGTTTGCAGGCGTTTTTGCAGATCAGCAAAATAGCCCGGCGAGCTTTTCGGCCAGCGCGAAATGCTCTGCGCCAGTTGCGAGGTTGCCGCGGGATCGGCGGAGAGCGCGCTCACCACGTCCACCCAATCCAGGGCGTGCAGATGATAGAAGTGCACGACGTGATCCTGCACGTATTGCGCGCAACACATCAAGTTGCGGATAAGCTCGGCGTTCTTGGGAACGGTAATGCCGAGCGCGTCTTCCACGGTGCGCACGCTGGCGAGCGCATGCACGGTGGTGCACACGCCGCAGGCGCGTTCGGTGAAGGCCCAGGCGTCGCGCGGATCGCGGCCTTTCAGAATCTTCTCAAAGCCGCGCACCATGGTGCCGGAGCTGTAGGCCTCGGTGATGCGGCCGTTTTCCACCACCGCTTCGATGCGCAAATGCCCTTCGATGCGGGTGATCGGGTCAACGACGATGCGTGCCATTAGCGCCCACCTCCCTTCGCCGGTTGGTCAGCCACTGATTCATCCATGTGCTCGCTGATGAGCTTGCGTTTGCGAATGTTGGTCACGATGGCATGCGCCGTGACGCCCACGGCAGCGCCCACGCCCACCACGGTGCCGATGGTGTCAGCGGTGCTCTCGATGCCGAAGCCGGGGAAACTGGCGAGATGCTGATAGAACGGGCCATTATCCCAGAAGCCGTTCTCGCTGCAGCCGATGCAGCCGTGCCCGGATTGGATGGGGTAGCTCACGCCGTTGTTCCAGCGGGTGACGGAGCAGGCATTGTAGGTGACGGGGCCGCGGCATCCCATTTTGTAGAGGCAATAGCCTTTGCGGGCCTTCTCATCGTCCCACGCTTCCACGAACAGGCCGGCGTCATAGTACGGCCGGCGGTAGCAGGTGTCATGCACGCGGCGGCCGTAGAACTCCTTGGGCCGGCCCTGGCCGTCGAGCGCGGGAGTGCGGCCGAAGACCAGAAGATGCGTCACCACGCCGGTCATGACATCCGCAATCGGCGGACAGCCGGGCACGTTGATCACCGGCTTGTTGATGACTTTGTGAATCGGGGTGGCGTTGGTGGGATTGGGGCTGGCGCCCTGAATGCAGCCGTTGGAGGCGCAACTGCCCCAGGCGATGACGGCAGCCGCGTCTTTGGCGCATTCCACCAGAATGTCTTCGGCGGAGCGCCCGGCAATCATGCAGTACACGCCGTCGTCCTTCATCGGCACGGAGCCTTCGACCAGCAGAATGTACTGGCCGGCATAATTGGTGATGGTGTCATGCAGACACTTCTCGGCCTGGTGGCCGGCGGCGGCTTGCAGCGTTTCAGTGTAGTCCAGCGAGAGTTTGTCGAGTACGATGTCAGCGACGATCGGGTGGGAGGAGCGGATGAAGGATTCGCTGCAGCAGGTGCACTCCTGAAAGTGGAGCCAGACGACCGGAGGCCTCGGCTTTTTCTCGAAGGCGTGAACGACGCGTGCCAGGCCGGTGGCTTCGATTCCGGCCAGGCCGGCAGCGAAACTGCAAAACCTCAGGAAATCGCGGCGCGTGTATCCCTTGGCCTGCATCGTCTGCCAAATCGTGGCATTGGGATCCGGCATAAGAACCTCCCTTGGTTCAGTGAAGGTGGAAAAGAGTGTAAAGGTGCGTGTCCAAACTTTGCCGGTTCAGTCCAGCCCCCTTCCCCGCGCACCGGAAGGCAAGGCCGCAACCTCCGCCCTGTCCGGGTGGCTGCCGCCCACCTGCGCCTTTCCGAGTTTGTTTCTTCTGCGGCAATGGCAATCTGGGGCCACGTCTCCGCGGCCCAACCAGCAAGCGGCAGCGTCGCACAAGCGCACTTCATTCAAATGACCATCTGGCAATTTTCACATTCAAATCATGAGCCGAAGCCCGGTCACTTGTGCGACGCCTGCCCTTTCCCAGCACGACAACGCTCACCCTGCGCGGACGGCAGCGGAGCGCGGAGAAACGCGATTCACTCTTTCACCCAAACCAAGGGACATTCAATCTGCTTGGGATGAAATCAGCCGATTGCAAAAAGCATGCTCCTCTTTCTCTCCGCCAGCCGATGGCTCTTAATCACAATAAAACAAGGGGCAAAGCCAGTTTGCTTGGATGCCGCCCTTGGTGATTTTTTTCATTATTGAGAATTTCACAGGCCTTTTTTCCAGTTCTCGCGAAAACCCGGCGCCTGCAAACAGAAAGGCCCTGGCTGTGACTCAGCACAACCAGGGCCGCATTCGGACTTGGTTTCTGGTGTTCAGACAGACTTGGCTGGCAGCGCCGCGCTACTTCGTGTCCGTCCGGGAATGTTCAACCTCGGCTGAGCCGAAGCTTCGGAAACCTCGAGTGTCTTGGAACCTCCAGGGGATCTCATGTAACGGCCAGGCCGTCGCAGGAACACTCTGCAAAGATCAACGATGGCGGATGGGCATTACATGCCCGCCGCAATGCCGTGGCATTCATGGCAACTGGTTTCCTTCCAGGCGTCTCCGATGTCAACCGGATGGCGGAATTCCAGTCCCTCCAGATTGCTTTCCTTCACGGTCTTGCCGTCGCCCTGGGCGATAATCAGGTGGCAGGCGTTGCAATCGTGCGTGATGGCCTTGCCCTCCGCGCTCTGATGCAGGCCGTCATGGCAGCGATGGCAACCGGGACTGAGGTAATGGCCGATGTGATCGGGATAGTTGCGCCAGCTCGCCTTCATTTTGGGAAAATTGTTTTTGGCATAGATGTCCTGCACGCTCGTCACCGCTGCCTTGATTTGCTCCGTCTTTGCCGCCGCCACCTCGGGATAGTTCTGTTCATAGAAGGCATGCAACGAGGAGTCGATCGCCGCCAGCGCCGCTTCTTTGCTGGGATATTCTGGCAGCAGGGCTTCCACGGCGGCGGCTTTGATCATCGGCAGAGTCGCGTCGATCCGGCCGAAATTCATGGCCGCGTTGACCGCGATGTTGGGCGATTTGAAAATGTGGGTGGGACGGTTGTGACAGTCGATGCAATCCATCACCCGCAGCTTGCTTTCATCGACGGCCGCGCCGTCCAGCAGGCTGGGGTCGGCGGCATACACCGTCACCTCGCCCTTGGCATTGGTCGAACGCACCCAGGGAATCACCTCGCGGGATTCATCGGCGGGCAGGTATTCGATCTTGTTGGCGATGTTCATATGCCAGTGAATGCCGGAGGTATGCCCCAGCTCCGGGCTGCCGCCGCCGATTTTGATGAGCACGTTATAGGTCCAGCGCGTGTTGGTTTCATCCTTCATGAAATGCACGCGCTCGCTCTGCTTGGAGCCAAAAAAGGCCTGCGGCCAGTGGCATTGCTCGCAGGTCTCGCGCGCCGGCCGCAGGTTGGTGATCGGCGTCGGAATCGGCCGCGGGTACTTGTCAAAGGTGACGGAATAGACCTGATACAACCCGGAGAGCTTCGATTGCACATACCAGCCCGCGCCCGGCCCCACGTGGCAGCCGGCGCAGGTGACGCGCGCATGCGGCGAGCCTTGATAGGCGGTGTACTCCGGCTCCATCACGGTGTGGCAAATCTTGCCGCAGAATGTCGTGGATTCGGTGAACTCATAAGCTTGATAACTGCCGACGCCGGTGAGCAGCAGAAACATGCTGAGCACCGCCACCGAAAGCGCAAACATGCGGCGATGATGGGGAATATTGAGGTCGACGCGCGGCAAACTCGGCAGCGCATGAAACTTGGCGCGGCGGTGATGCTCGCGCCACATGCCGATCGGCACCAACAGCAGGCCCAAAATCAGGACCGCGGGGAAAACCAGGTAGTTGATGATGCCAAGATAGGGCGTTGACTTTTGCATGAAAAAATCAACGACGAACAGAAAGATAATGGCGACAAAGCTGAAAGCCGCGAGCGCCGCGCCCACGATGCTGGTGAGGTTGTAAAACGAACTGGGGAGCTTGCGCGAGTTGTCAGTCGCGTTTTCCATACCACCTTCCTCCGAACAAGGGTCAAGTCAGGTCAGATCGATCAGCGTCAATTGCGGCCGTCAAAATCCAAACTAAATTGGAAAATTGCAATCGCAAAATCGTCCGCAGCGCCTTTCCGGCAGGCGGGCGGGAATGCGGCGCGCCGCGGTCGCCTGGCAGGCGGCTGCGCCTCAGTCCTTTCCCGGCGGTGCGGCCGCGCCGGGTGTTCTCCTGCGCGAGCGGGCATAAAGCAGCGAGATCACCAGCAACACGATGCCGACTGCCAGCAGGGAAAGAATGCGATAGCCCGCCTCCAGGCGGGCCAGATCGATTACAAAGACGTAGAGCACCGCCAAAAACAGCGTGAGGATTGCCATCCAGCGGTACTTCTTGTTTCGGAGCAGCAGGCTCAGCAGAAAGTAGAACACTGCTGCGCCCAGCCACGACAGGCTGACGTAGTGGCGCGGGACGGCATGATAAAGACCGTAAGGAATGATGAGGAACGCCGAGGCGAGATAGAGATTGCGCATCAATTCGGTTTTCAGCGCCAGGCGCTCGGTTTTCCAGTTGAGCAAGCGCGCGCTCAGCAACGCCACCACGGCATAGCTGGCATTCACCGCAGCCGTGCTCGGCGCCGAGATCAAATACGCCAGGAAAATGCCGAGATAGATGATCGTGTTGGCGACCACCACGATTTGGGAGCGAAACCAAATCGCGGTCGAGATCACCAGCAGGCTCTGCCAGCCCAACCAAATGAAATAATGCGGCGCGGCGAAGCGGGAAAAAATGGCGGCACTGAGCGCGAGATAACCGAAGCAGGCGTACAGCGAAGTGGCCAGCCGGCTCTGACTGCGCACCCAGCCGATGGTCGCGACCGTGAGAAAAAAGGCGGAAATGCAGAAGTTGATCAGAGCGCGCTGGTCGCCGAAAAAGGTGAGCATCACCAGAAACGACAGGCCATAGAAACCCAGGCCATTCAGCAACGGCAACACCACCCTGCTGAAATCAGAGAGCGCCGTCTCTTGGCGCCAGAGCGAAGGCAGCGCCAACAGCGCGGCATACAGGAAAAGATAGGCGAGATTGTTCTGATGTTCGGCCACGGCTTGCAGCGGATGGCCGAGCAGGGGATTGCCCAACAGCCAGAGCAAGTGCGTCAGGTAAGCCAAAACGACGCTGAGCAGAACAACGGTCTGGAAATGATATCTCATTAGGAAATAAACCGCCGCTGCTGCAGTGATGGCAACCATCGGCAACGTGAAATGTGTGGCATCACCAAAGAGCGCAGTGGCATAACCGAGAAAAACGGCAATGCCCGTCAACAATTCATTCTTGCGCTGCGCGGCGAAATAAAAATGCACGCCAACGACGGCGAGCAACAAGGCCAATGCAATGAACTTGTTGGAAATGACGGGATGGCCGGTGAAAAAGTGCAGGCGCAACGTGGCGTAATAAAGCAGAATCATCCCGCCGCCGAACAGAATGCGCGAGAGATACGAATAAGTCGAGCGCCACAGCCGGGCAAAGAAGAGCAATCCGACGACGGACGAGTAGCCGATCAAGCTGTGCAACAGCGGCGGCAACACCGCCAGGGGATAGGCGATGAAGAACGCCGTGCCCAGCAGCAAGGCCACGATGCCCGCGCGCGCGAGCCAAAATTCTCCGATTCTAAACTCCAGCGCAGTTTCCTTCTCCTCCTCGCTCGGCGGGTGCGCCCCCTGGAGGGTGTCCGCTTTTCGTGTTGCGGCGTCCGCGCCGTCAAATTCCGGCAACGGGCCAAGTTGCAGATACGCTTCCAGGCGGGCCAGCCGCGCTTCGAGCCGGCGCAACCGCGTGTCCAGGCCTGCAGCCTCGGACTGGGAAGTGGCAGCGGATTCATTCATCAGCCTTTACTCCTCTTGCGACAGCACAACCGAGATGAGCGCCGGCGTGGTTCCCAGCAGGGGGAAGAGGTGCAGGGTTCGGTTCTGTCGCGCGACCGACCCACTCTCCCGGCCACCTGCGACCACACCACCTGGTCAGCGCCGGCTGCAACGATTCAGCCGCGCGCACCACTCTCCTGCCACTCCCGGTCCTTGCGCCGCACTTTCAAATAGAGCGCGACCGCCACGGCAAAGATAATGACCATGGAAACCGCCAGCCCCTGGCGGCGAAACTGCAGTTCCTGCAGCGCGGCGCGGCCAAGCTCGACCGCCTGATTGGCCAGGTCGACACCGGCTTTCGACCTCTCCCGCAGCAGCTCGGATTGAAAGGTGTGAACCTGGGTGCGGGCTTTGATCAGCTCATCATCGGCTGAGGAAATGATGAATTTGGCCTCACTCACTTCCATGCCGGCACGCTCGGCGCCGCCCACCAGGCTGTCAGCCAGGTCGATTTTGGATTTCATCTCCGTGATAATGGCAAACATCTCCGCGCCGTTTTTCCAGCCGGCGCTTTCCGGCTCATGACATTGCGTACAGGAGAATTCGCCGTTGGGATCCAGCATGGCATCGGTGGGCTTGACGATGCTGTGGTTGCCGTGGCAGGTCTCGCACTGTTTCAAACCCATCTCTTGAAACGGCCCGGCCAGCGGACTCTTTTCAAACAACTCGGCATTGTTCATGTGGCACCGGCCGCACACATGCGCGATGCTTTTGACCTCCGGCGGAATCGCGCCATGGTTGCCATGGCAGTCGTTGCACGCGGGCGCGGCCAGGTCACGGCGACGCAGCAGCGCGATGCCGTGCACGCTGGAATCGTATTCCGCCACCTGCTGCACGCCGATGGCATAACCGGCCATGTAGCCGGCATCGGCATGGCAGCGGCCGCAGGTGCCCGGCACGTTCAACGGATAGACCGAAGACCGCGAGTCGCTGGCCGCCAGAATGCCGTGCGTACCGTGGCAATCGCTGCACACCGCGACTTTCTCGTCACCCTTTTGAAACAACAGCTCGCCGTGGCGGCTGGTACGGTAACTCGCCAACTGATCGGTGGGCAGCGCGGGGTTGTATTTCTTGATCACGGCGGGATCGCTGTGGCAGGTGGCGCACAGCTCGGGGATGCTCTTGCGGCTGGGTTTGCCGCGGTAGCCGGCAGCGCGGCTCATCGCTGCCTCCGGGTCTTCCGCCACCGCCTGACTCGGATTGCCGCCGTGGCAACTCTCACAACCCAGGCCGTTGTGAGCGTGAATGTCATTCTCCCAGGCGGTGACGGGCGCCAGCAATTCGGCGTCAAGCTGGCGATGGCAAATGAGGCAACTGCTTTCCGGCGGCGTTTGGGCATGGACCACGCCGGCCATGCCGAGCCCCAGGATCAACCAGAGAAATATTTTTTTCATGGCGACTTCGCCTCTCGAGTTCGTGCAAGTTAAATGCGGGTGGTCAAAACGTCTGGGGCACGACATAGGCAACCAGGGTCATGACGGCAATAAAAGCAATCGCCACCCAGCCGAATACCGTGAACCAGCGCGTGCGGCCTCCCGCCTCCGGGCGGCGATCCAGAAACGGCACCAACAGCCAAAACACGCCGACCAGCCCGAACGCCAGAATGCCCAGCACTTCACCGTCCATGAAGAGAATTTTCGCAGGAATGTACTTCAAGGTCTGGAACATGAAGAGAAAATACCATTCCGGCTTGATCCCGGGCGGCGCCGAGGCGAAAGGATCGGCCTTCTCGCCCAGTTCCCACGGGAAGAGCGCGGCGAGCGCAGCGAGCACGCCAAGCGCCACCAGCCAGCCGACCAGGTCACGCATCAGAAAATAGGGGAAGAACGGCATGGGCTTGCGTTGGGCGGCTTGCGCTTCTGCTTGCGGCGGCACGCTCATGCCCTGCACCTGCACCAGCAGCAAGTGCAAGCCCAGCAGCGCGGTGGTGAGCATGGGCAGCACGGCCACGTGGAAGCCGAATAAGCGGGTCAGAGTCGCGCCGGTCACTTCCTCACCGCCGCGCAGGAAGAGCAACAGATCGTGCCCGACGATCGGCAGGACGGAAGCGATCTCCGTGCCGACCTTGGTGGCAAAGTAAGCCAGCGTATTCCACGGCAACAGATAGCCGGTGAATCCGAAGGCGAGCGCCAGAAAAAACAGCAGGACGCCCGTGACCCAGGTGATCTCGCGCGGTTTGCGATAGGATTTCATGAAAAACACGCTGAACATGTGAATCATGGCCGCCGCCACCATCAGGTTCGCCGACCAACTGTGCAGCGAGCGGATCAGCCAGCCGAACTGCACTTTGGTCATGATGAATTGCACACTCTCGAATGCGGCCTCGGCGGTGGGACGATAGTAGAGCAGCAGCAAGACACCGCTGCCGACTTGGATGAGAAAGAAGAACAGTGTCATGCCGCCGAGATAATACCAAATTGTATGGCGATGCATCGGCACCGTCTTCTTGGCAAAGAAATGCGCGACGGCGTCGACCGGAAAACGCTCGCGCCAGAAGCTGCTTTTTGCAACGGTTGTGGACATGGGTGACACCCCGTGTTAGCGTCAGACGCTGCCTCGTGGTTTGATGGGCGGGAATCGCCGGCCAGCCGGGCGATTCCAAAGACAATCGGCCGGATCAGGTTTGCCGTATCGCGAAAATGTCCTCACCGCGGATTTCGACGCGATACTCCTCCAGCGGCCGGGGCGGCGGCCCCTCGAGGTTGCGGCCGGTCAGATCAAAATGGCCGTTGTGACAGGCGCACCAAATGTGCTTGAAATCGTCGCGATACTGCACCGTGCATTGCAGATGCGTGCACACCGCCGAGAAGGCGCGATAGTCGCCCTCGGGCGTGCGCACCAGGATGCCGGGTTTGTTGCCGAACCGGAAGACCTTGCCGGAATTGGGCGCCAGTTCGCCGACTTTCCCCGCCACCACGTCATTCTGCACGGCTTGCGGAATGGCCGGCGGCATGATGTATTTCAACACGGGAAAAAGAATTGAGCCGGCCAGTGCCACTGCGCCGCCGCCGAGAAAATAATCGAGAAAGGATCGCCGGCTGATTCGCGAAAAAAAATTTGCCATCATCGCCTCCTGTCGTCTGGGATGTGGGCTGAGAGGGAACCGCGTTGACTGTTGAAGTTATTGGCTGTCTTCCGCACGGCTGCCGTTTGGGCGGGAAGGCAAGGCGCCGCGGCGCAGGGCCAGCCCGCCGGCAGCAAACACGTTCTATTGCGCCGCGATTGGGGCGGCGTGCTTGGGCGCTCTGAGCGGCGCTACCATTCCGGCATGCCTTCGGTGGCGAGGGCCAAACCGATTTGTGAAAAGGAAGTCTGGCCATAGCCGCCGTAATCGTGCTCCCGGCACGCGCGCGAGGCTTCTTGCGCCGCCGCTGAGTCCAACCCCATCCCCGTGCCCGTGCCTTCATACCAAAGGTAATAGGTCTGCTTCACGCGATGCACGGTCGCAAACCACAAGGCGCCTTCATCCCACGCGCCGGGTGCGCCACGCCGCAGAATGGGATTGCCGGGATAGCGTTCCCACTGCCACAGATCGCGCGAGCGCGCCAGGCCAATGGCCACGGGATAATCGAAAAAACGATCACAGCCGCCGTAGGTCAGGTAGAACCAGCCCTTTTCTTCCCAAATGCGCACCGTCGAGAGGCTGAAGGCATCGAACGCGCCTGCTTCTTGCGCAGGCCGCAAGACCACCTGCTCGCTGCCGGCGGCAAAGTGCACGCCGTCCGCGCTGGTGCAGCAATAGATCTCGAAGTTGCCGGCAGCCGTGCGGCGTTGAAAAAAGAGATGCACGCGGCCCTGATGCAGGACCACCTCCGGCGCCGTGCCGGCGAGGATGGGATTGCCGGGATGCTTCTCGAAATGCAGGCCGTCATCTGAAACCGCCAGACCGACATGAGAAGGGACGTTCCAGTTGTGCCAGTCCTGGCGATGCGCGGAATAGTACAAATACACCCGGCCGTCGAGCACAACCGCCGCCGGGTCGAGAATGTGGCCGGCATCAAACGCGGCGGGATCGGCGCTCACCGGCAGGATGGGATTATGCCTCACCATTTCCCAGCGTACCCCGTTGAACTCTTCGGGACACGCCGTGGCAACGCCGATCTGATCGTGCCCCGCCTCCGCCTGTCCGCGAAAATACAAATGATACTTGCCGTGGAAGAACAGCAGATCAGGATTCGCGGCGTGCTTCGAATAAAAGGTGCCCGGTGTGCGCGGAATGACCGGGTTATACGGATGGCGTTGGAAGCGCATGTGTTTGAGCCGGAGGAATGGGTCCCCATTAAGAAGCCGGAGCCATGCTTTCCCGGCGGCATTAACCGCGACGGCACAACTCCGGCTTCCGGGCGGCGTTATTTATACCCGAACAACACGGAATAAATGATCAATCCCACCAGAATCAGACCCAGGCTGAGGAAGAGAAAACCGAAGAGCTGCAGGATTTTCTCCCGGCGCGGGGAGATGGTCTTGGTGACCAGCACTTTGCGCAATTCGCCGCTGGCCTTGAGTTCCTCATATTCGCGCGGCCGCATGGCTTTGTACTCTTCCAGCGGCGTGACGCCGGTGAAGATCACTTTGTCCATCGGGAAGGCCTCCGGGCGCAAATGCGTGTTGAAGAAGTGCACGGTGAAGATGAAGCCGACCGCCAGCAGGGCCTCGTCGCTGTGAATGATGGTGGCGACGTTGATCAGCCAGCCGGGCAGGAATCTGGTGAAGAACTCGGGGAACCACAGCATCAAGCCCGAAGTGCCGATGATGGCGACGCCCCAGAACACCGCCAGATAATCGAACTTCTCCCAGTACGTCCAGCGCCCATAGGCCGGCCGTTCGCCGCGGCCCAGGAACCACTTCACGGTCGCGGCGAAGTCCTTCAAGTCCTGCCGGTTAAACCAAAGCGACTTGGCATCAAACACAAAGGCGCGCAGGCTCTTGCGCTCACGGCGTTTTTTCTGAATCAGAGTATAGAGATGATAGGAGAAATAACCGAAGGTGACGATCGCGGCCAGGCGGTGAATCTTGCCGGCGACCGTCACGCCGCCCAGCAGATTCGCGATGAAGCCGGCCCAGGGCATGCTGGAAAATTTCAGCATCATGCCGGTCAGCGCCAGCGACAAGAAGCTGATGATCACGAACAAATGGGTGATGCGCTGCGCCGGCGTGAAACGCTGAATGTAATATCTGCCCTCCGTCTCCTTGTGCTGTTTTCTTTCCTTGTAGGCCCGGAAGGAGCGCGGCAGCCAAAGCAGCGTGTGCACGCCAAAAAAACCGAACACCGACACCAGCAGGGTGGTCATGCCCCAATAAGTGTAATAGAGGATCGGATATTTGACTTTGTCATGGTGCGTGGCATGCGTGAGATAGCCGGTGAAACGGCGATTGGCATCCGCGTGGCATTTCTGACAGGTGCTGACCACGTTCGTGAGGCCGACGGAGGAATTGGGATCGTTCACGCCCAGAATCGCGTGAGCCCCGTGGCAATCCGAACAGCGCGCGGCTTTCAAATAGCCCAAACGATAGGCCTTGCCGTGCATGGTGTCGAAATAGGTCTCGGCGAGCTCCGTGTGGCAGGAGCCGCATTGCTGGGTGACTTCGGTCATGAAGGCGTCCTGCTCGACGCGCGCGATGCCGTGCGCCGAATGGCAATCCATGCAGGTCGGCAGCTTCTCCTCGCTCTCACCCGTGGCACTGTAATGCACGCTCTTGATAAAATCTTTGTAGATGCCGCGGTGACAGTTGGCACAGGTCGCCGGAATATTTTTGGGATGGACCATGGAACGCTCGTCCGTGTGTTTCAACACGTAGTGCGAGCTGTGGCAGTCGGTGCAGATGGCAACCGGCAACAGGCCTTTCTCGACCAGGCCTTTGCCGTGCACGCTGGAGGAATAGTCAAACAGCACGTTGACTTCCGCCAGGCCGGGCACCTGCTCCGCCTTGCCGCCGCGCTTGTGGCAATCGCCGCAGAGCGCGGGAATCGCGGTGCGATAGGTGGGCGAGGTTTCATCCAGCCGCGATTTGGTCACATGGCCGCTGCCGTGACAGGTGGTGCAATAAGGCGCGTCGTACTTCTTTTCGAAATAGGCCTGGCCATGGCCGCTTTGAAAATACTCTTCGGCCATCTTGGCGTGGCAATTGGAACAATCCACCTTGCCGGCCGGCTCACACGGCCGCGCCAGTTGCGGATCGATGTCGGAGTGGCACTTGACGCAGGGAATGGTCTTGTGGGAGGAGTTCTCGAGGTCGCGCTTGCGGACGAACATCGATTCCACTTTGCCGTCGGTCACGCGCTGCAGATTTTCCTGCTCATGGCACTTGAGACAGGCGCGGTCTTCGACATTGAGCACCAGTGCGCCGCGGCGCAAGCGGTGCGGCTGGTGGCAGTCGGTGCAGGCCGGAATCGCACCCGGCCGTTTTTCCCACAATTCGCCGCGGATCACCTGCTGATGCACCTGTTCGATGCGGCTGTGGCACTGCATGCAGGTCTTCGCCACATTGTGCAGCGAAATGGTGGACTTGGGCACGGTGTGCGGCAGGATCATGTGCCGGCCGTGGCAATCCGTGCAGGTGGCGGAGACCATCAATCCCTTCTTGAACATCCCCTCGCCATGAATGCTCTCGCTGTAGTTTTCCAGAATGTTGTGTTCGGAGATGTTGTACACATTCGCCACCGGCGCGCCTTCGCGATGGCACTTGCCGCACAAGTAGGGAATGTTCATCTTGAAGACGGGTGATTCCGGCAGGCTGGCCGCGAGAATGTTGTGGGTGCCGTGGCAGGCCGTGCAGGTGGGCGCATAGGGCGCCTGGCGGTTGAGCGCCTGGCCATGAATGCTGGCGTCGAAATCGAGCTGCGCGTCGTCGTGACAAGTTGCGCAGTTGACCCGCTCAAGTTTCTCCGGATGCGGAAATTCCTCGACTGCGGCATCAGGGTGGCAGGAGATGCATTCCACCTCCTTGTGGGTGGATTTGTCCAGCGTCCTGACGTCCACAAAAAGTGAAACTTGGCGGCCGCCGCGCTCCGTGGTCAAGCCGGGGTCGGCATGGCATTCCAGGCAGGCTTCCCGCGTTTGTGCCGGCAGCCTGTGAAAAGCAGCCAGCAGCAGCAGAATAAGAAGTCGATGGTAAATTTTCATCCCTCCGCCTCGTTGAGTCATTCTCGGATTCTGATCTCGGCCGGGTGGCAGGAGCCGCAATTCGCCTCCTGCAAGAAGCCGGCAAGCGGCCGCTTGATGGGAATCTCAGTCATCAGGCTGTGCTTGAGCAATCTGCCGAGCAGGGCATCATCGATGTTCAAATCCAGCCACACCGCCTCGCTGGAATCGGAATAGCTCACCAGAATGACCGGCATGGCACCTGCCACGCCGCCGCTGTCGCTGCGCACGATGGTCCAGAGATTCGTGCCCGCTGCAACGGCCTGTTCGCGCTGGTACGGATACCAGCCGATCGCGAGCGTAATCTGCCTGTGAAATCGGGTCGCCGGTTGCATCTGGAGCGTGCGAAACTGGGGTGGCTGCGCCGCGTGCTGCGCCCGGGTAAAACAGCCGGGGCCATGCGCGCTCACGGCAATTCCCAACAAGACGGCGCACATTCGACGCATACATGTTTGCCCTTCCCTGGTTTTGGAAAAAGTCGCCTTCCGTACAAGCTACGCGCCCCTCGAACCGGCATGCCGGAGATCTTCCGCGGTGAGATTGAAGACCTTGCCGAAGCCGGCAACATAACGTGCGGTGCGTGGCACAATGCAGTAGAGGGGAAAATCGCCCAACTCGAAATGCCGGGCCGATTCCGGAAACTTTTGCAGGTAGATGGACTTGATCGCGGCATAATCCCCGGCTGTGGGCGGCACAACGACGGCTTCGCCGCGCAATGAAACGCGCGCCAGCGTTTGCGGGTCACGGCCGGGGGTGTCGGTTTCCGCGATCATCAAGCTGACGTGGGCATCGCGCAGGATATCCTGGGTGTGCAAAGCCAGCCGGCTGGCGTGAATGTAGAAACAGGACAAGTCCGGCGAGACGGCATAGAGCACCAACGAAACCAGCGGCGCGCCATCCCGCAACGTGCCAAGCGCGGCGAGGCGGTGGGTACGAAGCAATCGGATGAGAAGCTGTTGCGATTCAGGATCCATGGCATTCTCGCAATTCAGCAGCGGAGCAACCGGCGGCCAGCGCGCCCTCCGGCGCCGCGGCGCAGACGTTACAAGACGACCTGAATCAGCAGCATCAAACAAAAGCCCAGAATAAAAGCCCAGGCAATTCTGACAGGCTTTTCATGGTGCAGGGCGTCGGGAATCATTTCGAGCAAAATGAGGAACATCATCGCGCCGGCGGCAAAGCCCATAAGCACCGGCATGATCGGCTGGAAAAACCAGGAGGCCATGGCTGCCGGCACTGCTGCAATCGGCTGCGGCAGGCTGGTGAGAAATGCTGCAAAAAAGCACTTCACGATGCTCGCGCCGGCCGAGCGCAGCGGAATGGCCACCGCCAGCCCTTCCGGAATGTTGTGGATCGCAATGGCGAGCGCGATGTAGGAGCCGAGCTGCGTTTGGTAGACTTTCTCGGAGGCATAGCCCACACCCACCGCCACGCCCTCGGGAATGCTGTGCACGCTCATGGCCAGGAAGATCAGAATTTGGGCACGATTGCCCCAGCGCTTCCAGGAGTCGCGCGCCAGGCGTTCCTCGTTGAGGTAACGGTCCACGCTCCACAGGAACAACGCCCCCAGCACAATGCCGCTCAACACCGGCAGCACCTGCCCCAGGCTCATCGTGTGCTGCGCCATGGTCAGGCCCGGCAGGATGAGATTGTACACCGAGGCCGCCAGCATCAGCCCGCCGGCAAAGCCATAGCCCAGGCCGGTACGGTTTGCCAAATCCAGGCGCTTGAACAACAACGGCAGAGCGCCCAAGCCGCAGGCCAAACTGGCCAGCAACCCGGCGATCACGCTCTGCAGGATAATCTCAACGGGCATGGAACGAGCCTTCTCAGCGCATGCGCGCCGCCAGCGCAGGGATTCGGAAAATCCCGGTGCGGTTTGGTTTGCGGCAACCGCGACTCAGGCAACCGAACCGCTGCCGGCCGCTGGCATTGCCTCTTTTTCGTCTTCCTCCGCCTGCGCCTCTGCCTGCTGCAGGCGGGCCAGCTCGCGGCCGTGCTCGCGCCGCATCTCCTCCTCGGACATCATGCCGTCGACCATGCTCTGGTTGAGCGGATAGACTTCCGGGTTGAAGATCACGCCGTAGAAATGCCAGACCACGATCGCCAACGTTGCCAGCCAGGCCTCATACAAATGCACGACAGTGAGAACTTCCATCATCCACAGCGGCAGAAAACGCAAGGCAAAGCCTTCGAACCACAGCAGAAAGCCGGTGACTGCCATGACCACCGTCCCCCACACCAGCGCCCAATATTCGACCTTTTCCATGTAGGAGAAATGGTCGAACTCGGGCGGGGAGCTGCGCTGGCCAAGCAGAAAACGCACGTTCTGAAAGAAGTCGCTGAGATCCTGCCGTACGGGCATCAGCGCCTTCACCAGTGTGCGGCCGCGTGGCGTGAAAAACATGTAGCCGATGTGATAGACGCCCAAGCCCACGAACACCAGCGCGGCGATGCGATGAATCCAGCCGCGCAGCGCGAATTTTTCTTCGAGCAGCAACAGCGGCTGGACCCAGGCGGCCTCGGGGTAGCGCAACGCGAAGCCGGTAATCGCCAGCACGGTGAAGCTCAGGGCCAGAATCCAATGCTGATAGCGCTCATTGCGCGTCCAGCGCAGATAGTATTGCTGATTGTTGTTGGAAGTCGGGCTCATGGGAAGAATGTTCGTCAGGTTCGTAACGGCTTGTTTCGCGGGATTGCGGCAGTACGCGGCAAACGTCCGGATTTTCGTGGTGTCGTTGCCCGGCTGGGCGTTGCCCTCTGCGCCCGGCCTGGTCGCCCCGCCGGGGTGCGGCAGGGCCAGTTTCAGCCGCGCCGGAGCACATGCTTGCTCTTGCGAATGAAATCCAGTCCATTGTGCAGCAGCATGCCGCCGATTAGAACAATGATCAGGCTCAAGTAAATGGTGCGCACGACGGCCACCACCCGGCCTTCGCGCTCCTCCTCGGTAAAATGAACCGGACCGCGCGCAAAGTTCACGCTGGCATTGGGATGACATTGGCCGCAGGTTTGCACAAGATTGTTCGGATTGATCATCGAGCGCGGATCGCTGGAGGGCAGAATGTTGTGCACGCCGTGGCAACTGCCGCAATTGGCGGCGGACAGTTGGCCGGAGCGCAGCGCCAGGCCATGATAGCTGTCGGTGAAAGTCGAGACGCGCTCGCTGCGCAGTCCATATTTCTCGGTGAGGCGCGTCGAGGCATGGCAGCGGCCGCAGGTTTCAACCGCCACATTGCGCGCCGAGGTGGGCGCGCTCGCCACCGCCGGCGACTCGATGGCATGTTCCGTATGGCAGTCCGTGCACACCGGCGAGGCCCGCATGCCGCGCGCCACCGCTGTGCCGTGCACGCTGGCGGTGTATTCCGTCGCGATCGCCTGATGGCACTGCCCGCAGGTCTTGGGAATGTTGAAGTGAAAGACCAGCGAGGCCGGATTGTTGGCATCGAGGATCTTGTGGCTGCCGTGGCAACTGCTGCAGGTCGCAGCGCTGTCGACGCCCGCCAAAGTCAAGCGGCCGTGCACGCTGCGATTGTAGGCCGTGAGCGGATCTTTGATGGGAATGTGATACTTCTTGACAATCGCCGGATCGGCGTGGCAACGGCCGCAGGTGAAGGCCAGTTGCTTCGGATTTACCCAGGAGAGGCTGTCCGCGCGCAGGCGAATATCATGGCTGCCGTGACAATCACTGCACCTCGGCGCGTCCGCAATTTGCGGCCGGCCGTGCACGCTTTCGGCAAGGTCCGCGACCGCCTCTTCATGGCAGGTCTGGCAGGCGGCCGGTGCCAGCTTTGCGGCGTGAGGAATCTCCGTCACGTCGGCATGGCACGTCACGCAATCAAAACCGGCGTGTACCGAATTTTCCAAATGCCCGGGAGTGACGAACAGCGAACGCTCCTGGCCGGTGGTGCTGTCGGGGATCGTGAGCGATTCGTCGCCGTGGCACATCAGACAATCCATTTCCTCCTGTGCCGCGGCCGGTTGGGCAAGACTCAACAGCAGCAGCACGAGCCCCAGCAAGCCGGAGTGCAGGAGCAAGCCCGGCCGCCGAAAAATCATCGTCACGCCAACCGCAAGCTTCACCACTTCATCAAGACGGTGTATGGCCATCGTCAACCGCGCTCCCGCTTCATGCCTGCGCATCTCATCACTCCAAGGCTCCCTCACTCCATCAAATAAACCGCGGCGCAGCCGGCACCCCCTGCGCCGCCTGGCGTCAGGTACGCAGGATTGCCGGCCGCGCCGCAGGTCATTTCTCTGATCACAACACACAGGTTACGGCTTCGGCGTCGGGTGGGCGATCTTCTTGCTGTACTCCGCAAAGTTGAAGCCCTTGTAGGTCGGACTTTCGGAGTTGTGGCACTTCAAGCAGGTTTTCTCATCAACCTTGTTCATGCCCACGGTCTCGGGCTTGATCTTGCCGGCGTCGAGGTCTTTCATCACCGACATGGCCTTGTACTCCGAACCCGGGCCGTGGCAGGATTCGCAGCCCACACCTTCACCGGGCTTGAACGTCGCCGCGAGTTGTGCGGCCGCCACGCCGGCGGCGGTGTCATGGCACTTCAAGCAGCCGGCATCCTTTTGCGGATCGGCGATACCCTTCTTCTTGGCGATTTCCAAAGCCGCCGGCGTTGCCAACGTGGCAAAAGCCTGGGCATGCGGACTTTTCTGCCAAATGGTGAAAGCCGCACCGCTCTTGGGCGTGAGGTGGCAGGCCTTGCAGGAGTTGGCGCCAACATACTTGGCTTTGCTTTGTGCCATCAGCACGACGGGAAGCAGTGCCATCAGCATCAACGCAAGACTCGTGCGTTTCAACATGTTCACCCTCTCTGTGTTAAGTTTTTCACAGCGCTGCAAACTCAAATCGAATCTCTCGACCTCACCTCAGTTGCCGGCACAAGGAAACAAGAGTAGCTTTAAAAATCAAGACCTTCCTGCACCGCCAGCCTCGGCGCCGGTCGCCGCAATCCGCAACAGTTCTCTTCCTGCTGCCGGAGGTTGTTCCGCATTGCTGCGATTTCGGCAACGGCGTTTGACGATTCACTTCAAACGCCAATAGGGGATCATCATTCTTTCAAATCCCATGCCATTCGCTGTGGAATTGGAATGATGATTTTCCTGGAATTAACTCCCTGCCCGGCAGCGGTGCTGGTGCCTGTCCTCCGGCAATTCTCATCTCTGCGAAAACGATTCCGAATTCTTGAAGCGCGAACAAGAACGGCGCACTTGCAGAGGTGCGCCGTCACACCGGCGAATGGAAGCAGCGGGGCCTGCGCGCAACACCTCCGCGCCACAGGCAACAGCCTCTCTTCCTTTATGTCGTTCGATCTCTCCCCGGGCAACCGGGTCACAGCGCGGCGTGATACGCTTCCGGCTTGAAGCTCTTCAGCGCCTTCATGTATTGCGCGCGTTCGAATGCGGAAGGATCCGCACAGTTGATCTGACTCATGCTGCCCTGCATTTGCTGGACGGATTCGTATTCGTGCTCCTCCATCCAGCGCACCAGGTTTTGCTCGACGCGGCGAAGATGATCGATGCCATAGCGCAGCAGTGCCGCTGCCATCATCGTCACGTTGGCGCCCACCATCAGCATCTTCACCACGTCCGGGGCGTCATGCACGCCGCTGGTCGCCGCGAGATCAGCCTTCAGGCGGCCGAAAAGAATGCCGATCCAGGTCAGTGGCAGCCGCAAGGCCTGCGGCGTGCTGAGCAGGACATTGGGCCGGACTTCCAGACTTTCAAGATCAATGTCCGGTTGATAAAAGCGATTGAACAGCACCAAGCCATCCGCGCCCGCCAAGTCGAAGCGGTGGGCCATGTTGGCGAGATTGCTGAAGAACGGGCTGAGCTTGATGGCCACCGGAATCTTCACCGCGGCCTTCACCGCCTGGAGCACGTCCAGATAGCGCTGTTCAATTTCTGCACCGCTGAGTTCGAAGTCGGTGGGAATGTGATAGACGTTCAATTCCAGCGCATCGGCGCCCGCCTGTTCGATCAGCCGGGCAAAGTCTATCCAGCCGCCGACGGTGGAACCGTTCAGGCTGGCGATGATGGGGATGTCGACGGCCTGCTTGGCGCGGCGAATATGCTCGAGGTAACCGTCCGGCCCGAGATGGAACTCCTGCGGCTGGGGGAAATACGTAAGGGCCTCGGGAAAACTCTCCGTGCCGTAGGTGAGGTGGTGATTGAGTTCGTAGGTTTCCAGGCGCAATTGCTCTTCAAAGAGGGAATACAGCACGACCGCCGCCGCGCCCGCCTCCTGCATGCGTTCGATGCCGCTGATTTCCTCAGACAGCGGCGAAGCGGAAGGCACCAGCGGTGTGCGCAGTTTCATGCCGAGGTAGGTTGTGGTCAAGTCCATGTGATCGTTCTCCGTAGCGTTAGCGAAACAGGCGTGAAAAAAGAGGCGCTCGGCGAGGCGCAGCCGGATGACGGTGCGGCCCGCGGGGGCCGCCGGTTCCGTCACCCGCAGCCACTCACGCCTTTCCCTCTTCACCTTTGGGCTTGCCGTTGCCGATGGGGCGCGCCGCCAGATACTCATAGAGTTTCCAGCGCGTGTTGACATCTTCCTGCGCTTCCTTGAGCATGCGCTTGGCGTCTTCCGGCTTGCTCTTGGTCAACATCTTGAAACGGTTCTCCAGGTAGAGAAATTTTTCCACCGGCAGCTTGGGCGCGGAGGAATCAAGCACGAACGGATTCTCGCCATGCCGGGCGCGGTCGGGATGAAAGCGATACAACGGCCACTGGCCCGTATCCACCGCCGCCTTTTGATTCTGCATCGCCGTCGCCATGTTGATGCCGTGCGCGATGCAATGGCTGTAGGCGATGATCAGCGACGGGCCTTCATAGGCTTCCGCTTCGAGGAACGCCTTGAGCGTGTGTTCGTCCTTCGCGCCCATGGCCACGCGTGCCACGTAAACGTTGCCGTAGGTCATGGCAATCAGACCGAGGTCTTTTTTCGCCGCCGGTTTGCCGCCCGCCGCAAACTTGGCCACGGCGCCGCGCGGCGTGGCTTTCGACATTTGCCCGCCGGTGTTCGAGTAGACTTCGGTATCGAGCACGAGCACGTTGACGTCGCGGCCGCTGGCGAGCACGTGATCCAACCCACCGAAGCCGATGTCATAGGCCCAGCCGTCGCCGCCGATGATCCACACGCTTTTGCGCACCAGCATGTCGGCGAGCGCCAGCAGCCGTTTGGCCGCCGGTGTCTCCACACGCTGCAGGATCTTCTTGAGCAGATCGACGCGCATGCGCTGCTCGTAAATGTCGGCTTCGTCCTTTTGCGGTGCCGCCAGGATGGCATTGACGAGATCTTCGCCCACCGCGGCGGAGAGATCATGCAGCAGTTGCGCGGCCATCTCCTTTTGCTTGTCGATCGCCAGGCGAAAACCCAGGCCGAACTCGGCGTTGTCTTCGAACAGGGAATTGGACCAGGCCGGGCCGCGGCCCTCGGCGTTCTTCGTCCACGGCGTGGTGGGCAGGTTGGCGCCATAGATCGATGAGCAGCCGGTGGCATTGGCGACCAAGGCGCGATCGCCGAACAATTGCGTTACCAGTTTGACGTAGGGCGTCTCGCCGCAACCGGCACAGGCACCGGAAAACTCAAAGAGCGGCTCTTGCACCTGTTGCTGGCGAATCGTGCTGACCTTGACCTGGCGGCGATCCATTTCCGGGATGGTCAGGAAGAATTCCCAGTTTTTGCGTTCCGATTCCCGCAGCGGCGGTTGCGGCCGCATGTTGATCGCCTTGATGCGCGTTTCGGATTTCTTCTTGGCCGGGCACACGTCCACGCACAGGGCGCAGCCGGTGCAATCCTCGGGTGCCACCTGAATCGAGTATTTCAATCCCTGCCACTCGCGGTCGCGCGCGTCACAAGCCTTGAAGGTGGCGGGCGCATTGGCGAGCTGCTTTTCTTCGAAAACCTTGATGCGAATCACGGCATGGGGGCAAACCATCGCGCATTTGCCGCACTGAATGCAGATGTCCGGCTCCCACACGGGAATCTCCAGCGCGAGATTGCGCTTCTCCCATTTGGCCGTGCCCGTCGGAAACGTGCCGTCCACCGGCAGGGCGCTCACCGGCAACTCGTCGCCGCGGCCGGCGATGATCGCGCCAAGCACGTCGCGCACAAAGGGATCCGCCTGCTCGATGGGCCGCGGCGGAATGGTGAGGCTGCCGTTGAGGCTGGCGGGGATCTTCACTTCGAACAAATGCGCCAGCGTGCGGTCAACCGCGGCAAGATTGATGCGGACGATCTCCTCGCCCTTCTTGCCGTAAGTTTCCACCACAGACTGTTTGATGGCGGCAATCGCCTCGTCTTTCGGCAGCACGCCGGAGAGCGCGAAAAAGCACACCTGCATCACGGTGTTGATGCGGCCGCCCATGCCGCTTTCGCGCGCGACTTTGGTGGCGTCGATGACATAGAATTTCAGCTTCTTCCGGAGAATCTCCTCCTGCATCTTGCGCGGCAGGTGGCTCCACACCTCCTCCGGGCCGTAAGCGATGTTGAGCAGGAAGGTGCCGCCCTCGATCAGACCCGACAGCATGTCGTAGCGCTCCAAAAACACCGGCTGGTGACAGGCCACAAAATTGGGCCGCGACACCAGGTAGGTGGAACGAATCGGCTGCGGGCCGAAGCGCAAATGCGAAACCGTTACCGCGCCCGCCTTTTTGGAATCATAGACAAAGTAGCCTTGCGCATAATTGTCGGTGTTCTCACCGATGATCTTGATCGAGTTCTTGTTCGCCCCCACGGTGCCGTCCGAACCCAGACCATAAAACAGCGCGCGAATCACGCTGTCCGGCTCGGTGGAAAACGCCGGGTCATAGGGCAAACTGGTGTGCGTCACATCGTCCTGGATGCCCAGCGTGAAATGATTCTTGAGGGTGGTGCCCGCCAGATGATCGAACAGAGCCTTCACCATCGCGGGAGTGAATTCCTTCGATGACAAGCCGTAGCGCCCGCCGATGATTTTGGGCATGCGCTGCCACCAGCCCTGAATGATGCCTTCGTGCAGCGCATTGACGCAATCGAGATAGAGCGGCTCGCCCGCGCTGCCCGGCTCCTTGGTGCGATCCAGCACCGCCAGCGCCTTGACTGACGCCGGCAACGCAGCCAGGAAACTCCGCACGTCGAACGGCCGGTAGAGCCGCACCTTCAAAACGCCGACATTCTCGCCGCGCGCATTGAGATAGTCCACCGTTTCATGCACCGTTTCGCAACCCGAGCCCATGAGAATGATCACGCGCTCGGCCTGGGGCGCACCATGGTACTCGAACAGCCGGTAATGCCGGCCGGTCAGCCGCGCAAATTGATCCATCACCTCCTGCACCACCGCCGGGCAGGCAAGATAGTAGGGATTGACCGTCTCACGCGCCTGAAAGAAGACATCGGGATTCTGCGCGGTGCCGCGCAACACCGGATGATCCGGCGACAAGGCGCGGTTGCGATGCGCCAGGATCAAGTCATCATCGATCATGGCCCGCATCACCTCGTCGGATAGCAGCTCGATCTTCGACACTTCGTGCGAAGTGCGGAAGCCGTCAAAAAAGTGGATGAAGGGAATGCGCGTCCTGAGCGTGGCCGCCTGGCTGATCAGCGCGAAATCCATCGCCTCCTGCACCGAGGCCGCGCCCAGCAGCGCAAAACCGGTGGCGCGCGCCGCCATCACGTCGCTGTGATCCCCAAAAATGGAAAGCGCCTGCGCCGCCACCGTGCGCGCCGCCACGTGAAAAACCGCCGAGGTCAGCTCCCCGGCGATCTTGTACATGTTGGGAATCATCAGCATCAGGCCCTGCGACGAAGTGAAGGTCGTCGTCAGGGCGCCGGCTTGCAAGGCGCCGTGCACCGCGCCGGCTGCACCGCCCTCGCTCTGCATCTCTACCACGGAAGGCACGATGCCCCACAAGTTGGGCGTGCGCTCCGAGGCCCACGCGTCGGCAAATTCGCCCATGGGCGAAGACGGGGTGATGGGATAGATCGCAATGACTTCGTTGACGCGGAACGCCACGTGCGCCACGGCCTCATTGCCGTCGATCGTGATAAACGTTTTGGTCTTCATGTCGCTGCTTTAGATAGTGGAAGGACTAATTCGATTTTTTCACAACCGTTTTGGCTGTGTTGATCCTGCAAACCGCCCACAACGGGCAGAAGCGGATGAAGGCAGTCACCAGAGCAATCGCCGCAACAAGATAACCAAGCAGCGCTGCCACTCCCTTGAGCACGCCGAATGCGCCCAGCAGCAGCAAGGCAATGCCAATCACCAGCCGCACGCTGCGATCCACCCCGCCGACGTTTGCTGCCATGACAAACCTCCCTGTGGTAGAACAACAACCCGGTGGCCGGCCAGACAACCGGCAAGGTTGCTGGCATTCATTGTTTGAAAGCACAAGCCGCAACTCCTTTTCTCTTGAAAAGAAATTGCCGCCGATGCCTGAATTATAGCATCTCAAGTGCCAAATGAATCCCCGCCGTCGGAATTGACCCTAGCCTGCTGTAATTTCATGGATTGCCCCGGATCGGGCTGCAGGGGAAAACTTCTTTAGTTTCCTTACTTTGGGAAAATATGCAGGAGGTTTTCGCAAAATTGATAGACTGCCGGAGAAAGGCCTCCGGCAGCAGTTGCGAAGAGAATTATGCAGGCGAATACGCGCAGGGAAAACTGTCGGAACTTTCTTGTGATCGTGCATAAACGAAGCAACCGGCCGGGCGCCGGTTGTCACTTGTGCATCTGGTCTGGTTGGTGTGGTGTCTGTCCGCAGACGTTCCAGCCCCGACTGAGCCGAGGTTGCTGAACTTCGAGTGCCGCGAAAACTCGAAAGCTGATGACGCAACGGTCACGCCCTTGCGGGAACGGCTTCGCAAGGGTTGGTGGTGCCTGACTCTCTGAAGGACACCGGCCTAGCGCGCCAGCACCATGCGTTGCGTTTTGGTCTGGCTGCCGGCCGTCAAGCGATAGAAATAGAGGCCGCTGGCCAGGCCCCGCGCCTCGAATACCACGGCATTGGAGCCGGCAGGTTTCAGCTCGCGATTCACCAATGTCGCCACCTCTCTGCCGAGCAGATTGTAGACCTTCAATGTCACCACCGCGGGCTGTGCCAATTGGAATGAGATGGTGGTGGCGGGATTGAAAGGATTGGGATAATTCCGCAGCAGCGTGATCGTGCCCGGCATCTGCCCGCCCTCATCCACGCCGGTCGCAGGCAACGGCCGGCTCCAAACGCCGTGGCTGGCAGAAAGGCCGGCAAACAGCCGGCCTTGATGAATGAAAATCGCGCTCACGAAATCGCCGGAGATCGGCAGATTGCCGGTGAGCACGTTCCAACTCGCGCCGCCGTTCGCAGAGGCCACCACGCCCACGCCATCCACCGCGGCATAAAGCGTTTCGTTGAACAACAACAAATCATCCACCACACCGTTTTGCAATTCCGTGCCCACGCTCTGCCAGGTCCTGGCGGAATCAAGCGAGACGTAGAGCCCGGAAGTGGTGCCGGCGTAGATGGTCTCGCCCGCCACAGCCAGCGACAGCACACCTTGCACACCCGCAACGCTGCGCTTCTGCCAGGTTGCGCCGCGATCCAAGCTGACCTGCAGATTGCCGCCGCTGCCCCCCACTGCGACGCCAACGAACATGACGCCTGATTCCGTCGCGGCCAGCGCCGTGATTCCCGCAAGCCCGGTCGGAAAGCCCGTGCCGCTGCGTTGCCAGTTCGCCTGCTGCACGGCAGTTTTGTAGACGCCGCTGGGCTGCAGTCCCGGCGCCCATTCGATGGCGGCATACACGGTGTCACCCAGCACGGCGACGCCGGCGGCAAATGCCTGAGTCTCGAAACCCTGGTTGAAGCTGGCCCAAGTCGTTCCGCCGTCAACACTGCGGCACACGCCGCCGCCGAGCATGGCGGCCCAGATCGTGTCCTGCCGGACTTCCAGCGCGCGGATGTCATAGCCCATCTCCGGCAGGCCGGTGGGATAAGCCTGAAAACTCGCGCCACCATTGGTGCTGAGCCACAAGCCGCTGTCTTCGCTGCCGGCAAAAAGCCGCGTGCCGCTCAGCGCAAAAGTAAAAACGCGGTCAGACGGCGCAGGCACCGGTTGCCATTGCGCCTGCGCCACGCTCGCGGCCAGCAGTGCGCCGATCAAAATGCTCAACGAATTTCGTTGCATCCCCTCTGCTCCTTTGTTTTTGCGATCTCCGGTTGTCTGGTCTTATTTCATCAGCCGGCTAGGCTGCGCCAGCAAGTGCGCCATGAGATTGTGCAGCGCCGCCTGCCACTTCAAGGGCTGGCCGGCCAGGTCGGTGCGGCGCTCGGCGTGCACCAGTTGCTGCAGCGCCGCGTTGCTGCTGCCCTCCTTCACTTCCAACACCTGCGCCCAAAACGGTGTGTCTTTGGCGATGATGCCCTCCGCGCCCGCTGCCACCACCCTGCCCTCGCGGTCCAGCACGATGCCGGTGACCTGCAGCACCTCCAGCGGCTTGTCCTCCGCGCTCAGGAACTTGACGCTTTCCTCATAGCCCGTGCCCAGCACCACCTTCTTCCCAAACATGCCTTTGTCGGATTTGGGATACTCGCTGAATCCGAGTTTGAGCCAGAGAACATAATCGACCTGCTGCCCGCCTGCCACCGCCGGCAACTGCGCGCGCCACGCCGCAGAGGGATTTTGAATGTCGATCACCATCGGCGGATACTTGTCATGCTCCTGGCGCTGCCTCGCGGCAGCCGGCGGGGCGGCCTCACCCTCGGCGCTGCCGACATAGACATAAGGTGCACCCTGTTCCGGCAGCGCCTCACCGGCCAGCGGCTTGCTCCAACCCAGGCTGTCCAAATAAGCATTCATGGCCACGACCAGAGGCTGCAGCGCTTGCTCGCGTCCAGCGAATGAAAACTCTGCCGCCGAGGTCTGGTCAATGCCAACCGCAAAATGGCCGCTGGCCGCATTGGCCACGGCCGCTTTCTTGTTGTAGAGCTTGTAAAAGGGCGCTCCCTTCAAACGATCAGTGCGGCCGGCTGCCGGCATGCTGGCGCTCGACGAACCCGCCAGCAGCACGCTGAATGCCGCGGCACCAAGCAACGCAACTGCTTGAAGCGAAACTGGCTTGCGCATCTGTTCTCTCCTTTCAATCATGAAAGCCACGGCACAGATACGGCATTCCTTGCAGGCAGGTTTCTCGATCAAATGGACTATTGCAGCCAGAATCTGCCGGCGCTCAGCCGGTGGTTTGGGCGGATTCGTTAACCGAACTCAGAAAAGAATTCTGAAAGTTCTCGGCAGAATAATGCTCTGAAATCGCCCCGTCGCTCCCTCATTCTGCCAAAAGTTCTTGTGCTGTCCCAGGACTTCAATTCTCGACAGATACAATTCTCAAGAGAGCTGCTTTTCGACAGGATTACCAGATTTGCAGGATTTCAGAGAAATCTTGTTAATACTACAACGTTCAGTCGAATTCTACCGCCCAGCCAACCACCCCCACAGGGGCGAAAGGTGATAGCGCAGGGCAACGCCCTGGAAAAGCCGTCATCAACAGAAATCACCAAGCCCCAGCGGGGCGAAAGGTGATAGCGAAGGGCGACGGTGTTCCTGGACGGAGGCTGATTCCTGGAAGTGACTTCTTGACACAAATGGCATTGGCAATCTGGTGGGAAACTTGAACGCTGCCAGGGGGAATGCGGCTGGTGGGAAGGAACGGCGGGCGGAAAGGCGGGGCAGGGCCGGCCTCCCGCTACAACAGCGGGAGGCGCAACCCGCACGCAACTGCGTCAATGGTTGAAGTAGTGTTTCCGGCAGTATTTCATCTTCAGGAGTTTGGCGCTGGCGCCCAGGTGCCGGCCACAGACCAAACATCTGCCGGACTTTTCCCTTCTTTCCTGGCGCTGCCGTTCAAGCTCACTGAAATCAAACGGACGGTCAGAGGCGCCGGAGAGATCGAACGGTGAGGATTGATCTCTGCTGCCGCCTTCCGCCGGATTCGCCGGCGCATCGCCCATCATCTCACCGGCGATTTGCTGGAGAATGTGATCGATGACGCGCGAGCTTCGTCGCGGCGCTGCTGCCGGATCCACTTCGAAGGGACTGGGCTGCTCTTCCGCCGGCGGCTCTTTGGCTTGATATACCGACTCGATGTTGGGCGGCGCCGGATCTGCAATCCGTTCCGGCAGGGCCGGCGGTTTATCATAGCCCCGGACATTGGTGCCGGGCCGCGGCGCAGCAGGACGTTCCAGCCAGTCCCCGGCAGCGGGTCGCGCCGTTACCGGTTTCGCCGCCGCACCGTTGCCTTTGGGCCGGGCCGGACTGCGTGGAACTTGGTTTTGCTCTGCACCAAGATCACTGATGTCGAATTCCGGCACGTGTTCCTGCGCCGCTGCGACGGACATTCCTGCGGGTTTGGCGGTGATCATTCTTCCCCAAAAGCGCAGGCTGCCGGTTTCGTCGCCGGTCACCAAAATGGTGCCGTCCGGACTGAAGGCACTGGTGGTGAGGTCGCCGGCGATCACATGCGCCAGCTTGCCGTCATGCACGTTCCAAAGCTTGATGCTGCGATCTTGAAAGTCCGTCGCAGCCACGATGGTTTCATCCGGGCTGAAGCGCACCGCGGTGATGCCCGGGGAAAAAGGCGTCAGGTTGTAGAGCAGCTTGCCGTCGGTGGCGTCCCACAATTGCAGCGACTGGCCGTAATTCACCGTGGCCAGTGTGGAACCGGAGGAGCTGAGCGCCAGCCAACTGATGTTGCCGTTCTTGGCCGGCAGCGCATACAGCAAAGAGCCGTCGTCGACTTGATAGAAGCGCACGCTGCCGTCGTTGGCACCGGTAATCAAAATCTTGTCGTTCACGCTGAAGGCCAGACTGTTGGCCAGACCGGAGCAGCCGAGAAAACGGTGGCGCAGTTTGCCTTCTTTCACGTCCCACAACATCGCGGTATTGTCCGGACTGCCGGTAGCGAGCATGCTGCCGTCGTAACTGAACACCACGGTATCCACGCTGCTTTTGTGTCCGCTGACGCGTTGCACCAGCCGGCCGTCGGCCACGCGCCACAAGGTCGCATCACGATTGCTGCTGCCGATCGCAAGCATGCTGTCATCCGGGCTGAAGGCCAGGCATTGCACCGCCGCGCCCGGCTCGCCGATTTCGCGCAGCATCTGGCCTTTGGCCACCTGCCAGAGCCTGACCGTGCCCTTGCGATCGACGCTTGCCAGCACGGCGCCGCTGTGGCTGAAGGTCAACTCGCTGATGGCCTCGCGGTGCCCCTGCAGCGTGAACAGAAGCTGGTTGTCGCTCAGGCGCCAGATGCGCACCGTGCGGTCCGTGCCGCCGCTCGCCAGGTAGGTGCCGTGCGGGCTGATGGCAATCACGTTGACGCGGCCGTAATGCGCCGACATTTTGTGCAGCGCCAGCTTGTGCACCAGCAGGGACTGAAAGATGACTTCGATTTGCTGCAGCAACTGCATGGCATCGCGATTATCGAAGTAGGTTTTGCGCGCCATGCAGGCCCGGGCCTCCGCCAGAATGCGGCGCATGTCGGCCTCGGCATTCCTGGCCTCCTCGGTGACGAAAGACCATTCCGTCAACAGCCGCTCGACCTTCTGAAATTTGTAGCTCAGCTCATCGCCGCTCTTCTGCCGGAGTTGCAAGAACAGATCGGTGATTTCCTTGCGGGTGTAGCGAAACTCCGGGTCGACGTCCGCCTTCAGACAGTACTCTTCATTGAGCGTAATGGCCTTCTCCAGCACGGCCGCCGCGGTTTTGCCGTCGCCGATCAGCGCCGCCATTTTGGCGGTGTGATAGTGGCTCTCCGAAAGCTGGGGATAAATCTTGGTGGCCTGCTTGGACAGCGACAGGGATTCCTGGATCAAGCGGCCGGCTTCGATCTTGTTGCCCTTCTTGCCTTGATGATCGGCCTGGGCGTAGCACGAGATGGCCGCGTGCAACAGGGCCTCGCCGGCAAACTGCGAGGCCTCGGGCAGCAGCTTCATTTCGGCCTTGGCATAGCGGGCGGCGGCGCGCAAATGGCGCTCCGCGGCCGCCAGGTTGATCAGATTGCACTCGTCATTGATGCCGTAGAGATAGAGCTTGCCGATCAGCAACTGGGTCATGAAATTGGTGTCGTCTTTCTTCTCCGACTCCAGAAAGGCCTCCAGCGCCTTGTCGAGCAGGCCCTTCACCAGCCGTTCGCAGCCGATGCGATAGTATTCCTTGGCCTGGGTGAGCACCGGGTTTTCCAGAGTGGCATGAATGGCATCCAGCCGCTTTTCGAGATTCAGCATGGTCTGGCTTTGCAGCCGCAATTGCTCAACCACCAGCGCCATGTGGTAATCGAAGCTGTGGCGTAACGCATGCAGAGCCTCGCCGTTGGCTTGAAAAGCTTGATCCAGCCTGCCCAGGTCGGAATCCAGCGTGTGCGTGAGGGCATCATAGCTCTGGCCGTATTTGCGCTCCAGCGCCTGCGGGCTGGCCACCAGTGCGCGGGTCTGTTCCGGCACGGGCACCGGCGCCGCTTTGTTGGTCTGGCGGATTTGCCCTTTGAGATCCTTGACAAAGGAAGAAACCCGGAGATACTGTTCCCATGTCAGTTTCGAGCCGAGATGAAAGAGTGACATGTTCAATCCTTGTGAATCTTACTTGATGCGATTCGATTGCGGCGAGCGGCGGGGCTCACGCGCCGGATTCTTCTTCGTACCACGCAGGTCGTCCTTTTCCGGGGCCAAGCGGCGCAACTCCTGCCAGTCCCGATTCAATTGTTCTCTCACCTCCACCTGCCGGCCGCGCCGCCCCAACAAACTGGGGACGATCCGGGCCTCGAGCAAAATCACCAATTCTTTCTTGCGTATGCGATTGCTGGTGTAGCCAAAGAGGTAACCCAGGATCGGAATGTCCTTCAACAGCGGAACGCCCTTGCGCACTTTGAGCAGTTCATGGCTCAGCAGGCCCGCCATCACCGTCTCCTCGCCGTCGAGCAGCAGGACATGCGTCTGGCCTTCGGTCACGCTCTTGGTGACGCCCACGGCATCCGGCTGCACGTCGCTGCGCTCCGCGGTGAGGCTCAGATAAATGAAGGTCGAGTCCCTGCGGCCGTACAGCGTCGGGGTAACGGTCAAAATGATGCCGGACTCGTATTCGGAGAAGCGCGTGTTGCCGGCAAAATCCTGCAGGGTGAGGAAGAAATTCTTGCCGACTTTAATCTTGCCTTTCTCGCCGTCCATCACCCGAATCTTGGGGCGCGCGATGATCTCGCCCAGGCTGCGGCTTTCGAAGGCACGCAACAGGGCATTGACATTCACCGATCCGCGGATGTTGCCGCCGGCAGACACGCGCAAAATGTCCTTCGCCACTTCGTCCGCCCCAAAGGTTTGAAACTGCACCGTGCCATTCTTGAAGGTGCTCCAGTTGATGCCCAGCTCGTGCAGGGTTTCATAGTCCGCCTGAAAAAAGATGGCGTTGATCTCGATTTCGCGGGTGTTGATCGAGATGTCGCTCTCCGTCGGTTCGGCCGCGGCCGGCGTCGGCACCATCTCCAGCACTTCATAATACTGCTCGTGCGGCTCGTAGCGCAGCATGTTGGAGCGCAACACGTATTCCAGCGCGCGTTTCCAGTGCATGTTTTCCACCGACACGCCGATGGGCTTGTTGGGCGCCTTGGCATCGATAATCACCCGGTTTTCGAACTTGCGCGCAAAACCGGAGAGAATCTCCAGCGCGGCGGGCAACGGCATGTTCGGATTCAGCGAAATCATTTCGTCCGGACCGTAGGGCTGGGGCGGCGCATTGTTCTGCGCCCGGGCCGCGACGCCACAACACAGGAGGAGCAGGCTGACGAGCAGGCGTTTCTTCATCTCTTGAGTCTGGGATTAATTGTATTCAATGTTGAGCCGAAGCGTGCGCATGCCCGTTTCGGTGCGGACTTCAAATTCCACCTGATTGCGGGTGAGGTCGATCTGCGTCAGGCGGCCGCGCCGGACGGCATCGCCGACCACCAGCGGAAATATCTTGCCGTCCGCCCCGCGCAAATAAGCCTTGTTGTTGGTGATCGCCAGCAGCGTGGCCTGCTCGACGTCGAGCAGCTCCGGCGCCTCGTCGGCGGGTGTGACCGCCGGTGCACTCACGGCCTCGGCCACTGCCGTCCGCGGTTTGGCGCTCAGCGGCACCAGGCTGTTGAACGCATCATAAGCGAACTCGGTGTTCCAATCCAACTGCGGCGAGGCCAGGGTCAACTCGCTGCCGATTTCCCAATCCTTGTTCATCGAATAGCCTTCGAACATCAGATTGAAGCGCAGCAGTTGCGGCTCCTTGTCGCTGCGGCCGAAGTTGACGCTCTTGATTTGATAGAGCAGCGGATTATGCGTCATGTACCACAACAGCGCGAAAATGTCCCGGTATGGACCTTCGCCGTTCAAGGTGTAGGAAAAGGCGGTGTATTCCGCCGCCGGCTTCTTCTCGTTGAGGTAAAAGTCAAAATCGATGTTCAAACTGTGCACCTGAATCAGCCAGTTGATGTAGGACAGCGAGAAGGCCGGTTCCTCGGCGTTGATCAACTTCTTGGGCGAATTCTGCCACAGCCGCTGCAGCGAATCGCGCGTGGCCTGCGTCATGGCCAGCGTTTGCGCCACCTCCATGCCGCCGGAAAACCGCTGCTTCAGCTCCTGGGATTGCCGGTTGAGCACCACAAGCGCCTGCGCTTCACGGCGTTGCCAAAAAAATCCGACCGCGCCGATCACAATGAGAATCAACAGCAGCGTCAAGCTGTTGCGTCTGGCATACATCTGAAATGCACTCCGCCGGTCTCCGGCTATCTAAGCATGACAATGCGATAGCTCTTGATGAACAGGTTGCCGATCTCCGCGGCTTTGCGCTCCGCGGCCTCGCGCGTGGCAAAGGTGCCGATCAGCAGGCGAAACCTGGATTGCTGCGATTGCGCATCACGGTAGCGCTCGATCGTCACCTCCATGCCCTGCTTGCGATAGGTGGTGACAATTTCCTCGACCGGCTCATTGATGGCCGCCGCCGTCGCTTCAATCGTATAGCCTCTCGCCGGGTGCTCCGCCGTTGCTCCGGTGGCCATGCGCGGCTGCGGCGTCTCCTGGCCGTTGTTGAGCCTGGGCACTTGCTTCTTGATCAAAACCCGGTAGACTTCCACGCCCTGCGCTTTGTCGAAATAGGGCGCCACCACCGCCTCGATGCCGCGCTTGCGATAACCGGCCGCATACCATTCCGCCAGCTCACGCGTATGGCAGGTAATCGCCTCTATCTTGTCCCCGTGATTCTCTTCACTGGCGGCCCGGGAGGAGGGCGTGGTGCGCGCGGCAGGGCTGGAGCTGTTGGCCAGACCGTTCGTTGTTCCGGACGCGCTGCTTTCATTGCGCACCATCTTCGCGCCCGGCGCCGGCGACAGGCTCTTGCCGCCCGCTTTGCTGATCATCACGCGGTAATACTGCATGCCCTGCCGTTTGTCGAAATGGGACACCACGATCGCATCCACCCCGCGCTTGCGATAACCGGCGGCATACCATTCGGCCAGATCTTTGGTCTGGCAGGTCATGGCTTCCTCGCGGTCGCCCAGTTCCTGATCATCGGCTGCCGGTTTCGCCGTTGCAGTCGCGCTTCCGGCATTGGTGACCGAGGCCGGTCGCGAGGTCGCTCGCTCCGCTGAAGCCGTGACGGGTTCGCGTTTTTCTGCCGGACGCGCAGTGCTTCCGGCTGCGGGCGTGCGGGATTGCAGAGGGCTGCCACTGGCCGGCGCGACGCGGTTTTCCGCCGTGCGCTCAGACTGGCTTGCGCGCCGGCCGGCACTGCGATTTGCTGAGGCCGCCGTTGCATCGCGCGGCTGGGCAGGCCGGGCCGCGCTCGTGGTCCGCGTTGCGACGTCTGGACTGGCCGCAGGTTGCGGCGGTGCGCCCGCATTTGCGGCCAGCAGCGGTGGTTCGGCAGCGCCGCCACTCTTGTCCGCTGCCGTGTCGCGGCCGCCTTTGGTCAGCACCAAATTGCCGCCGGCAAACTGGCTGGCGTCGATGATGCGAATGCCGTTTTGCGTGAATTCGATGTTCTCCTGCGGCTGGCGGCGCTCCAACTCGAAGGTCACCAGCTTCTGCTCGCTGGAATCCGCGCGCGTCATACGACGCAGATTGGCCTGCTCCAACTTCTCGGCGAGCAGCGGAATTTTGGCGCGGTTGGTCGCGGTGCCGCGCACCATGAAACCGTCCGGCTGTTTGGCGATTTCATCGATCCACAAGCTGCCGGTGGTGCCCACGCTGCTGTTCAGCTTTTGCAGGAAGGCGATGAACTCGTTGTGTCTGCGGCTCAGACTGTCGGACAGCGCGAGATGCTTGCTGAGGCGGTTGATCTCGTTCTCGATGTCGAGCACGCGATCGACGGTGGCCTGGCTGTTTTGAATCTGCAGCTCGAGTTGCGCGTTTTGTGCCTTAAGGCGGTAATACTCGCGCTTGCTTTGAATGATCTGCCAGGTGAAAAAGAACGCGGTCAAGCCGGTAATCGCCAGCAGCGCATAGCCGGAGTAGTTGAGCTTGAGCACCTCCTGCTGGTCGATCAAATCCTGCGGCAGCAGGTTGAGCGGAATGAAATCGGGATTCTTGGGATCCAGCAGCTTCCACGCCAGCGCAATCGGCACGGCGAATTCGGAGAAGGTCTGGCCCTGCATCTCGTTGGCGGGGAAGCTGCCGAGGGCATTCGAGGTCGAGGTGAGATAGCGCACCGTCGCATTTTCGAAATAGCCCGCGAAAAAATCGCGCGCTTTGATGCGGCTGCTCTTGCCCGCCAGCAGGATGGTGGCAATCTCCGGAATTTCGGCCTCATCCTGCTCATAGATGAGCTTGCGGTAGATCACCTCCAGGTTTTCCGGCGAGCTTACGCCTTCGTGGATGATCGAGCTGACGTGAAACAAGTCCTTGCCGTGCAAAAACACCAGCCGGGTGAAATCATCTTCGATGTAAATGATCACGGTGACCTTGTCCGAGCGCAGATCAGAGCCGGTGCGCGCGAGATTGGCAAGCGCCACCTCGGTGGTGTCCATCAAGGCCAGAAACAGATTGCCCTTGACGAAGCTGTTGACTTCACGCAAGAGCGACATGGTGGGCGGATGTTTGTCGTAGGTCAGCGTGATCGTGCCCTCGCGCGATTTCAGGTGCTTGATGCCGACCTCCGGGCTGGGGACCCGCTCGGCAGGCGGCGTGCCGGAGGCCGGGCCGTCGTCCCGCTGGTAAGTCACCATCGACAGCGGCAGATTGAAGGCGATCTTGATCTTGCGTTGCGTGTATTTCTGGAGCAGTTGGTAGAGAATCTCCAGATTGGCGTTGTCCTGTTTGTAGGTGGTCTCGCCCGCGGCGCGCTCCCCCAGGCTGTCCTTCAGGCCAAACGCATCCTTCAGACCGAACACGTCCTTGGCTTCGACCTCCGCGGGGTTGGCAGGGGCCGCAGAGGCGGGCTGCTGCTCCAGCGTGCTCGCCAGCTTCGCGCGTTCCAGGCCTTCGATTTGAATCTGGCCCTTGTTGTTGGACAAATGCGCCAGCCGCACTTCCGTGCCGCTCACCGCAAGACCCAACGCATGTTTGACCTTGAGCCTGTTCATAGGGAACCACTTCACGAGCGATCGTACTTGATCAGATCTTCGAAGCGCTTCTTGTTGTTGGCATTGTTGAGCGCTTCTTCATAGGAAATCAGCCGGCCGCGATACAGCCGCGCCAGATCCTGCTCCAGCGTGATCATGCCCTCATTGCCGGACTGCTGGATGATTTGATAAATCTCCTCCGTGTGATTGTTGCGAATGGCGGCCCGCACCGAGACGTTGGCCACCATCACCTCCTTGGCCAGCACGCGCTTGCCGTCCAGGCTGCGCACCAGCTTCTGCGAAATCACACAGGTCAACACGCTCGCCAGACGCTCGCGAATGCGCGGCTGCTCGTCGGGCGGCATCTCGCCCAAAATGCGGTCGATACTTTCCACCGCCGAGGAGGTGTGCAGGGTCGCCATCACTTTGTGGCCGCTGTCAGCCGCTTCCAACACGGTCGCAATGGTATCGGGGTCGCGCATTTCGCTGATGACGATGATGTCCGGATCCTGCCGCAAACCCTGCACCAGGCCCTCCTTGAAGCTGCGCACGTCCCGCCCGACTTCGCGATGGCGCACCACACATTTCTGCGACACGTGAATGTATTCAATCGGGTCGCCGATGATCAAAATGTGGCCGTTGGAGGTGCGATTGTTGGCGTCGATGATCGTGTCCAGCGTCGCGCTCTTGCCGGCGCCGGTGATACCGGTCACCAGAATCAGGCCGCGCTTTTCATACTCCAAATTCATCAGGCGCGCCACCTGGCGGTGAAATCCCAGCTCCTGAAACGGCCGCAACTCGGGATTGATGCGCCGCATGCTGAGCGAGAGATGATTCAACTCCCAGTAGATGGAAGAACGAAACCGCCGCCGGCCCAGCGGCGTCACGAGCTGATAGGAAAAATCCAACTGCCGGTTGTTCCACAGCTCCTCCCGCTCCATCGGCGTGAGCAGATTGAGCAGCATGATGTTGGTTTCGATGGGCGTGAACTCTCCCATTTCCGGATGGAAGGGGCGCTTGACCCCATAAACCCGATACCACACGAAACCGCTGCTGCCCACTGCCCCAAAATCCATATCGGAGGCGTCCTTGGTCTCCATGCTGATCATCAAAAATTCTACCGCCTGCCGCAGTTGTTCGCGGACTTCCACCGGCTGGCTGTCGAGCATCTGCCCGATGTAATTCATCAGCTCGACGCTCTCCGCGCGCATCGGAATTTGAGGAATCAGACGCGCCAGGACGTTTTTGGCATTCTGCAGTCGTTGATCTAACATGTTAGCCCGTTTACCATCAGACCTTTCGCCAGCAATCAGAGGCAAGCTCCCTGCGGCCGGCTGCCGCCGGCCTGTCTATTTCCATGAAATCACCCGCATCGGCGGATTGGTGGAAGCGAACCGTGACACGAACCGGCGGTAGTAGGTCGGAAAATGCTGCACCGCCACGTTGCCGCCGCTGCCGTCCAGGCCGCCCCACGCCACCACCCCGCCTTTGATCAAGCTTTCCGAGGCGTTGCCGCTGGCATAAACGACGCGTGAGCTGTTCTGCGGCAAATACACCACGCCGTTGATCGTCGCGCCCCCCTCCAAAATGACGTTGCCGCCAACGCTAAAAATACCCCAAATCGTGCGGCCGCTCGCCACCCGCAGATCACCCTGAACAATGGTGACGTTGGGCGTGGTGCCGGAGTAGTAAAAACTGCCATTGGGATAGCCGCTGTTCGGCGTCAAGTTGCCGGGATAGATGTGGGACTGTGAAGACGCGCGCTCAATGAGTTCATCATCGTCGATCCGGGGCATGAAGGGCGCGTTTTGGATGATCAAGTTTTGGTTCACCGTGCCGAGCGAGTCCTTGGCGGTGATGCTGATCACCGTATCCTTGGCCCACACCGCGAAACGATCGAATCCCCGGTCAAACACCGTGACTTCAGCCTGGCTGGTGGTGTCAAGATTGCCGCCGCTGGCGCGAATGCGGACACGATAAGGCCCCAGGGAGGCGTCGTCGCTCTCGTCATCGATCGCCACGTTGATCACGTTGCCGCCCAGCATGAGGTTGGTGTAGCCGGTGCGCCACGCCGGATTCAAATAAAGTTGATTGAGCG
>JBBIKM010000037.1:28508-38616 GCA_037445455.1 bacterium | reverse complement strand
CCATCGCACCCTGCACCCGTTCGAGGGCGAGTCCAGGCGGGACCCGGACGACGCCGAGAGCGACGACCCGAAGGCCCACAGCTACCGCAGCGGCTTCTGGGCCACCGTCCCGATCGTGATGCCCGAGGGCGGCGCCCGCGAGCACGCCCTGCCGCAGCGCCGCCGCCAGCGCCGCCTCATCCACCACCGGACCACGACTGGTGTTGATCAGATAAGCCGTGGGTTTCATCAGGCGCAGCGTATCGGCGTTGATCAAATGGCGGGTGCCGGGGAGCAGCGGCACATGCAACGAGACAAAGTCCGATTCGCGCAGAAGCTCCGCAAGCTCGACGCGGCGGGCGCCGATTTCCTGCTCCAGCACGGGATTGGCCGATTCATCCGTGTACAGCACCCGCATGGCGAAGCCACGGCTGCGCAGCGCCATGGCATGGCCAATGCGGCCCGCACCGACCACGCCAAGCGTGCGGCCGGTGACATCGCCGCCGAGAAACATGAGCGGGCCCCAGCCTTTGAACCGGCCCGCGCGCAGGAAACGCTCGGACTCGGGAATGCGGCGGGCAACCGCAAACAGCAAGGCCCAGGCGTGATCCGCGGTGGCTTCGGTCAACACCCCCGGCGTGTTGGTGATCAACACACCGCGTGCGGTGGCAGCGGAGAGATCGACATTGTCGAACCCGACGGCATGGTTCGCCACGATTTTGAGCTGCGGGCCGGCGGCGTCCAGCAGCTCACCATCGATGCGGTCGGTGAGCAGCGACAGCAGGCCGTCGAGGCCCTTCACCTTGGCGAGCAGCTCGTCGCGGGTGAGCACGCGATCTTCGGTGTTCATCTCGAAGTCCGGATAAGCCGCACGCAGAAGGTCGAGACCAACTTGAGGGATGGGTCGCGTTACGTAGATTTTCATGATCGGCTGGGTTTGGTGAAAAAGAGATGTGTATGGCGGGATATTCCGCTGGCCGGCGCGTGGCGCGCGCCCCGGCCGGCGCAGCGGAATATCCTTCCGTGAAAAAGAAGCGTGAGGGGGAATCTCAGGCCGCAGCCCGCAGCAGCCGCAGATGATCCATGTACATGCAGTGATCCTGCACGACCTGAATGCCGGCGGCAGCGAGTTTGTGAGCCGCCTCCTGATGGCGAATGCCGGTCTGCATCCAAAACACTTTGGGTTTTGACTTCATCTGCAGCGCCTGCAGCGCGTGCGGCATGACGTTTTTGGGCGCACGAAAGATCTGAACAATGTCAACCGGTTCGGTAATCTCCTCCAACGTGGCGACACAGCGGATGCCAAACACCGATTCATAACGAGGATTGACGGGAATGATCTTGTAACCGCGGGAATGCAAATAGGCGGGAACACTGTGCGCCGCTTCGTGGAGCCGGCTTTCGTCCTTGATGCCAACCACGGCAATGACGTGGCTGTTCTTGAGAATGCCCCGAATCACATTGTCATCATCGATGATGAAGTCATGCCAAGCCATTTTGCCTCCTGAGTTGCTGGGTGAACTGCCTGCGATTGAACATCCTCCACTCCGAAGGGGTCTGTACCGTTTTCCGCAGTACCAGTCCTGGCAAAACGTTCCTTGCAAAACGCGGGGGGGGAAACCGGGCGGCCGGTTTCGGTAAAAAAATGCAAGAGCCTGATCACGCTCCCGCACGCTGCGGGCACATGTCAGGCTCTTCTGAGGTGTTCACTCGCGCTGTCCGCCGCGGCGGACGGCGCGCTCGAAACATAGATGAGCAACTTCTCCATCTTCACATCATCCTGTTGCATGCCGTGAACCAGCTTGTGGCAGGCTCAGCCCTGCCAGCTCTCCAACAGCTCCTTGATGATCACTGCGTTGTTGCGCTGCGCGTCCGAGGTGCCGTACAACAACGTCAACGGGCCCTCACGTGCCATCTGCTGCAGCCGCTCGAGCAGCGGCCGCTTGTCCCTGGCGCTCAGCTCGGCGCGGTAACGTTGGCGGTATTGCGGCCATTGGTCGAGATCATAGCCGTGCCGCCACAACTCATACGAGGGAGCGAGTTCCTGCAGCCATTGCGACACCGCGGCCGCGCGCGTGCTGACGCCCTCCGGCCACAGCCGGTCGACGAAGACGCGCTGGCCGTCGCCGGCCTGCGGCTTCGCGTAAATGCTCTTGCAGTGGATCATAAGCAAACAAAAAAGGAAGCCATCAACTCATGACTTCCTTGTGTAGTTCCCGCGATCCGGACCTCACCGGCGCGGCAGGGCACCGGGCCAGTGAGCGGGGCCAGAGTTGAGGCAGCGCGCTCAGCGGCTGAGGCCGAACGCCTGATAGTTGTAGTCGATATATTCCGCCCATTTTGCCGGCACTTCGCTCTCCGCGAAAATGGCTTGCGGCGGACACTCCGGCTCGCACGCGCCGCAATCGATGCATTCCTGCGGATGAATATACAGCATCTGCTTGTATGCCGGGTCGCCTTCCTGCAATTGCGTCTTGTCGAGTTCATAAATGCAATCGACCGGACACACGTCCACGCACGCCTTGTCCATCACGTCCACGCAGGGCTCAGCGATGATGTATGTCATACTGCCTCCAGTTTGCTGCGGTTCAATACAACGACAAACCTTGCGCGATGAGTAACAACCCTTCTGCTTTTTGAACGGGCGCAATATAATAAACCCGCCTGTGCAGCGCAACTATTATTTTGCCGCTCAGGCAATTTCCTGTTGAAATTCAAAAACCTGCCCGTTATACTTCGCCCTCAAAAACATTTCGCCCTGTCCCTGCGCTGTTCTTGAAGCCGGGGTGGGGCCCACTGCGCATCAGCCGAGGCGCCCGATGACCAGACGCACCTTCTTCGACAGAATTTTCGCCGCCATCTTTGGTGGAACCGGTCTCGCCTTCGTGGGATCGGCGCTCGCCTACCTCTATCCCAACAAGAACTTCATCAGCGGCACACGCCAATTCTCCAACATGGCCGGCCAGCCCATCTTGGAAAAAGAAATCGGCGAGGGCCAGTTCAAAAGCGGAGTCGCACTCGGCTCTCCGGCCATCGTTTACCGCCAGCACGGCGAACTGATCGCCCTTTCGGCGGTCTGCACGCATCTCGGCTGCACGGTTTCCTATCTCGAAGAAGAGCAGATTTTCCGCTGCCCGTGCCACGGCGGTGAGTATGATCTTGACGGCAGCGTTCTCGACGGGCCACCGCCCCGGCCGCTGCCGCGCTTGACCGTCAAGATCGAAAACGGCAAAATCCTGCTGTCCTGAGGCAGGCCCGCATGCCTGATGCGTTTGCCGCCGCGCCGGCATCGCCCGGCCGCGTGCCGCGCCTTCCCCACCATCAAACGTGAACGCTGGACCAAACCGGACTGAACCGCATGGCTGTGAAATCCTGGCTGGCCAAACGACTGCCGCTTGAATTCCTGCGCCGCTTCGCGCACGAACAACTCTCCGAGCCGCAACCCCGTCATGTCAACTGGCTGCACACGCTGGGATTCACCGCGCTGCTGCTCTTGCTGGTGCAGTTCGGCACCGGCATCCTGCTGCTGTTCTACTACAAGCCCAGCGCGCAGACCGCCTACAGCAGCGTGCAATTCATCACCGAAAAAGTGACGCTCGGCTGGTTCATCCGGCAGATGCACGTGTGGGGCGCGACCTTCATCGTCATCGCGGTGCTGCTGCACCTGCTGCGCGTGTACTTCTCCGGCGCGTACAAGCAGCCGCGGGAATTGACCTGGATGGCGGGCATGGGATTGTTGCTTGTCACCCTGCTGTTCACGCTCACCGGCTATCTCCTGCCCTGGGATCAAGTGGCCTACTGGGGCACGGTCGTCGCCACCGACAGCACCAAGGAAGTGCCGCTGCTCGGGCCTTTCCTGCTCGAACTGGTGCGCGGCGGCGAAACGGTGAGCGACTTGACGCTCACGCGCTTCTTCGCGCTGCATGTTACGCTGCTGCCCCTGGCCCTGCTCGCACTGCTGGCGTTGCACTTATTCCTGGTGCGCTATCATCGCATCGCGCCGCTGACGCGCACCGATCAACCGCAGCCGAGCGATGAACAACTGCGCGCCGAGGGCGCCCGGCCTTATTATCCCGATCACTTCAAACGCGAGGTGCTGGTCGCCTACAGCGCACTCGCCCTGCTGGTGGTGGTTGCCCTCTGCAGCAAGCCGCATCTCGGCGCGGCCGCCAATCCGCTGGTCACGCCCACGGGCATCAAACCGGAATGGTATTTCCTGCCGGTGTATCAAAGCTTGAAATACGTTCCCGGCTGGCTGGGCGTGTTGGGCAATGGCGCGCTCGTGCTCTTCCTGCTGGTTTTGCCCCTGCTCGACCGCAACCCGGAGCGCCACCCGCGGCGCCGCAAGCTGGCCACCTGGGCGGGCATTCTCTTTCTCGCCGGCGGCCTGGTGCTTGGAATCCTCGGCCATCTCTCCGACACAACGCGCGAGATTTTCGGCAGGAAGGTGCATTTCAACAACCAGGGCATGCCGCATGTCGTGCCGGAGGACGAAACCTCGCAACCATGATCGCAGCGCTCAAGCACGGCCTGCTCCTGGCCAGCCTGGCCGCCGTGCCGGTGATCATCGGCTGGCTCTGCTTCGCCGAGCCAATCGGTGGGGCAAATCGCCGGCACGATCTGCTGGTGCTCGGCAGCGCGTGGGCCGCTTCTGCGGTCAGCGTGGCGCTCGGTGCAGCGTATTGGGGAGAACGGGAGGGCGCGCAGAATCTGCGTTGGTTTTGGCCATGCCAGAACTGCCAAAAGCCGCGCTTCATTGCGGCCTATCGCTGCTCACAGTGCCGCTCAGCGGCACCGCTGCCGCCGGCCTCGCGGCCGTTTCAAAACCTGCTGCGTGCGGGATTGGCAATGTTCTATCTGGTGCTTTGGCTCATGCCGTTTCTGCTCAAATAAACGAGACGCCAACCTATGAACAAGAAAACCGTGTCCTCTTCCCTCGAAATCATTCTGGCGATCATTGACCAGGCCTACGATCACAAATCGTGGCACGGCACCAACCTGCGCGGCGCCATTCGGGGACTTTCCGCCAAAACCGCGGCGTGGCGGCCCAATCCCAAACGCCACAACATTTGGGAAATTGTCACGCACGCAGCCTACTGGAAGTATGCCGTGCGCCGCCGGCTGTTGGGCGAGGCGCGCGGCTCGTTTCCTCTGAAGGGATCCAACTGGTTCGTGCGGCCGCAGGAGTTGACCGAAGCCGCCTGGAAAGCCGACGTCAAACTGCTGGAGGACTCGCATCAGGCGCTGCGCGCCGCCATTGCCGGTCTTGCGCCCTCCCGGCTCCAGGAAATTCCGCCGGGAAGCAAACTCAACCACTTCACTGTGCTCACCGGCATTGCAGCGCATGATCTCTATCACGCCGGGCAGATTCAATTGCTGAAGCGCCTGGCGGCCACGCGTTAGAGCCGCCCTTCACCAGCACGGCCAACGCTGCGCCGCCGCAGACAAAATCAAATGTGACGGTCTTTTTCTCTCATTCACCACGATTGGATTCTTATGAAACGATGGTCAATACCCGGCTTGCTTTGCGGAATGACGCCGGCGATGCTGCTCATGCTTGGTTGCCAATCGCAGCCCGCCTCGCCGGCGGCGTTTCGCGCTGCGTTGCTTTCCCCCGGCCCGGTCAGCGACGCCGGCTGGAACGCCAGCGCCTACGAAGGGCTGCTGCGCATTCGCGATGAGCTGCATGCGGAGATTTCGCAAATCGAAGTGAAGACCCCGGCGCAATTCGAACAGGGTTTTCGTGATTACGCCAGCCGCGGCTTCAACATTGTGTTCGGCCACGGCTTCGAGTTTCAAGACGCGGCAGCAGCCGTGGCCCCGGATTTCCCCAACACGGTTTTCATCACCAGCAGCGGCACCACCGTGCGGCCCAATGTCGCGCCCATGGTGTTTGAAATCGAGCAGGCGACCTACCTCATGGGCGTCATGGCGGCGATGATGTCGAAAACAGGCAAGGCGGGTTGTGTCGGCGGCATGGAAATCCCCTCGGTGAAGAGCGGATTTCAGGCGCTGGCGGCAGGCGCGAAATCCGTCAGGCCGGACTTCGTTGTGGTTCAGAGTTTCATTGGCAATTGGGAGGACGTGGGCGCGGCCAAGGAAGCCACATTGGCGTTGATCGGCCAGGGCGCGGACTTCATTTTTCAGAATGCCGATGCCGCCGGCCTGGGTGTGTTTCAAGCGGTGCAGGAACGCCGCGGCGTCTACGCTTTCGGCTCCAACAAGAATCAAAACGAAGTGGCGCCCCGGGTGATCCTGGCGAGCGCGGTGCTGGATGTGCCGCAGGCCTTTCTCAACGTTGCCCGGGCGGTCAAGGAGAAAACTTTCAAAGCCGAAGTCATGCGCATGGGAATGAAGGAAAACGTCGTTGCCCTCGTGCTTAACCCCGCCCTGCAGGATGCGATTCCCGCGGAAGTGGCCGCCCGGGTGGAAGAAATCAAACAGGGAATTCTGGCCGGGCAGGTGACCGTGCCGATGGGATTCTAAAAACGGCGGGCCGCGAAATCATTCACCGCTGCGGTGCCGCGGCAGCATCATCTGCAGCGGCTGGCCGCCTGCTGCTCACCACCCATTGCACATAGAGGCCGTTGTACATAATGATTACCGCTCCAATGAACAGATTGAAAAAATCGGTCGCTTCTTTGGGCGGCCAATCCTGGCGATAGAGTTTGAAGCACACAAAAGCCACCAGCACTGCCGGAAAAAAATATGTGTAAAGAGGGCCCACGAACCGAATGAACCAGGGCCGCTGCGGCTTCTCATCACGCTTGTAAGCGCCGGTTGTGCTGTAGTACGATTTGCCTTCCCGTGTGATCAGATCGTCGCCCATGTCAGTGCAGATTTGCTGCTCCAATTGATCGATGTACCGATACTGCCGGTCAACGGAAATGGAACGCTGATAATAGCTGATGACCAGGGAGAGCAGGAGAAACCAGGTGACACTGCCCAGGGCCTTGAAGTCAAGCAGCGGAGCGGCGCCCGGCGGTGCGTCGAGCAGCCTGGCAACATAGGCATTGAACAGGTGGGCCATTGCATCCGGGCTGTAGGTGTCGAGCGACATGCCGGCGAGCAGCACGAGAACGTAAATGAACAGCCGGTTGCGCACGCGCCAATGATAAAGGATGTTTTGGAAGGTATCCTTGTAGTGATCCAGCAACAGTGTTGCACGTTCAGTTTTTTTCATGGCTCTTGACCGCCTTGCATTGCAACCTCGCCTGCAGGAATTTTAGACAAGTCCAAGATTCCAGCCGGGCGGCCGCACAGAAAATTTCCCACCCGCAAAAACAACCCCGCCGCCCGCAAAACCACCGTTGAGGTGTTGCCTTTCACTGGAAAGCAGAGCATTCTCCTCTCCGCAGCTCTTGGCGCCTGCACTGGCGGTTTGGCCTCCCTTGTTCCGCCTCATTCCAGTTATGGGCTCCTGCCTGCTTTCTTCACCCGGGAGTAAACTCGCTGCAAAAAAGCAAAGATATGTTCGGTGGCTGCTTTCGCGACTCCTATTGCTGCGGGTCTCGTACCAATTCTGCAAATCTCCGACCTTCGCCATTTTTGGCGAAAGACCTCACGCAGAGCCGCAAAGGTCTCCCAATCGTTTTCGTGCTCGCCATTACCAAAGACAAAACTCGAGTCTTTTCTTTGCGCGGTTCCGCGGCTCTACGCTTTGCGGTCGCTTTTACCTTCCTTGGTTCCGGCTCGTTCGGACTGGGATGAGGCATGCGGGCTTGCCTCACACCACCTTCACGACGACGATCGTCGTATCATCATGGAGTTTGGCGTCGTCCACGAATCGTTCGACTTTTTGCAGCAGCCCGGCAATGACCCCGGCGGCAGAGGCGGAGGCCGGCAGGGCACGCAGGGCGCTTTCCAGCCGCGGATAATCGAACAACTCCTCCTTCGCGTTCATCGCTTCCGGCAGGCCGTCGGTGTAAAACACCAGCACATCACCGCTCTGCAGCGGCACCGCCAGCTCTTCGTATTCGACTTCCGGCAGAATGCCGAGCGGGAAGTGCATGCCGCCGACGCGCAGGTAAGTGATCTGTTCGCCGCGGCGCAACAGCGGCCGCGTCAAGCCGGCGTTGGCGAAACGCAGTGTGCGCGCAGGCAAATCGATGACGCCAATGGCCATGGCGGTGAAGGCATTGGCCGGCGTTTTCATGTACATCACGCGATTGATGTTTTGGATGAGCGTGGCGGGTGAGTCGCTGCGGCCGATCTGCGCGCTGGCCACGCCGCTGGTCAGCACGGCAGTCATCGCGCCCTTCATCGCCTTGTCGCTGACATCCACCAGCATGAAGCCGAATTTGGTTTTGCCGGCATCGAGCCAGAAATAATCGAAGAAGTCGCCGCCCACGTCCTCCGCCGGCCGGCAGATGCCGGCCACCTCGCAGCCGGGAACACTGGGTGCCGCGGCCGGCATCAGGCCCATTTGCATGTCGTGGGCCGCTTTGAGCTCGTTCAGGATTCTTGCCTTTTCCAGCCGCGCCGCCAGCTTCCGGCGATAACCGCCATACCCCACGGCCACCACCACCAACGCGGTGAGCGCCGCGAACCACCAGGTTTCCCAAAACGGCGGCGTGACGATAATGTGCACCGCAGTGCCGGTCTCATTCCACACGCCGTCGTGGTTGGAGCCTTTCACGCGAAAGACGTATTCGCCGCCATCGAGGTTGGTATAGCTGGCATAGCGCCGCGTGCCGCAGTAAATCCAGTCCTCGTCAAAGCCATCAAGGCGGTAGGCATATTGATTCCTGGCGGGATTGGTGTAATCCAGCGCCGCGAACGCGAAGGAGAAGAAGTTGTCGCGATACGACAGCTTGAGGTGTTCGATTTCGGATATCGCGGCCGGCAGCGGCACGAGTTTGTCGAATTTCTCGAAGCCGGTGAGCACGACCGGCGGCACAAACGGATTGTCGCGCACCTGGCCGGGATGAAAACGATTGTAGCCGTTGATCCCGCCGAAGAACATCTCGCCGCTCGCGCTGCGGAAATGAGCGCCTTGATTGAATTCCTTACTCTGCAGGCCATCCGCGAGGTCATAGTTGCGGAAGGTGGCGGTTGCCGGATCGAAGCGGGACAAGCCGTTGTTGGTGCTCAGCCAAAGCCGGCCTTCGTCATCCGCGAGGATGCCGTAAACCACGTCGTTGGGCAGGCCGTCCTTTTCCGTGAATGGCGTGAAGCGGCCGCGCTGGCGATCCAAACGGTTCAGGCCGCCGCCCCACGTGCCCACCCACAGCACGCTGTCGTCCGCGGCGTAGATTGAAAAGACACGGTCGTTGCTCAAGCTGGCGTGATTCGCGCGATCGTACAGGTAACGGCGAAAGCGCAGTGGCGCCACGGCCGGCCCGGGAAACGCAGCCGGCAGTGCCAATTCATTCAAGCCCCTGTCGGTGCCGATCCACAGCACCGGCGCGCCGTTGCCGTCCGTCCGCGCATGCAGCGCATAGATGCGATTGTGACTCAAGCTGGTCGAGTCTGCCGGATCGTGGCGATAGCGCGTGAAACGGCCAGTCACCGGATCGAAGCTGTTCAGACCGCCGTTGCCTGTGCCGATCCACAACAGCCGGCGGTCGCCATGCCGCGTTTCCGTAATCGCACTGATGCCATTTTCACTCAAGCTGTAGGGATTCGCGGGATCGTGGCGGTAATGCGTGAAATGGTGCTGGCCCGGCGCCATTTTGTCCAGGCCGAGAGCAGTGCCAACCCAGAGATTGCCGGCATGGTCTTGAAAGACCGCGGCCACGCCGTCGTTGCTCAGGCTGCGGGGATCGCGGGGATCATGCCGATATGCCCGGAAGCCGGCGCGCTCTTCCTCACAGGCATACAACCCGCCGCCGCCCGTGCCAATCCACAACGTGCGGCGGTCGCCCGCACGCGCTTCATGAATGGCCATGACCATGTTGTGGCCCAGGCTGTTGGGCCGCATCCGGTCGTGGCGAATGTGCACAAACTTGCGCCGCGCCGGGCTGAACTTGTTGAGGCCGCCGCCATACGTGCCGACCCAGAGGGTGCCGGAACGATCCTCAAGAATCGACCAGACATCGTTGTTGCTCAGACTGGCGGGGTCGGCATCATCGTGCTGGTAATGGGTGAATTGCTGCGTGTGGAGGTCGAATCGTTCCAACCCGCCGCC